>VXOI01000201.1 GCA_009840175.1 Chloroflexota bacterium | reverse complement strand
CAGCAGACTCAGCAACAGGGAGGAACGCCATGACGACGATTACCCTGGAATCCCCATCTTCTACAGGCCGGTTGGAGGAACTGGTGGACCGGCTGCTAGCAGCCCTGTTCCTCGGTGGGGCCAAGCAGGAGGCGCCGGCTCCCAGCCTGGTCAAGACGGTCCACGATGCCCGGCGGCTCAGGCAGTCCGGCGACCTGGACGGGGCTCTGGCGGTTTTCAACGGGGTTGATGCAGCCAACGCCCCGGACTCCCAACTGCGGTGGCTCTACGGCGAGTGGCTGGACATCGCCCGGCGCCGGTTTGGCGGGGACAACGTTACGCTCTACAGCCCCGCCACCGGACGGGCAGCGGTCCTGGTCTCCACTGCTGAGGGCGGCGCAACGCTGGCGGTTGCCGCCGTCCTGGGAATGCGCTGGCCGGTGGGCAAGACGGTCTCCCGACGCAGCCTGCGGGGGTTGAAGCCCCTGGCGAAAGGGGGTGCGTGATGGTCGCAGCTCACGCCGCCGCGGATATCGCCGAACTCAAGGCGCGCAACCCCCTGGGCGATACAGTCGAGGCTGCCGGTGTCGCCCTGCGCGGAAAGGGGCGCGTGAGGCAGGGGGTCTGCCCCTTCCATCAAGAGTCCGAGGGAAGTTTCACGGTGTACGCCGACAAGGAAAAGTTCTACTGCTTCGGCTGCGGCTCCAGGGGAGACGTGCTGGACTTCGTGCAGCGGATGGAGGGTCTGACCTTGCCCGAGGCCATCCGGCGGCTGGGCGATGGTTCGTCCCTGGTGTCCACGGCGCCGGTCAACCGGCCTGCTCCAACCCAGCGACCGACGGTTCCCCCGGCGGCGCTTCCGCCCAGGGACCCGGCGCTGCTGACGGCGGCAATGCGGTACTACGCCGGGCGACTGCGGCGCAGTCAGCTAGCCATGGACTACCTGGCATCGCGGGGGATCGGCCTGGAAACGGCCCAACGGCTGGGTCTGGGCTACGCGCCGGGTCACGGCCTGCGGGCGTACCTGCAAGCCGGCGGCTATGGTGAAGACCGGATACGGGCCTCCGGCCTGTTTCTGGAGCGGGGCGCCGAGCGGTTCGCAAGGACCATCACCGTGCCCGACATGGTTTCGAGACGGGTCAGGTGGCTCACCGGGCGGGCGGTTGACTCCGCCGCCAGGCCCCGCTTCCAGGCGGTGCCCGGCCACAAGCCGGTGCTGGGCCTAGCCGCACTGGGTCCGGCGCCGCCGTGTGTCGTCCTCACCGAGGGTGTCTTCGACTACCTGACCCTGGCGGCTTGGGGCCAGCCCGCCTGCGCCGCCCTGGGCACCCAGGGGATGGACAAGGTGGCGGCGGCGCTCCGGGGCTGCTCCAGGGTCTTCCTGGCCTTCGACAACGACGACGCGGGTGCTGTGGCTGCAGAGGCTCTCAAGGAACTTCTGGGACGGCGTGCCGCCGTGGTCAACCTGCCCCGGGGCGTCGCCGACGTGGGCGAACTGGCGAAGCACCCCCACGGGCCACCCCTCTTCCAACGCCTGCTGGCGCTGGCGGCGCAAGCCGCCAGGTAGTTCAGTTCTTTCCCCCAACTTCTCCTCTACCGGCCCGCCCTCCCCGGCGGGCCTTTCCTTTTCCACCCACTCCCCAACTCGTTCCCCTGGGCCACCTTTGCGCGTCTTTCGACGGAGCGTCCGCCCCGCCTACGGCTCTGCCTTCGTGCAGGCCGCATTTCCGGCACACCCCCAAACACAACCGATAAGGAGCAACGTCATGTCCAATGAGAACGGTAACCAGCACAGGAACGGGAACAGCCCCAACGGGCACGGCAACGCCAACGGCAACCAGCGCAATGGCCAGGTTCCGGCCAACGGCGTCGCCAAGAACGGTAACGGCAACGGGCACCACGGCGCCGAGTCCATCCCCGCCCACGACCTCCTGTGGGACAGCCTCCCTGCCTCAGTCACCGACAAGCTGGGCCAGCCCCTGGACGCCAGCCTGGTCTCCCAGCGCAGGGGCCGGGGCAACCGGAGCGTCAGCTACCTGGAGGGGCGCACAGTCATCGACCAGGCGAACCGCATCTTCGGCCACGGCGGTTGGGGCCACGAGGTGGTTGGCGAGGTCACTCTGCGGGACCTGGACCAGGTGAACACCCAGACCGGCGAGGTCCGACGCATCCGGGCCTACTCGGCCACGGTGAAGGTCACCGTGCCCGGCGCTCCTTCCCGCACCGACGTGGGCTTCCAGCCGGTGGCCGAGGAGACCGCGGAGGGCCATGAGACTGCGTTCAAAGGCGCCGTGACTGACGCCCTCAAGCGGGGGCTCAGGACCTTCGGCGCCCAATTCGGCAATAGCCTCTACGGCGACGTGGCGGGTCAGCCCGGTGGCGGCGCCGGCGACACCCTGGCCCCGGCCCTGCGCAAGACCCTGCTGGATTTGGGCGTCTCGCAGGGGTTCGACGAAGAGCGGGTGCGCCAGGTGGTGCGGGATCAGACGGGCAAGGACCTGGACGAGCTGCCCGCCTCGGAGTTGACGCCCCTGGTGGAGCGGGCCGCCCGCAAGGTCCAGCAGCGGCAGGACGCCGAGTCGCAGGCCGCTGACAACGGCGATCAGTAGGCCGACAGGCGCATCACTCACACCCAGGCACGGGGCCGTCTCCACAGCGGGGCGGCCCCGATTCTCATTTACAGGATAAGGAGGCTAGGCAATGACCGGAACCAGGATGCACACCCCTTGGGGTTGTCCCCAGGACATCGAGGAGTTGGCCGAGGGCATCTGGCGGGTCTCCACCGCCGGACACGGCGGGCTGAAGCTGAGCCGGGAGCGGTGGGAGGAACTCCCCGACGTGGTGCGGGACTCTTTCCTCAACGTGACCTTCGCCGAGGAGGACTGCGAGGAACCCATCGCCCGGACGCTGCTGGGCATCGGCGACGACAGGGAGAAAGAGTTTGCCATCAAGGTGGCGAACTGCTTCGACCGCTACGCCCCGGCGCTGCCCTACCTGCTGGAATCTGGAGGTGGGTGATGGCTGTAACGACGACTCGGCCCAGGCCCCGCAGCCTGCCCAGCGAGACGACCAAGCTCAGCACTGAACTGGGCAACCTCTACGTCACCGTCTGCCTGGACGAAGACGGCCAGCCCTTTGAGGTCTTCGGATCGCTTGGAAAAGCCGGGAGCCTCCAGCACGGGGTGACCGAGCTGGCCTGCCGGCTGGTGTCCCTGCACCTGCGCAGGGGAACGCCACTGGAAGAGATCGTGGACCAGTGCCAGGGCATTTCAGAGATGCAGCCCTGGCCCAACGTGA
>VXOI01000177.1 GCA_009840175.1 Chloroflexota bacterium | reverse complement strand
ACCGCCGGCAGCCTCACATTTTTTTTTTTTATTTTTATTGGAACTACGAGTTTTTCAGTTGTTAGATCGGCGGCATAGTGATAAGTGTTAATGACCTAGGGATTGGTACGTGGATTTTAGCCGATGGGAGAACGGGGGCCAACCGCAACGCGCGCTTGAACTGCTTGATCTTGGCAGGATTTTAGCCGATGGGAGAACGGGGGCCAACCGCAACACGCGGCCAGGTTCATCGATGCGGCCAGGGATTTTAGCCGATGGGAGAACGGGGGCCAACCGCAACATAAACCCATAGCTATAATGGAGTAGATTATTTTAGCCGATGGGAGAACGGGGGCCAACCGCAACGGGTGGTGGTGCATTTCCATTTGCTCTTCTGCATCTGCGATAATGGTCATGGAAAGTTCAACAGACATTACCTCGGCGCTTCCCTGGAGGATCAATATGCCAGCAAACGATTCGATTATCGTGGTCCTCAAGCTAACGCGGGAAACCAAGAACATTTACCGCTATGACGCGAGCGAAGAAGACGCGCCGGTGGGGAATATCTACATCCAGAAGAAGGCGATGCCAGGTGGAGCGCCGCCGGAGTTGGAGCTTCAGTTGAAGGCCAGAAACCTCTGACGCTGCTTGGCATTCGGCAATCACGACACTGTAGAGCAACCAAGCTGTTTTCAGGGAGGGACGACCAATGCCACGAAAACTGATCGGCCAGAGAAGACCGGTCCGCGCCTTTCCCGACGGCTTCCCGGACCGGTTGAAAAGATTACAGGCGGAGTCCGGGCTGTCCTGGGCCGAAATCAGCCGGCGCCTGGGCACCCACCCGGAAACCGTGCGGCGCTGGAAGGAGGGGCAGGCGAGGCCCAACGCGGGGCACATACTGGCCCTTTGCCAATTGGCCGACGACCTGGCCCTGGGCCATCTGATTCGAGACTGAACCGCGCAGGGCTGGAACGCCAAAAGGGTTCCACAGGTGGCCGCGACCAGTGTTCCGATCCTCACCTGACGGCAAGGCCCCGAGTGTTGGCGGCGAACTTCGCAGATACAGACCAGCGGAACAAGTTGCCTCCCGGCGGCTTTTCCCAAGTTCAAGTCGGCGGGGTGGCGGCAGATAGTTCGCTGACAGCCGGCCGTTGCGTTTCAGCAAGGGAATCCCCATCATTGATGTACATTCAGCGCGCATCCCCCTGGAGCAGCCTGAAGACCACAGCCGCCCGCAGACAGCAATGAGTTCCGATGAAGCGGCCGGACGAAAAAGGAGCGACGCCTTGACCGATGAACACGAGGAACTGGATCCCGGCGAATTCCGGCGGATGATGGAGGGCGTGGACCGGGAGGGAATGCTGCGGATGATCGCACGGCTGACCAGGGACATCGAGGCGAACCCCCAGGACGCCAAGTCCCTGTCCGCCCGTGGCTGGCTGTACGGCGAGTTGGGGGACTTCCGCCGGGCGGCGGAGGACAACGGCCGGGTCATAGAACTGGACCCGGGAGACGCCAGCGCCTACCTGAACCGGGCCCACGCCTACTCCGAACTGGAAGAATACCGGGCCGCCATCGATGACTACGACGCCGCGATCCGGCTGGCGCCCGGCGACGCGGCGGCCCACCACTGCCGTGGCGCGTGTTACGCTGAGCTGGGCAACCTGGGCGGGGCGGTGTGCGACTTCGATATCGCCATCCTGCTGGACCCGGATGACGCTGTCCCTTACTACAACCGGGGGCTGACCTACGGCGAGTTGGGCAACCATCTCAAAGCGGCGGAAGACCTGAGCCGGGCCATCGAGCTAGAGCCGGACCTGCCCGAGGCTCACTACTTCCGGGGGATGGCGTACCGCGACCTGGGGGAGACGGAGCGGGCCATCCTGGACTTTGACGCGGCCCTGGAGTTGGAGGAGCACTACGCGCTGGCCCGCCACGCCCGGGGCATCAGCAAGCTCAACCTGGAACGGTTCCAGGAAGCGCTGGTCGACTTTGACGCCGCGCTAGTCCTGAACCCGGACGACGCCGGGTCGCTGCGGGGCAAGGGAGTGGCCCTGGGCAGCCTGGGGCGTTACGAAGAGGCCATGGAGGCGCTGGACCGCTCCCTGGAACTGGAACCGGACAGCGCGGAGACCCTGGCGGCCCGGGGCGTGAACCACGCCAGCCTGGAGGAGTACGAACTGGCCATCGAGGATTACACTCGCGTGATCGCCCTGGACCCCGGCGACCTGCGGGCGCGGTACAGCCGGGGAACGTCGCTGATGCGGCTGGGCCGGCACGAGAAGGCCATCAGGGACTTCGACGCCATCATCGAGCTGGACCCGGACAACGTGGGGGCATTCCTGGCCCGGGGCTTTGCCCATGCGGAGTTGGGGGATTACCGGGAGGCCATCCGGGACTGCGACCGGCTGGTGGAGCTGTCGCCGGAGGACCCGGCGGCGTACCACGCCCGGGGATACGCCTACGCGGAGATGGGTGCGCGTCAGCTGGCGGTGGAGGACTTCGGGAGGGCGGTGGCGTTGAACCCGGAGGACGTTGATTCCCGGCGCAACCGGGCGACCCTGCACCGGGAGCTGGGCCAGCCGGAGAAGGCCATCGAGGACTACGACGAGATCATCCGCCTACGTCCGGGAGACCCCTGGGCTATCCAGGAACGACGACGGGCCGTGAAGGAGACAGAGGGCCGCTGAGCCGTCAACGGGAATTTGCGCCCGTATCCGGCCCGGATTCCAGCGGGTAGGATAGTTGAGACCGGAGAGCCCACAAGCGGGAAAAGCGACGAAAGCCGTCGCCAAGTCGGCGGCGGCTTTCCCTTTTGCCTGTTAGCGCGCCAGGTGGGTCGCGCTCCTCAGGGCAGCCAATCGGCGTCCCGTTCCGGCTGCTTGAGCATGGCGGAGCAGCCCCGCTCGTCCACGACGTGGTTCACCGACACCCGGCCGCGGCTGTCGTAGCCTGTGGTGTAGGCAAACTCCACCTCGGCGCCCCAGGGCACCCGGCCGCCGACGCGGATGGTCCCGTCGCCGGGTTTGCCATTGCTGCGCGGCCCGCCGGCGCCCTTGATCACCACGCCGCTCTTCCCGCCCTTCTTCCAGGCCATGACCTTGATCTCCACCGGCGCCACCAGCTCCGCCGGAGACGGGGCGAATAGCACCTCGTGCAGCCGCCGCAGCAGGTCCCCCGACGGCATGCGCTTGCCGTTCATTACCTGGGAGAGCATGGCGGTGCTGATGCCCGCCCGCCGCGCCGTTTCGTTCTGGCTCCACCCGTGGGCGTCCATGCGCTCCCACAGGGCGTTGGGGTCAA
>VXOI01000252.1 GCA_009840175.1 Chloroflexota bacterium | reverse complement strand
TACCGGAACGATGAAGAATCCGTCGTTCCTTCCATGCCGTTCCAAGGCAACCGGCGCTTCAACGTTCCTTATCATTGGCGACGCCGCCGTTTCCGGCGTTATCCACAGAACAACGTTGGCGGTGGAGCCGTCGCGGATGATTCTCCGCAGTTCGTCCTCTGTGGGTTCAGATTTCATGTCGTCAACATCCCGCCATGTAGGGATGCCGCGTTCCCGCTGGGCAACGACAAGGCGTTCGCATTCGTCACCTCGGCTCCGGCGATAGCTGAGAAAAGAGCGTCCGGTTGGGTCGGTCATTTACGGCCTCTCGGGAATCGGGTTGCGCATTCCGCTGTCAGTTCAATCGCCGATTCGTTTCTGGGGAAAACGTGTGCCGTCACTGCGTTATTTTCGCCCATGACCAGCAGGATTGGTTCGGGGCAGTGCGCCTTATCGTCGCTGGCAATGTCTTGCATCTGCCGGACGTCGGCAGCGCTGGGCAGAGCAGAACCGCCAGGGTGATAGTGCCATTCGCCCAAGTAATACTCCCTCTTTCGCCATAAGTCAGCCAGCGCTTGGCCCAACCCCAGCGTTCCTCGGTAGAATCTGGTCCTGCCCCTTTCCGAGTCCGGCGGAGGCCCGCCGGCGCCGGTTACGATTGCGGTATCAAGACCCGCGTTGTAATAGCCGGTAAGCACGCCCCCGGTTTCCAGGGGGTGTGACTTGGAGCAGAGGTCGCGCATACCTGACAATTGGCTATTGCCGATAACCAGGCGGAATCGTCCGTCAGGGGAACGGAACTCCTCGCTACCCTTGCATGTCACTTTGTGAAACGTCCCTGATTCCAGCAAAATTACCGGCTGCGTCCGTCTGCTGTTCCAGCACTGTAAGGACCGGGGCGCCAGGCGGATCGGCGATTGCCCGCTCGACGAGTTTCACCGCGGCGGCGGTCAGCATCCATACGTCATCAATCCGGGCGGGATGTCTGGGATGCCAGCACCCAGGCCCATCTCGCGGCAGTTCGTCCAGGTTGTATTCCTCGCCTTCCAGCCGCAGCCAATGATCGAGCTGTTCTCTGAATTCAGCGTTGGGGAAGACGGACCCGCGGGCGGTAAAGCAGAACAGTCGGCGGGCGTACATGCCCAGGGAAACGGATACAAAAGTCTTGTCTCCAATCCATTGAAAGCTGCTCATGGCGGCGACGGCAGCGTCGTCCCCGGTGGCATCTATGATAACGTCGCAACTCCCTATATTGTGGGACTGTTCCGCATCATCGGGGTTGGGCGGAAACATCGCGTCAATCGGTGTGGCGACGGTGTGCAGCGCGGCGGCGTCCAGCCTGGCGGCCAGGGACGATGCCTTCCGGTTGCCGATGTCTGCTGCCAGCAGGTTGTGGCGCACCAAGTTACCCGCTTCCAGGCAATCAGAGTCCATGACGGTTATGTCCCCAGCGCCAGCGCGGGCCAGCATCTCCGCAAGCGCTGAGCCAATGGAGCCCGCCCCGATGATGAGGATGCGCTGTTGGGTTGCGGCGTCGCTCAATCTGCCTCTAACGGAAATTTCATCACGGTGCCAGTTTTCAGTGTTCAGCCAGTTCAAAGCCGCCGCATCGTGAATAGCATATTGCTTGTACGCCAGCCAACGGCCCCGCTCGCTATTTTGGAATCCCCGAGTGTGCCGGTAGGGTTTTTCCGGCAGGAGGAGGGCCAGCCAGTGCATACGCAGGGTAGGCCCTGCGATTTCGTCCGGTATCGGGAACCCGATTAGGAGCACTGCTTCACCGGTAGCCAAGTTGTTTACTGCCGGACGCAATAGGCTGTCTAGATTTATACCCTGGAGTTGGCAGGCTTCTCTTAGCTCTCCCCAGGTCATCGGAATCTGATAGGGCGGCAAAACGAGTACGCTGTTGGTCCTAATCCAGATCAATGACGGAGGTTCATTTCCGCCAATATCTTTCCGCCATTCCTGTTCAACCGGCGGATGGTGTTTCCCGACGTTGAACCGGGTGACGATGATGGTGGGGGGATTGGCGTCCAGCACATTGGCTTCAGCGGTTCCATGCTGGGTAGCGACTTCCGTCCACTGGAGCAGGGTTGACGAGCCTTCGCAGAAGGCGGCGTTCATATCGCCGCAGTGCGGAACATAAGGCAGTTCGTAAGGGTCCCCGGGCTGGTCCAGCTCGCCCCGCGACGCCAGTTCCAGCCACTCTTGCGCCCGTGCAAGGTGCCAGGCTAGGTTGCTTTCCGGCTCTCCCGGCTCCGTGTCGTACCCTTTGCGACGCAGGGACGCCACGCTGGTCCAAGTACATAACAGACCGCTTCGCCAGGGATTTTCGGCCTTGCCGGGGCCGTTGTAGTTCTGGTGGGGAAAGGTCTGCGTTATTCCACCCACTTTGGCCGGATAAACTCCGATGCGTCCATTGGGATAGCTGTCGTCCGCAACCACGATCCATTCCGTGACTGCCGGTATGGGGCCGTCCGTCCGCACGTCGGCGGCAATCCGGCAGGGAATGGCCCAGCGCCGGGTTTCCGGGCGCCATGCCGGTGTATCGAGAATGACGGTGCCGGGCAGGTTGGCGATGGATGCCAACCCGGCCCGGAGTTCATCGGTAAGGCGATTTTCTTTATCGGGACTACGCAAACCGGTTGCCCTTTATCTGACCCGGCTGATTGCGGGGGGTGAATCCGCTCTGGCTCTTGCGAACAGTGTACTTGCTTCCGAAAATCTGCCGCCACAGGTTCGCGCTTTCGCCCTCATCCTTGCTGTTGCAGGCTCGCCGGGCTAACGCGGCCGCTTGAACTGCGAACTGCTGAAAACGGCTGGCGTCCGCCATCGTGATCCGCTTGAGCACGTTCTGTTCCGGCACCCCTCGATCCGGGGAGCCAGCCGCCGGGTTGTAGCGGGCGATGCGTTCCATCGTTTCGGTAAAGGCCTGGGCAAGGCTGGTGACGCCGTCAGGGCAACAGTCGCCGACGATATGCTCCAGCGGATAGCTGCGCGGGTGTTCCTGCTCCGGGTGTTGGGTCTGCCACCACCACTTGACCAGCTTTACCACGTGGATGTAATGGCCGTTGGTCCTGCGGTTCTTTTCCTGCGTCCACCGTATTTGCTCCCTGGGATGGGTGCGTTGCCAGTTCTTCGCTTCCCGGTCAGGGATCCAGAGGGGCTCGTTTCGCCACTCGTCACCCGTGTCAAAGGTATCGCCGTAATCGTTTTCCTGTTGCATCACCTTTATCAGGCTGCGCTCCAGGGCCTCCGACGGAGCCGAGGTGAGAACGACGTCCAGCTTCACCTTGCCCATCTCAATACCGACAG
>VXOI01000210.1 GCA_009840175.1 Chloroflexota bacterium | reverse complement strand
GCGGCGGCAGCCGCAGCGGCGACAAGTGCCGCCACCGGCGCCGCCACGGGCGCGGTGAACTCAGCGGCCCAGACCGCGACCCCCGCCGCCCAGACCGGCCCCACCCCCAGGAGCCAGGGGCCGTAGCCGGATGGCAACCGATAAGACAACCACCGGCGCGAGCACGTTCGCGCCGAGCGCAACCCCCGGGAGGTGGAGCCGTGTGCCGGTAGCGAGGACGACGACAGGACTGACAGCCAACCGACAGAAACAGCGACAGAAAAGGAGAACGAATCTATGAACGACCTGACCCAGACCATATCGAACCTGGTGGGCATCCTGCTGGGGCTGGTGGGCGTGGTGGGCGTTGGCTACTTCATATACGGCGCCTACCTCTACCTGACCGCCTCGGGCGCGCCCAACCAGATGGAGCGGGGCAAGGCGGCCATGATGACCGCCCTGGCGGGCATCGTCCTGGCCCTCGTCGCCTATGGCGTCGTCGAGCTGGTGATGAACGCCGTGGTGGGCAACCCCCTGGACCCCAAGGTCCCCGATCCCAAGAAGATCAAGTAGGAGGGGAAGGAATGAGAGAACACGAGGTTCCAACTCACGTGCAGGCCGAGGACAAGGTGCTGCTGTGGCTGACCTTCCCCCAGATCGTGGCGGTGGTGGCGGTGTGCGCCTTGGCCTACGGCGCCTTCCGCTACTTCCCCTTCGGACCCTCTGAGTTCCGGCTGGGCATTGCCGTCGTCTTCGGCATCACCGGCATCGCCCTGGCGGTGGGGAAGGTGGGAGGCCGGGGGCTGCCACTGGTGGCCGCCGACCTGCTGAAGTTCAACCTGGGGGCCAGGCGCTACGCCGGAGCCCCGGCCCAACTGGCCCGCAGCGAGGCCCCGCCGGTGCCGGAGGCGAAACCCGACCCGCTGCGGCTGCTGGTCAAGAAGGCCGCAGCGGGCGTGGGCAAGGCGGCCAGGGCAGCGAGGAACAAAGGGCACCGCCCCTTCCGGCCCCATAGCTGGTTCGGCAAGCGCAGGCCCAGGGGAGCGGAGAGGGCCAACGGCGGCAAGGCCGCCACGCCCAATGTCCGGGAGACCCAGAGCCGGAAACCCTGGTACAAGCTCCTGGCCGTGGCCGGTCTGCTGGCGCTGACCGTCCTGGTCCTGCCCCCAACGGCCCTGGCCGACGACCCGGACGACGAGGACCCGGGCTGGCGGCTGGACGAAATCTACTTCGAGCCGCCCGACCCGGTGCCCGGACGCCGCGTATTTATCGAGAGACTGGCGGTGTCCGGCAACACGGCCCAGGTATCCCTCCGTGCCGCCCACGACCTGGACCTGAAGGTGCGGGTCTTCGGCGGCAGGACCGGCAAAACCCTGAAGATGGGCGCCAACTCCGTGCTCCACTCCGGGGAGCGCAAGAGCTACAACCTGACCCTGGACGGCCCCAAGCCCTCATTCACCTTCTCCTGGACGGACTCACTGGGCTTCTCCGGGGCGGTGTCGCTGAAGAGCAACCAGATTCCCTATCCCCTGCCGTCAGCCGATGGAGAGCTGTGCGACCTGGAAATGACCTCCCTGGAGTGGACGCCGGGCAGCATCAGGGGAGTCGTCGCCTCGGAGTGCATCAGCGAGACCAGGCAGGAGGTGGACCTGCCGGTCTACGGCGGCCACTTCAGCCAGTCGGTTCCGGCGCTCCTGGACGCCAGCGTCACCGGAATCACGGGAACGGTGGCCGTCGCCGCCGGTCCGCACCGGACCACGGCCAACTTTGTTCCGGGAGGCGAAACCCATTTCAGGCTTCCCGTCCCCGACCGGCAGGCGGTCCACGGCCTGGAAATCACGGCTGAGTTGGCGGCGACGCTGAACGTGCCGCTGCCGCCCATGCTCACGACCACCCACCACCCGGCCCGCACCGACGTGTACCGGCGCACGGTGAGCCTCTCCTGCGGGGAGTGTTCGGTGTCCAGAACGGTCACCATTCGCGTCTATCACGAGGAGCACGTGCGGGCCGTGGAGAACCAGCGTGCCCCGGTCACCCGCACCAGGCCGGAGACCCTGCCCTTGGCGGAGGCTCTGGGCGTGGGGACCGACAACCCCTTCCGGTACCTCACCGTGCCGCCGCCAAAGCCCCCGCCGCCGAGGGCCGAGCAGACGGGGGTAGGCGATTCCTCCTGGTGGAGTTGGTGGCCGTGGTAGGGCGCGGGTTGAACCTCCTGCTGGCCTTTGTTGCGGCCCCCGTATCCAGTACGGGGCAGGCTCTGTCGTCGGTGGCCGCCGGGGCGCCTGAGGACAAGAAGCAACTGATGATGGGGGCCATCGACGCGGTGCTCACCGGCATGGCCTACGCCGGGGTGGGCCTGTGCCTCTTCGCCATCGTCTGGGCCGGGTTCGTGCTGATGGCCGAGGGATCCGAGGGGGAGACCCGCCGGGGCCGGGCGAGAAACGCCGTGGTCATGGCAATCGTCGGCCTGGTGGTGGTGTTGCTGGCCAAGGCCATCGCAGTGCTCATCAGTGGCGGCCTCAGTCCAATCCTGCCCGGTCCGTAGGCCATCACCACCCAACAGGAGGAAACAGGAAATGAAAGCGACATTGCCGAACATCAAAGCAATCCTCAACCGGACACCCAGGGGGGAAACGGCCGAAGTTGTCCCCGAACCGCCCAAGCCGCCGCCGGACCTGAACCTGTTCTTCATGCTGTCGCACCTGGAGGAGGACGGGCCGGTAAGGCTGGACGGGGTGAAGCTGGCCGTCAGCGAGGTGATGGGTCTGGAGCTGGACGAACCCAGGCTCGGCGCCTTCACCGGTTCCCTGAACGCCCTGGACTTCCCGGTGCAACTGCTGGTACGCCAGCACCCCCCGGTGCTGCAGGGCTTGAAGGACAGGCTGAGCGAGAGCCAGCCCCCGGACCTGCCGGAGCAGACCCGCGAGGCCGCCGACAGCCTCGGGCGGCTGTTGACCACACTGGAAAAAAGGGAAGGCATCCTGGACCGGCGCTTCTACGCCGTCTGCGAGCACGGCCGCAGGGACGAGCTCCACGGGCTGCTGGCCCGGGGCGGGCTGGGGGTGTTCCCCCTGGTGGGAGATGCGCTGCGCCTGTTCTGGCTGTCCGCCGCCCTGGGGGGTTCGCCGGTGGAGCGGGATGAACACCTGGAAATGGAAGTGGAGGTCAACCGCCGCGACATCCGTATTGGCGAAACCTTGACTCGCTCCCTGCACCTGGGCAAGTGGCCCAGGTCGCTGGCGCCGGGATTCCTCCAAGGGCTGATGGCGACGGGCGCGCCCATGGACCTGTCGGTCCACCTGGGGGCGATACCGGCGGAGCAGGCGGCCCG
>VXOI01000084.1 GCA_009840175.1 Chloroflexota bacterium | reverse complement strand
GCCTTACCCCAAGGTCTGGCAGGCGGCCATGAGCGACCCGGCCGTGGAGCGCGTCGGGCGCGAGGGCGAAATCCTGTATGTCGGCCCGGCTCAGTCCAACGAGTCCATCCGCCACCAGATTGACCTGTATCACCGTACCCTGGAAGCCAACGGCCACGATAAGCCCGAGGACATGGTCATCGTCCGTGAGTTTTACTGTGCTCCTACCCGCGAAGAGGCCCTGGCTAGAGCCCAGGCAAATTTCGCCACGAAATATGAGGTCTATGCCCAGCACGGACTGCACGGCACCGACGGCGAGTTGACCCGCAAGGTTACCGGCGATCTTGAAACGCTGATGGACGATACCTTCCTTGTGGGCGGCCCCGAAGAGTGCATAGAGCAGATTGCCGCCTATCACCAGATGGGCTTCACCGATGTAGCTATCCGCCTGTTCTACCCTGAAATGTCCCAGAGCGAGGTGCTGGAGCATATAGACCTGGTAGGCAAAGAGGTCATCCCCGCCCTTCACACCCTCTGACGCCTCGCCGCCCCCGGAAGTATCCCAGGCTGCTGTTACAATTAGTCTTTATGCGGCATCCGGCGCAGCCCGGCGGGGCGGTCGGAACTCAACAGGGCGCGTCAAGCAGCCCGGCCGCTGCGGCCATGAAAAGATGCTCGAAGCCGCTGTTTGGATTGGAATTGCCCTTTGCGGCCTGGCTGTGCTGGGCATCTTCGAGTATGTCCGAACCAGGGCCGTAATCAGGGCTAACAGCAAAGCGATCAAGGAAGCGTTGCCCATTGCCGCCCTGGGTTTTCTGGGCTTTATCGCTGGCTCCGTCGCCACGCTCTTCTTCTTTCTCTTCTTTCTGGTTGACTTCTGGCAGTATGCCCTCGTTGTTGGCGGCATTGCCTATGTCCTGCTGTTTCTCCGCATCAGGCGGAACTGGTCAGAAGTCGTCGGAGTCCCGCAATCGGGGCTGATGGAGCAGGGCCGGGTGGCGACGCCCGGTATGTTCCCGCAGATTGGCGCTGTTGTTTTGCAGGCTGCTGGAGCAATGGCGGTACTCTTCATGATGCTTCCGGTATTGACCGGAGGCTTTCTCCTCTATATGTTCGTAAGCCGTGTTACCGGCCCGGTAATCGCCAACCTGCTGTTGGCCGTCGCTGCCCTGTGCCTGGCTGGGTATCTGTATTCACGGCTGCGCACTCCTCCCCCGCCCGATGCGGAAGGGTCAGACTGACGGCCCTCGCTCCCAATTGCTAATCCGTCCGTTAGGAGAAAACCATGACTACGCAGAACTCTTTGCTTACCATCAACGACTACGAAGCCCGCGCCAAGGAGACCATGCCCAAGGCGCTGTTCGACCGTCTTTTCGGTGATCTCGACGCCCACGACTGGACCACCAACACCGCCAACGTGCGCGCCATGGAAGCTGTCAAGCTGCGTCCCCGCGTCTTGGTTGATGTCAGCGAGAAAGACCTGTCCACCGAAGTCTTGGGTCAGCGCATCAGTATGCCGGTCATGCTGGCTCCCACCGGCACCCATCAGCGCGCCCACCCGGCCGGCGAGCTGGCCTCAGCCCGCGCCGCCGCTGCCGCCGATACCATCATGGGTCTCAGCACCGCCTCCAGCTACAGCATCGAAGAGGTGGCCGAGGTCGCCGACAACCCGCTCTGGTTCCAACTCTACTTCTTCCAGGACCGCGAGCTGACCGAGATCCTGGTGCGCCGCGCCGAAAACGCCGGGTACACTGCCATGATGCTCACCGTGGACAATCTCGGCGCCAACTCCCGCGAGCGCGAATACCGCTACGCCTACATCCTGGACCAGGAGCGCATCCTCAAGAACTTCGACGGTATCGAGCTGCCTAACCTTCCCAACCAAGGCAACTTCTCGGAAAGCTTCGAACACGGCCTGAACTGGCGCGACCTGGAATGGCTGCGCTCCATTACCACCATGCCTTTGGTGGTCAAGGGCATCCAGACTGCCGAGGACGCCCGTCTCTGCGTGGAGAACGGGGCCGAGGCGTTGGTGGTCTCCAACCACGGCGGCCACGCCCTGCAAGGCACCGAAGGCTCCATAGATATGCTGCCCTCCATCGCCGACGCCGTGGGCGACCGCTTGGAAGTCTACCTCGACGGCGGAGTCCGCAGGGGCGCCGATGTGCTGAAGGCGCTTGCCCTCGGCGCGAAGGCCACCTTCGTTGGCCGTCCCATCTTCTGGGGCCTCTCAGTCGCTGGCGAAGCGGGTCTCACTCACTGCCTTGAGATCCTGCGCAACGAGCTGAGCGTAGCCATGGGCCTCTGCGGCGTAACCGACGCCCGGAGGGTTGACCGCGCCGTAGCCCAGGACCCTGCCGCCAACACCACATCGGTCGTCGGCGACCTCGAGCGCCTGGCCCGCCTCCTCGACCAGGGCTACCTCACCCGCGAGGAGTTTGAAACGCAGAAGTCCCGCTTGCTGGGGTAGAATGGAGGCGAGAGGCGACCTTTCCTCTCGCTCCAGGGTTTTCTTGCTATAAACGTGCCAGGATAATTTCTGATTCGGAGCACCCATGGAAATCGGAGTCATCTTCCCCCAGACCGAAATCGAGCCTGATGTTGCGGCCATCCGCGACTTCGCCCAGGCCGCCCAGGATATGGGATACTCTTACCTCTTCATCGCCGACCACGTCCTCGGCGCGGACGCCAGCGCCTACGACCATCCCCTCTTCGGTATGTACAACCACGAGTCGGTGGTGCATGAGTCGCTGACCACTATGGGCTACCTTGCCGCCGTCGCCCCCGGCATGGGCCTGATGACCGGCATCCTCATCCTGCCGCAGCGGCAGACCGCTCTGGTTGCCAAGCAGGCCGCCGAGATAGATGTTCTCTGCAGCGGCAGGCTGCGCCTTGGTATTGGCGTCGGCTGGAACTTCGTCGAGTACGAAGCGCTGGGCATGAACTTCCAGGACCGCGGCGCCCGCAGCGCCGAACAAATCGAGGTAATGCGCCAGCTTTGGACCAACGAGTCGGTGGACTTCCACGGCAAGTGGCACGACATCACCCACGCCGGCATCAACCCCCTGCCGGTGCAGCGGCCTATCCCGGTCTGGCTGGGCGTCGGCAGTCCTGCCGCCCCCATCCCGCCCGACGTCGCCCTGCGCCGCGTCGCCCGCATCGCCGACGGATGGTGTCCCAACTTCGGCCCCGACGAAGCCGGCTATGCCTTGCAGGAGAAGGTGCATGGCTACATGGCCGAGTACGGGCGCGACCCCTCCGAACTCGGCCTTGACGGACGCCTCAAGACTGCTGGCAACTCCCCCGAGGACTGGGCCGAGGAAGTGGCCGACTGGCGCAAGATGGGCGC
>VXOI01000184.1 GCA_009840175.1 Chloroflexota bacterium | reverse complement strand
ACCCAGGGGTTGACGACGCGGTAGTGGTAGTGCTTGCCCTCGTAGCGGAAGGGGCCGGGCTTGGTCCAGGCATCCACGATGACGTTGTGGGCTTCGTCGAAGCGCTCGCGGTTGTAGAGCGGGTTGGTGTTGGTGGCCATGCTCTCCTGGCCAATGCCCCGGACGAAGCCGCAAACCACCCGTCCGCCGGAGAGGATGTCTATCATGGCGATTTCCTCAGCGACTCGCAGGGGGTTGTCGTGGATGGGCAGCACGTTGCCCAGGAACACTATCTTGCCCTGCTTCGTCCGGGAGGCCAGCACCGAGCCGATGACGTTGACCGAGGGCATCATGCACAGGGGGTTGTTGTGATGTTCGTTGATCATCACGCCGTCGAAGCCCGCCTCGGTGCAGTACTGCAACTCGTCGAAGTACATCCCGTAGAGTTCCTGGGCCTTCTCCGGGCTGAAGTGCTCGTTGGGGAACATCAGGTTGTTATAGCCCATCTCCCTGGCTTCATCCTGCGGATAGGCGGTGTAGCCCATTTCGGTGAAGAAGAAAAATTCGCGCTCCATCATGCGCCCCCTGTCTCGACTCTTTTGGCCGTTTAGCTCTCTTGCCGATTGATTGTCAGTATGTTATCAGCCCGGCGGGGTGTCAATTGACGATGAGTGGGGACGCCCTCACCCTAACCCTCTCCCAGAGGGAGAGGGGATTTTATTCACTCGCCACCCTCTTCAATATCAGAACAGGCGTCCACTGGGGCGGCCTGCTCCCCGTGGAAACGGGGAGCACGGGCTGCCCAGTTCTGGAGCCAGCGGCGGAACTCGTCGAGGGCGGGCGGAGAGACGTAGAAGACCTCTATGTCGGAGGGGAACTGCACCTGGTGGCGCTCGCTGATGAGCAGGAGACCGACGCCGTCATCAGGCAGCGTCTCGTCTATGCGGGCGGCGATGTGTTCGTAGCGGCGGCGGTTGGCCTCGGAATGCCACTCCTGGAGCCGGGACGCCACGGATGGGCTGGTCAGGGGAATCATCAGGCAGCGCTGCAAGTCGAGGGTTTCCAGGAGGACTTCCATATCGTCGGTGGCCTCCAGGGCTGCGCCGGACTCGCGTTTGCCGGAGACGAAGGCGTGGCTGCGGCGGTCGCCGGCCTGAAGCTGCTCCATGCCTTCCTCTTCGCTGGCGGTGATGGTTTCGTGGTAGATGTGCCGCAAGCCGCCGAGGGCGTTTTCGAGGGCGGCCACCTGGGTCTGCATCTGCTCCCAGTAGTTTTGCAGGGCGGCGGCACCCTCAGGGTCGTCGGGAGCGGGACTGTACACCAGCGGGACCAGCAGCAGCTTGCGGCGGCCCCGGTACTGCTCTGCCGCCGGGCGTTCGATGCGGCCCAGTTCTTGAGCCTCCTCGCGGAAGCGGGAACCGGAGCCTGCCGGTTGGGTCATGGGGCGTACCTCCGTAATTTAGCGGTCAGCACCAATGATTATAAGAGACAATGACCGGGCGGGAGGGTTTCGTGTTCAGTACTCGACCGGGTCGGGGGTCCGGTAGGATATGAGGCCCATGCCGGCTTCCCTGGGCAGGAGGCGGAAGAGGATTGCATCGGGGTAGGGCAGGTGGCGGCGGTCATAGCACTGATTGAGGTAATCTTCGGCGCGGGCGAAGTCCCCGGGATTCTTGGTGTGCTTGCGCAGGTTCAGGAGGAGACGGAAAGGGTCGGGCGGGAGCTTCTTGCGGGCCACGAGGTCTTTCCAAAGGCCGCAGTAATCCTCGGCGACGCGGCGGGCGCGGACGACGCGGAGTTCGCGGACGAGCTTGCGCTTGATGGAGTTGACTTCGCTGCGGAGCTGGGAGAGGGACATGGGTGATGGCTCCTTTTCTTTTGATTTACATGGATGTACAGGATATACAGGATGAGGGGTTGTCTGAACTGTGATTCGTCTGATTAAGGGATTTCGCTGATTTTCTTTTTTGCATTTGGGTTGGCCGGGCTGGGTGTGTTGGCAGGGATTCGGGGAAAAAGCTGTTTTCGCTGACAAAGTGTGCCATTTTCTGCCGTTTTGGCTGGGCTGGGGTTTGGGGGATTGCCGTGGTCGGGTGGGGTATTCGGGTAGCGGGTTTCATGGGGGTTGGGTTGCGTCCTCCGGGTGTGATTCGGGATTGCCTGAGACGATGATAGCGTAATAGCACTAATGTTCGCAAGAAGGTACGGCGCAGTTGTATGAGTCAGGATTCACTGGATTAAAGGATTAGCAGGATTGGAGAATATCCTGATAGGAGTTAGGCAGTTGGAAACGGTGTCTGATGCGAGGGTTCACCCCCACCCTAACCCTCCCCCTCAAGGGGGAGGGGATTTTTGTCCAACTGCGTAAGTTCTATCCTGATAGGAGTTAGACAGTTGGCCACTGGATTCCTGCTTTCGCAGGAATGACGGCAGCGCTGAACCAGAAAGGCACAACTTCGGTTAAGACACGATTGCCCTGCTTATCCAGCCTGTGCTTGCCGCCCTCTTGTGCGGTTGATACACTGCCCGCATCCGGCAGTATGCCGTCAATGTTGAGGAGAGCGCATGATATACGAAGTTCGCACCTACGACCTGAAGCCGGGCGCGGTGCCGCAGGCCGAGGAAGCCTTTGCCGAAGCCCTGCCCTACCGGGAAAAGTATTCGCCCATCGCGGCCTTCTGGCACACCGACATCGGGCCGCTGAACCAGATCATCCACGTCTGGGGCTACGAGAGCCTGGAAGAGCGGGCCAAGATACGGGCGGCGGCCAGCAAGGAGCCCAACTGGCCCCCGAAGATTACGCCCGGCAACATCCTGAACATGAACGCCGAGGTCTGGCAGCCCGCCCCGTTCATGCGCCCGATGGGCGGAGACCAGGAACTGGGCAACATCTACGAGATGCGGACCTACACGTACCAGCCCGGCTCGATGCCGGAGCTGCTGCGACGCTGGGCGGAGTCGCTGCCCTACCGGGAGGAGTTCTCGCCGCTGGCGGCCGGGATGCACACCGAGTTCGGCGGGCTGAACAAGTGGATGCACATCTGGCCCTACAAGGACCTGAACCATCGCGCCGAGGTCCGCGCCGCGGCCAGCAAGATTCCCCAGTGGCCGAGCGGGGCGCCGGGGCGAGTCTCGCAGGAGAACAAGATCATGATCCCGGCCAGCTTCTCGCCGATGCACTAGGCGGGGGTTTCTATACGAATGACGCAGAGGGCGTAGGGAGTATTCTCTACGCCCTTTGACTTATTCAACAGGAAGGTAGCGTTCCGTTTCGGGTGGTTTGCGCCGTGTAGGGGGGGGGGTTGGACCACCCCCACCACATCGCCCCACCACATATGAAACAAATTCTGCCC
>VXOI01000110.1 GCA_009840175.1 Chloroflexota bacterium | reverse complement strand
GTGCGCAGCTTCATCCTGGCCTCTACCGGGGTGTGGCCCGCCTTGCGCAGATTGCAGCGGCTGCACGCCGTCACCACGTTCTCCCAAGTGTGGGCGCCGTTCTGGCGGCGGGGTATGACGTGGTCGAGGGTCAGGTCCTGCGCCTTCTTGCCGCAGTACTGGCAGGTGAAGCGGTCGCGCAGGAACACTTCTTTCTTCGACAGCCTGCGAGGCAGGAAGGGCCGCTTGACCAGGTACACCAGCCGTATGATGGCCGGGGCTTCGATCTCGCCGGAAACGGTGTGCAGACTGCCATCGTGCTGCTCCAGCAGTTCTGCTTTGCCCTTGTCCACCATCACGATGGCGCGCCGGACGGAACAGACGTTGACCGGCACGTAGTTCAGATTGAGCACCAGCACCGGAGCGCGAATCAGTATGCGGGGGTCGGGCCGCTCTCCGTCATCGCACAGATGCGCGGCCACGCCGTTAGCCGGGGCAACCTGAGTCTTCTCAACCACTCTGGCCAATACTCGCGCCTCCCGGTCTGACTGATGGCAATGTCGCAGTTCTATAACGCCGGGTTGTTAAGCCTGATTCCTCACCAGCACCTTCTTATCACAAGCCGTTCCTTCGCCCATTATAACGCAAACATCGGATCTCCTCTCCACCCCTGTCCATCCGCAGCGGAGGACAACCGCTACTGACACTTGCGCCTTGGGAAGAGCAGGACGTTCGTGAGGGGGCGGCAAGCCGACAAACCAGTGCGCAGCGCCCTGTGATATGATTCTGTGCTGTCATGCCCCTAGCCTTGCAGGTAGAAGAGTTGGTCAAGCGGTACGGCGATGTCGTCGCCGTTGACCATCTTTCCTTTTCCGTCAAGCGGGGAGAGATTTTCGGTCTGCTGGGGCCAAACGGGGCAGGCAAGACCACCACCCTGGAAATCGTCGAGGGCCTTCAACAGCCCGACTCCGGCCGCGTAACCGTGCTGGGGCTGGACAGCGCAACCCGCAGCCGCGAGATCAAGGACCGCACAGGCGTCCAGTTGCAGGCATCCTCCTACTACGAATACCTCACTCTCCGCGAAATTCTATCCCTCCTGGGCAGCTTCTACGCCCGTCGCCTGCCGCCAGTGGAACTACTGGAGCTGGTGGGACTGGCCGACAAGGCCCGACGCCGCATCCGGCAGCTTTCCGGTGGTGAGCAGCAGCGCTTCGCGCTGGCCGCCAGCCTGGTCAATGACCCGGAGCTGGTCATCCTCGACGAACCGACCACCGGCCTCGACCCCGTATCGCGCCGCGACCTGTGGGCGCTGGTGCGCCAGGTCCGCGACCGTGGCGCGACGGTCATCGTCACCACCCACTACATGGAGGAAGCCGAGGAGCACTGCGACCGGCTTGCCATCATCAACCACGGTCGGCTGCTGGCCTCGGGCGCGCCCCGCGATCTCATCAATCGCATCGAGGCTTCCTATGCCGTCAGGTTGGTCACCGCCGGCCCGCTGACCGGGGAGCAACTGGAGGCGCTTGGCCGTCGCGTCGAAGCGGCCCCTATTGTCAATGAAAATACCTGTCTTTTGCGGTTGCACAACGACCCTACTGGCCTACAAAACCTGCTGGACGAGGTTGGGCGCACTGGCGTCGTCCTGGAGCAACTGGAAATCACCCCGGTAACCCTGGAAGACGTCTTCATCGAACTGACCCGTACCTGAAGGCAGAGGCCACTATTGCTGGCAATCACCCTGGCAAACCTGAAGATGATGGCGCGCAACCGGCAGGGGCTGTTCTGGGCTTTGCTCTTCCCCCTACTGCTGGTGGTGGTCTTCGGCCTGTTCGACTTCCGAGGCGTCTCTCCCACCAGACTGGCGGTGGCCGACTACTCCGGCGGCCCCAAGGCTGAACTGCTGCGGGAGCATCTGAGCACCGTCGCCTTCCTGGAGCTGGAAGACCTGGACGCGGAAGCCATCGGCTCCCTTGAGGAAGCCCGCCAAAGGCTCACCGACGGCGACTTGGGCTACCTGCTGCTCATACCTGTCGGGTTGGATGACCCGGCGGCGGAAAACCGGTCCAGAACTGTGGCGCCTGTGACCCTGATTTATTCAACGCGCAACCCCGAGCGAAACCAGCTCGTCGAAGGCGCTGTCCACAGTCTCGTAATCGAGCTCCGCTCCGCCGGGCTCCCGGTCCTCCCCGGAAATCTGGTGACGTCCGAGGTCATTGAATCACCGGAGGTCGACTATTTCGACACCGTGCTGCTGGGACTGTTGGGCCTGGGCATAATGACCAACAGCATCATCTCCATCGCCGTCCGTATCAGCACTTACCGCAACCAGCAGGTGCTCAAGCGGCTGCTGGTGACCCCCCTGCCGGTTTGGAAGTTCTTCGCCGGGGAGATTGTCGCCCACCTGCTGCTGGCCTTGGTTCAGGCTCTCATCATCCTGGCCGTGGGGGTATTCGTCTTCGGGGGCGACATTCACGGCAACCCGGTCTTCATTCAGTTGGTGTGGGTGGGGATCATAGTCCTGCTGGGCGCGGTGGTGTTCCTGAACATCGGCTTCATCCTGTCGGCTTGGGCGCGCAACCCGGCGGCGGCTTCCGGGATGGGAAACGCCATCGCCCTGCCGATGATGTTCCTGGCCGGAACCTTCTTCTCCACCGCCTCGCTGCCCTGGCTGCTGCCCTACGCCTCCCTCGCCCTCCCCTTGACCCCGATGCTCGACGCCCTCCGCGAAGTAGCCATCAACAGCTCCCCACTGTGGGAGACCTGGCCCCAACTCATCGCCCTGGCCGCCTGGGCCGCAGCCACCGCCGCCGTGGCTGTGCGGGTCTTCCGGTTCAGCTAGGGGTTATAATGTCTATACTATGTCTGGGGCAAGTGAATGTGATGGTAGCGACTGACAATGTGAAAGAGATATTCGATGATGCTAGAGCGCAACACCAAGCGGCGCTGGAACGGCTGGCAGCCGGGGATATAAGAGACGCTGCCGACAAGGCATGGTGCGCCACCAAGCGGGCCACGGATGCCTTGATTCTCGCGTGGACGGGCGAGGAACCCGGGACGACAGCCATGACTTCGGACGGTCTGGATGCTCTGGCAAGGCAGGACACACGAGTGAAATCACTGGTGGGCCGCTACTACAGCCGAATCTCTCAATTGCACGGGCAGTGCTTTTACAATGGGCGCTGCGCTTCGCCCGACACCGAGCGGCGCATCATAGAGACAGCCGGCTACATCAATGACGCCGAGGAGTTGGCGTAAAGAGGTGTCGGCTTTCCCTCGCCCGCCAATTCAATCCCGCAATCCGGTGGCAATCAGCCGCCCCTCCCGCTCCTCGTAGCGAACCTCGATAGCCTGGCCCAGCACTTGATGC
>VXOI01000058.1 GCA_009840175.1 Chloroflexota bacterium | reverse complement strand
ACCCCCCCTTCCTCTACGTCTCGGGGGCTCGGAGATGTGAATACCACCCTAACCCTCCCCCTCGAGGGGGAGGGAACTACGCTACCCCGCCAGCGTGGCCAGGCGGGCGCTTTCGATGTGGGACAGGGCGCGGATTTCGTCCATCACGTGGGGCGGCACCGGGTCGTCGAGGCCGATGACCATCATGGCCTGGCCCCGTAGCCGGATGCGGCCCACGCCCATGAAGCTGATGTTGATGTTGTGGCGGCCAGCGATGGTGCCCACCGCGCCGATGGAGCCGGGCTGGTCGCGGTTGTCCACGAACAACAGGTAGGGCGTGTTGGGTACGATGTCCATCCAGTAGTCGTTGAACTTGACGATGTGGGTCTCGTTGCGCATGGAGGTGGCGGCCAGGGTCAGGCTGCCGTTGGCGAACCCGGTCGTCCTGGTGTGCAGGGTGGCGGAGATGAGGCTGGCGTACTCCCGCGACACCCGGTTGCTCTGCTCGGTGACGTTCCAGCCCCGCTCACGGGCCATCACCGGGGCGTTAATCAGGTTGACGTTGACCGTGCTCACCGGCCCCAGCAGCCCGGCCAGCACCGCCGCTTGCAGCATCCGGCAGTCGTGGTGCGCGATTTCTCCCTCGTAGCTGACGGTTACGCCGGTGACCTGCCCGTCGGACAGGAACCCCAGCAGCTTGCCCACCATGGAAGCCGCCGGAACGTAGGGGGCCAGCACCTCGTGGACCTCCGGCGCGACGAAGGGGGCGTTGACGGTGTTGCGGGCCGGTTCACCATTGAGCACCGCCAGCACCTGCTCGGCGGCCTCGATGGCGACCTCGCGCTGCGCCTCCCGGGTGGACGCGCCCAGGTGGGGCGTGACGATGGCCTTGGGGTGCTCCAACAGCGGGCTTGGATCGGGCGGCTCCTTGGCGAAGACGTCCAGCGCCACACCGCTCAGTTTGCCCGACTCCAGCCCGGCCAGCAGCGCGGACTCGTCCACCAGCTCGCCCCGGGCCACGTTGATGATGCGGGCGCCCGGCTTGATGTTCTCAATCTGCCGCATTCCCAGCATTCCCCGGGTGCCTTCGGTCAGCGGGGTATGCAGGGTTACGAAGTCCGACTCGGCCAGCAGCTCGTCCAGCGACAGCAGCTCGACGCCGATGCGGCGGGCGTAATCGGGAGCGACGAAGGGATCGTAGCCCACCAGCCGCATACCGAAGGGCTGGGCGCGGCGGGCGACCTCGGTGCCGACTCTGCCTAGGCCGCAGATGCCCAGGGTCTTGTCACGCACTTCCACGCCCATGAAGGCGCTGCGCCGCCACTCGCCCGATTGCAGCGAGTGATGAGCGCCGGGCACGTTGCGGGCCAAGGCCAGCATCAGGGCGACGGTGTGCTCGGCGGCGGCCACGGTGTTGCCGGTGGGGGCGTTGACCACGGCGATGCCTGCGCCGGTGGCGGCTTCCAGGTCGATGTTGTCCACCCCGATACCGGCGCGGGCAATGACCTGCAACTTCTTGCCGGCCTCGATTACGTCGCGGTTGACCTTGGTCTCGCTGCGGACCACCAGTGCGTCATAGCCCCCCACGGTGTCCAGCAGTTCGGCGGGCTTCATGCCCGTCTTTACGTCTACGTCAGCCCCGGTCTGCAGCAGGGAAACACCTTCGGGGCCTATAGGGTCTGAAACTAGAACTTTGGGCATAGACAAGGAACCTCAACAGTGCTTGCGGGTTGATACGGCCAGGCCATATAGCCCGGCCCTCCGCTGCGGATTAGTACATTCAATATAGCACACGACAGCCCCCGGCTTGGGGGCGACTGCTGTGGCCGGCGTTCCTTGACCCTTGATAGGCGCGGGGGTAGGATAGGTTGCGGCCCAGCCACAATTCGGCCCTCTCAACGGAGCGGCAATGAGCGATGAAAACAAGAGCATCAGCTTAGCCCTTGATGCAGAAACGGAGCAGTTGTTGAAGGATGCTGCTGCGCTGAGCGGCATGAGCCTGGAGCAATTTTGCATTGCCTCTGCCAAAGCGAAGGCGGGCTTGACTGTTTTGCTTTATGGGGAAAAGTCCGCGACTGCCGAGGAAAGTCCTAAGAAAGCAAGAGAGCGCTGGCTTTCTATTTTCGAGCGTCAAATACCATACGATGCCGCTCATGACCCTGCTCGTGGACAGAAGGAGGTGTGGGAAGTCAATGGCGAAGGAACGGTGCGCTGGAGAGTGGAAAATTCTAAAGAAGAATCCATGAAAACCTTGGAAAAGCTGTTTGCTGAGTGCGACGAAATAACTCAAGGCCGCATTAGCTCCACCAGCGCAGCGGATTTAATCCGCGAGGCGAGAGAGGAAAGGTACAGAGATATTGAAGGGTATGGTAGTAATTGACGCAAGTTTGGCGGTAATGCTGTTGGTTTGGGAGCCGCTAGCCACCCGGGCCAGAACTCTAGCCAGTTCGTGGAAAAACACCGGAATTGAGTTGGTGGCCCCGGATTTTATGCCATCAAAGGTAGCTTCCGCATTTCGCAAAAAGATACAAGAAGGATTCCTGACCAGCGACAGCACAAAACGGTTGATTACCAGGTTCTATGGATTGGACATTGAATTGCGCCCATCCCGGCCCCTGCACAACCGCGCCATAGACTTGGCTGTGGAACTCAATCAGAGGCTGGCTTACGATTCCCACTACCTTGCGCTCGCCGAATCGCTGGACTGCGAGTTCTGGACTGCCGACCGGCCCTTTTACCGGGCGGCCCAAGGTTCCTATCCCCGTGTTCGCTGGATTGGAAACTACTAGCCTCGCTGTGAGACAACCATAGGAGACGAATGCAATGTTCCTGATGCGGTTTACCGAGCGGGCCTATACCAACTATACGGAGGAGGATGTTCGCAACAGCCCCAATCAGGCGGTGCGGCTGACTTTCTCCAACAGCAACTTCGACCCGATGGTCGGCTCGCGGCAGTACAACGAGTACCTGGACGAGTACGAGTATTGTGAGGAAGTAGGCTTCGACGGCCTGATGCTCAACGAGCATCACAACACCCCCACCTGCCTCGGCGCCACCATGAACCTGGAGGCCGCCATCCTCGCCCGCAACACCAAGACGCCCAAGATCGTGCTGCTGGGCAATCCCCTGCCGGTGTTCGACAATCCGCAGCGGCTTGCCGAAGAGCTGGCCGAGATTGACATGATTTCCGGCGGGCGGCTGGTGTCGGGATTCGTGCGCGGCACCGGCGTCGAGAGCCTGGCCGCCAACGTCAACCCGCTGTTCAACCGCGAGCGCTTCGAGGAAGCCCACGACCTGCTCATCAAGATATGGACCGAGCCCGGCCCCTTCCGCTGGGAGGGCAAGCACTACCACTTCCGGGTGGTCAACCCCTTCGAGCGGCCCATCCAGCAGCCGCACCCGCCCATCTGGATTCCCGGCCTGGGCAGCCCCGAGACGCTGGTGTGGGCCGCCGAGCGTCACTACCCCTACATCTACCTGGAGACAGACCCGCAAGGCACCCAGGACATGATGTCCATCTACACCGAGACGGCCCGCGAGAACGGCTACGAACCCGGCCCGGAGCACTTCGGCTACCTCTGCCGCATCCATGTGCAGGATACCGACGAGAAGGCTTATGAGGCGGCCAAGGGCTTCCTCACCGGCAACGTGGGCGTGGGCCGCGTCCCCATGCCCCGCGACTACATGATGCCCATCGGATACAGCGGCAGCGTCAAGGATCCCCGCGTCGCTCGCTACCAGGGCCGCGTCCGCAAGGACCCCTTCCTCGGCCTGGGCTTGGAAACGGCCACCTACGACGAGATACTGGACTCCAACCGCTGGATTGTCGGCAGCCCGGAAACCGTAGTCCGCAAGCTGCGCGACGTGCTGGGCCAGCTTCGCCCCGGCATTCTCGGCATCTGGACCAACGACGGCGACACCACCCACGCCGACACTATGAACTGCCTAAAGCTGATGGGCGAGGAAGTGCTGCCCGCCCTCCGCGAAATCGGCGAGGAACTGGAACTGACCGATCCCTTCCAGAAGGCCCCCTAGAGAATTGTCCGAATCAGGATTTTCAGGAGTATGGGATTAACGGGATGAAAGGTTCCAATCCTGAAAATCCTTTAATCCGGCGAATCCTGATTCAGACATTCCCCCAGAGTTGAAAACAAAAATCAGGAGAACAGTCATGCCCGCGTTTACCGAGGAAATTGTTGATGTTGGTGGAGTCGGAGTCCACACCCTGAAGGGCGGCAGCGGCGATCCCTTGTTGCTGCTGCACGGCGCTGGCGGCAATAGCGGCTGGATCCGCTCCGTCGACGCCCTGGCCGAACACTACACCGTCTACTACCCGTCGCACCCCGGCTATGGCAAGTCGCCCCGTCCCGATTGGCTGGAATCCATACCCGACATGGCCGCCTTCTACACTTGGTACCTGGACACCTTGGGACTCGAAAAAGTGCGCACCATCGGCTTCTCCATGGGCGGGTGGATTGCCGCTGAGCTGGTTGCCACCTGCACCAACGCCGTCGGCAAGCTGATGCTGGTGGGCGCAGCCGGCGTCAAGCCGCGCGAGGGCGAAATCACCGACATCTTCATCATCAGCCCGGCCCAGGTGCTGGAGTTGCAGTTCCACGACGCCAGCCAGGTGCCGGACTACGACGCCATCTATGGCCGCGAGCTTTCTCCGGAAGAGCAGCTCACCGCCGACCTGAACCGAGAGATGGCGGTGCGCCTCACCTGGAAGCCCTATATGCACGACCCGCGCCTGGCCGGCGGCCTGCTCAAGCGCGTCAACGTCCCCACCCGCATGGTCTGGGGCCGCCAGGACCGCATCGTCCCCGTCGAGTGCGGCAGCATCTACCAGGAAAGCATCCCCGGCTCCGATCTGGTGGTCATCGAAAACTGCGGCCACTCCCCCCAGGTGGAGAAGCCCGACGAGTTCATCAAGACGGCGCTGGAGTTCCTGTCGTAACCAATGGGAAATACCGGCGTCGCCAAAGCGTGGTGGCATCTTGGTCTGATAGCGGCCTGCGTATTGCTGGCCGCTTTCCTGTCCGCCTGCAGTGGGAACTCGGATGCCGCCACCAGTGAGAAGGTGCTGACTCTTGAAGCCAAGGTGCATTCTCTTGAAGAATCATTGGAAGCTCTACAGGAGGAAAACGCAACACTGCAATGGGAACTGATTGACCTGCGGCAGCGGCAAGTCGACTATTTCCGTGACCAAGAGGCTGCCAAAATCGCCGATAGAATTGAGCGCGAGGCCGCCACTGATTTAGATACAAGTCAGGAACAGCAGCTTGCCGCCCTCGAAGAAGGCCAGGCCCGCAATAATCGGCGTTTCGACGACCTGGACTCGCGGTTGCGGGAACTGGAGAAAATTGCCTCGCAGTTAGAATTGGTCTTACCCGCCATAGAGAAGTGGTTCACGGGCATGGACAAAAGGGTGAAGCTGCTGGAAGGAACCGATGTGGAAAGGACTGTCAATCTGGCAGAGTCGGCTGGCGGCGAGGTCTATTACATAGACCACCCTGACCGGAAGGAACCCGCGGTCCTCGTCATGCCTCTGGAACCCATTGAAGGAAACCCACTCATCGTCTCCCTCCACGGGTTCGGGGGAAACTCCGCCGACCACGCCCTTTATGTGCCCTTTCACGAGCAGGTGCTCGACGAAGGGTTCGGCCTCATCCTCCCTAACGGCATCCGTAACGAGGACGGCCAGCGCTTCTGGAACCCCACTGACCCAGGCGCCAGCTCCGGCAAGGCCAGTCAGGATGACTACACTTATCTGTCCCACATCATCATCGAAGCCCAGATGCTCAAGGACTTTGGCCCGGTCTACCTCTTCGGCTACTCCAACGGCGGCTTCATGGCCTACCACATAGCCTGCAAGGGACTGCCCGGCCTTCGCGCCGTCGCCAGCCTGGCCGGAACCAGCTACGTTGACGACACCGACTGCGAGAGCGCGGTCCCGGTATCTGTGCTGCACATCCACGGCACCGATGATGCGGTGGTGCTTTTCGATGGCGTCGAAGGAGAGCCGGGCGCCGAAGGCAGAGACGGGCCGGGGTACGCTGGTGCCGAGGACATGTTCCACCGATGGGGAGCGCGAGCCGGCTGCAACGTGCAGTCGGTTGCTTACGGGTTGGGCGTAGACCTGGACGACGACATAGAGGGACCCGAGACGCTCACCTACGCCTTCCCGGTGGGCTGCGCCGAGGGCATAACCGTCGAGCTGTGGGCTGGCCAGGGCAGCACCCACGGCCCCGGCTATGGCGACGCCTTCACCGACGCACTGTTGGATTGGCTGCTGGCGCAGGAGTGAGCGGGTTGGTTCGCTGTACCCCCTCTTGCGGTTGGTTTATGATGGAACCAGCAACAGCAGGGTGCGTGAAATGAAGCGTAAGAAGCTAGTCCACAAGGTGGAAAAAATTGTCCACGAAGAAGTCAGCAGGGACTTCGGCGAGTACTATGGTGACAATTTCAGCCTTGGTCCTATACTTGTAAAGACCGATTACCAGCCGTTCCGGGAACCTCATCCAGAGCAGTCTGAGTATGTTGCCGTGTCAGTGGTCTACGAAGGCGACCTGAGCGATGCCCCCTTGGGATGGAGAACAGGCGTATCCCTTCGGGTCCAGGACAGGTTGTACGAAGAGGGCATGAAGGTCTACGCCTTTATTGACTACGTGACAAAATCCAAGTGGCAGAGCGGTGAGTGGCAGCCGCCCAGGAGCTGGGGAGAGTGGTAAGCCCAAACGACTTAATCGCCACCGCCAGGGAACTGGCAGGCGACTTGGTCGGACCGCCGCCGAGGCAAACTAATCTCAGGAGAGCCGTAAGCACCACATATTACGCCCTGTTTCACTGCCTGGCTGAAAATTGCGCTGATATGTTGGTTGGCACAGAAGCCATCAACCGCAGAGAATCGGCTTGGCTACAGGCATACCGGGCATTGCAGCATGGAGCTCTTAAGGCGCGCTGCGACAACACCGGAAGGATGAGGACGTTTCCCGCCGAAATCCGGAGATTGGGCGAACAGCTTCTTTACCTGCAACCCAGGAGAGAGCGCGCAGACTATGACCCATCTATAACGCTGGAACGGTCCGTTGTAATTCGTGACATAGAAGAAACAGAACTGCGGATACACGAGTTCCGCCAAGCCCCGGAGCGCGACCGCCGCGCTTTCGCCGTTTACGTCCTGATGCCCCTGAGAAACCAGTAGACCCACCCTGATCCTCCCTTGAAGGGAAGGAAAACTGAGAAACGGAGTTCACGCTATGTCCTTTGAAGTCTTCTACTTCACCGAGTTCCCCTATGCCGCCTTTCCCGAGTCCGAAGCGGACAAGTACCCTTCCATGCGTCTCACCTTCCCCAACACCTACTTCGACCCCGGCACGGCTCACGACCTGTTCAAGCGCTACCTTGACGAGTATCAGTACGCCGAGGAAGTGGGCTTCGACGGGCTGATGATTAACGAGCACCACAACACCCCGTCGTGCATGGACGTGGAGGTCAACATCACCGGCGGCATCCTGGCCCGCGTCACCAGCCGCGCCAAGATACTGATGCTGGGCAATATGCTGCCCACCTCCGACAACCCGGTGCGTCTGGCCGAGGAAATCGCCATGCTGGACGTCATCTCCGGCGGGCGCATCATCTCCGGCTTCGTGCGTGGCATCGGCATCGAGAGCTGGGCCAACAACACCAACCCGGTCTACAACCGGGAGCGGTTCGAGGAATGCCACGACCTGATCAAAAAGACCTGGACCACTCCCGGCCCCTTCCGATGGGAGGGCAAGCACTACCACTACCGCGCCGTCAACCCGTGGATGTTGCCCATCCAGCAGCCGCACCCGCCCTGCTGGGTGCCCGGCACCGGCAGTCCGGAGACGGTCAAGTGGGCCGCCGAGAACCGCTACACCTACGCCGCCTTCCTCACCAGGATGGACCAGGCCCGCAACCTCTTCGCCAACTACCGCAAACACGCTAACGAGGACGGCTGGGACCCCGACCCCGGCAAGTTCGCCTTCATGATCTGCGCCCACGTCAACGACACCGACGAGAAGGCGCAGGAATCGGGCAAGGCGTTCATGTGGCGCATGGGCCATCCGCTCAAAGGCCCCCGCGAGTACTGGGCGCCCCCCGGATACTTCTCCGCCGCCGGCGCCGCCGCCAATACCCTTCGACGCAACCGGCCCCTGAACGAGATGACCTACGAGGAGTTGCAAGACGAGTATCACCTGGTGGTCGGCAGCCCCGAGACGGTCATCAAGAAGCTGCGCTACATCAAGGAAGAGCTGGGCATCGGCGCTCTGCTGCTGGAGGCCCAGGGCGGCCCCCTGTCCCACCAGGACACCATGCGCTCCCTCGAACTCTTCGGCAAGGAAGTCATCCCTGCCCTGAAGGAGGACTAGGCCTTCAACAGTTCCCCTTCCCTGCAGAGAGAGGGGGACTGGAAGCTGTCGCCAAATGGCGTGTCGTTCCAGAGAAAGCGGGAGTGACGAAAAAAGCCTTTTGACGATGCCCTTTACCGAGTTCTGTTAAATCACCATGAAATCAGAGACCACCACGGAACGAGGCCCCAAATGCCCATCACCAAACAGGAAATGGAAAGGGTCAAGGAAATAATCCTGGACGGGGCGAAAACCCACTTCCCGCCCGACGTCCAATTCCAGGATGCCAACGTCACCGTCAAGCTGGACGCATACGACGAGGAGTTCATCAACGTCGAACTCTTGTATATCGCAGACAACCCAGTGCTCGACGGCCACCTAATGAATACCCTGTTCAGGGTCATTGACGAGCCCATTCTCGCCTCTGGCATCACGGCGCACACCCTGGTCCGCTACATCGACATCAACGACCCCACGTGGCGAGGGTACCATAAGTCATCCACCCCTCCATCGCCCGAACCATGATAGATCCGCAGGAACTCATCAACACCTGCTACAAGCTGGTGCCAGCGGCCACTAGCCCGCAACCCTCGCAAGCAGATATGCGTCGTGCAATCAGCACCGCATACTACGCCTTGTTCCACACCTTGGCGGCATCCAACGCAGAGCTCATAGCCGGTCAGCCGCAATCGCACATATCCTCCTATGCGTGGGAACGGGTTTACCGTCGTCTTGACCACGGCAGGGCCCAAAACAACCTGCGCACAGTGCTCAACCTGCTGTCACAAAGCGGGACAAACTTCGCCCGCACCTTCATCGACGTGCAGAGAGAGCGTCAGGAGGCCGACTACAATCCCAACACTGAAATAGTCCGCTCGGACGCCACCAACATCATCGCGCGAGCCCAGATCGCCATCAGGGATTTTGCCCAGCTAACCCAAGAGGAACGAAGACTACTGGCTGCACAGTCAATGTTCGACAGGCGTTAACCGGGCCTGTGAATACAAACACGCTCCAAAAGCCTTTGCGTCGCAGGAGTAACTAATGGACAAGCAGGACATTCCCTTCCTGACCACAGCAGAGCTGGGTGAACTGATACGGCAGCGCGAAGTGTCGCCGGTGGAGGCGACCGCCGCCTACCTCGACCGCATTGACGCGCTGAACTTCAAGTTCAATTCCTACCTGACCGTCTGCCGAAACGAGGCCATGGCCGCCGCTGAGGAAGCGGAGCGGGCCATCGCCGCTGGCAACTATCTCGGCCCGATGCACGGCATCCCGGTGGCGGTGAAGGACCAGATTTGGACTCAAGGCATCCGCACTACCGTCGGCTCCCGGCTCATGGCCGACTTCTTCCCCGACGAGGACGCCACAGCCATCGCGAAACTGAAAGAAGCCGGGGCGGTCCTGCTGGGCAAGACCAACCTGACCGAGTTCGCCCTAGGCGCGTCCCAGCGCTACGGCTACAACCGCAACCCGTGGGACCTCGACCGCTTCACCGGCGGCTCCAGCGGCGGCTCCGGCTCCGCCACTTCCGCCTTCCTCTGCGCCACGTCCCTCGGCGAAGACACCGGCGGCTCCATCCGCAGACCGGCGGCCTGGTGCGGCATCGTCGGCTTGCGCCCCAGTTGGGGGCGTGTCAGCCGCTACGGCGTGGCCCCCGGCTCGTGGTCCATGGACCAGGTCGGCCCCATCTCCCGCACAGTGGAGGACGCCGCCATCACCCTCGGCGCCATCGCTGGCCACGACCCCAGAGACCCCTACACTTGGGACGCCCCGGTTCCCGACTACCGCGATGCGCTGGGTGGCAGCCTGGAAGGCGTGCGCGTAGGCGCCATCCGTGATCTCATCGACAGCGACATCACCGACCCCCAGGTGCGCGATGGCATCGTCGCCGCCGGCGCGGTGTTGGAAGAGCTGGGCGCGACGGTGGAGGACGTTTCGCTGCCCCTCACAGTCCACAGCGGCACGCTGTCCACGGTGCTGATTAACGTGGAAGCGTCCATGACCTACCGCGACTGGCTGCGCGAGCGGCTCCACGAGTTCGGCCACGCCAACCAGGTCGGCCTGCTCACCGGCAGCATCATGCCCGCCCACGCCTACTACAAGGTGCAGAAGCTGCGGGAGTTAACCCGCCGCGAGGTGCTGGGCGCGCTGGAGAACTACGACGTGCTGATCCTGCCCACCTCCAAGAGCTGTGCTCCGTTGGTCGGAGCCGACCCGGTCATCACGTCCAAGGAAGTCGCCCGCGACCAGCCCCCGGTGATGACCCGCCCCTTCAACCTCGCCGGAGCGCCCGCCATCTCCATCAACTGCGGCTTCAACTCCGAGGGACTGCCCATCGGCCTGCAAATCGGAGGCCGCCCCTTCGACGAGTCAACCATCCTGAAAGTAGCCCACGCCTACGAGCAGCACACCCCCTGGCACACCATGCGCCCGCCGAATGCGTGATGCGGCGGGCGCTCAAGCGTTGTTTGCCAGCAGCCTTTCGACACCGCTAAGGAAGACTGCGAAACTGTGCGAAGTGTTTCGCTCCCGGGTCAGGTGTGCTGCTATCCTGCGAGCGCCATCAGTCTTCTGGAATGTGGGGATAAGATTCTTTATGTCGTCCGAAGGTTTCACCCGCGATTCCGGGTTTCGGTAGCGTGCCTGTCTTCCGATATTTCGAAGTCGCTCATCACCAAAGGCATCGGCCAACGCAGAGGGTTCGCTCAAATACCACGCCTCCAATTCCTGGCAGACGATTCGGATTAGAGTGTCTTCTCGCCCGCCCTGACGACATAATTCCCGTAGGCGCGCCTTCAGTGCGTGACAATCTGTGTTGTCATTGTCTCGCACAATTACGAAACGGTCTCCGGGAACCCGCCAGTTTCGCAGTATGCCCGGGATGTTGCGGTCAAGCTCACTTTTACCTTCACGAGATATGCAAAGAAAGGACAATTGAGGCAAGAGCCGAGGCAGGAGACCTTCTAGGAGTGTTTGCATGGATCGTTCTTCAAGGAGAAACACCAGCCGGGTCATTGAATTCCGGCGCCTACCAGGAGACCTTGCCTGAACAGAGGACCAAGCAGGAAATCGCCGGATTCAAACATATTACGCAATGTCTCGCTCTTGTAAGGGCGCTCTACCTCTGCAAAGCCGTTCCGCTTTACCAACGCGAAGACTTCTTTCAAATCGACTCCGTTCAGGAATTCCGGGGAATGCGTTGAAATAAATACCTGGCCGCCTCGCATGGCGTAGGCCCGAAATTCTTCGGCGAGTTCGTGAAGGAATTTGTAATACAGATAATTTTCCGGTTCTTCTACAGCAAGTAAAGGGTGAGGCTTGGGGTCATAGAGCAATACCAAGTACGCAAACAACTTCAAGGTGCCGTCCGATACATGGCGGGCTATAAAGGGATCTTGGAAGCTCCCATCCTGGAATCTTAGAATTAGCCTGCCGTCCTCGGTCGGCTTGGCCTCGACGTTGCTTACACCGGGAACACACCTGCATATTGCGTCCAATACCTGCTGGAAGCGGCCTGGATAGCTCTCGTATAGATACTTAGCGACTTGAGCCAAGTTGTCCCCGATGGGAGATAGATGTTCAGCGTGCCAATTTTCTATGCTAGTGCGGGTATTCGAGACATGAAAATCTGAAATGTACCACCCCTCAATCAGACTGCGCAGTTCCGAAACCACAGGGAAATCTCTGAATTGGCCCAAGCCTTTAATAGCCAGAGTGCTGGGATTGCTTAGCTCGTGATGCTCCCATTCCTCAGACATGCCTGGCTTCCCATACTCTGCTTCATTAACTATCGCTTTTCCAACACCCTTCTTGAAGTCTACGAAGCGCCAAGCCCATCCGTGTTGTCCTATTCGGTAACTCAGCACTTCGCGGTTGACTACAATCTTCCCGTCGTCAATGGCTATTTGAAGCATGTAAGACGCCAACCGCCCACCACTCTCACGAAACTTGATAGTGAATTCAATCGGGCCGGTACAGCCCCTGCTTACCAGCTCGCGAAATCCGCCCCGTCGTGCAACCGCGGTGGCGACGTCTTGGTTTAGAGCGTCTTGCAGGAACGAGAAGACGTCAAACAGAGTAGATTTGCCTGTTCCATTAGTGCCGATCACCACAACCATTCGAGGCAAATCGTGTAGCACGACATCTTGAAGAACGCGGTAGTTCTTAATCTTTATGCTTTCAATTTTGGTCTGGTAGTCCATAGCCAAACCCGCCAGATCCCTGTCGCCACGGTAGTTTTCCCAGAACCCATTCAGCTTAATCCATCAGAACCCGCACGCCACCCCCAGCTCGGCGCAGATGTCGCGGATGGACTGGGACACCTCCGGGTGCAGGGGTATTCCCTCGTCGCGGCGGATGGCCTCCATCTCCGCCTCGGGCTGCCCGGCAACAATCACGCGGTCATGGCCCGGCGCGGGGGCGGTGGCGTTCATCATGCGGACCCACTCGTCCATCTCCTGCTTGAAGTGAGAAACGTCGGTGAAGGCGTCCACGCTGTAAGCCGCCACGTAGTGCCCGAAGTTGGGCCGCCCCGGCACCGCGCCGTAGCCGAACCCGGTCAGCACTCCGGCCAGGATGTCCACCACGCATGAGAGGCCATAGCCCTTGTGCGAACCGCCCTCGCGGCTGCCGCCAACGGGCAGCAGCCAGTAGTTGTCCGGGGCCTGCCGCTCCTCCATGATGGGCGTCCCGTCGGCCTCGGCCAGCCAGCCAGCCGGAATGTCCGCCCCCAGACGCTGGGCAATGCGTATCTTGTTGACCGCCACCGAGCTGGTGGCGGCGTCGAACACGAAAGCCGCTTCCTCGCCCGTGGGCACAGCCACCGCGATTGGGTTGGTGCCCAGGCGCGGCTCGGCCCCGAAGGTGGGCAGCACCGACGGCGGGCAACTGGTCATGCAGACTCCGATCATGTCGTGTTCCAACGCCAGCATCGAGTGGTACGACGCCATGCCCAGGTGACGCGCATTACCGATGGCCACCATCCCGACACCCACGTTGCGCGCCTTCTCGATGGCAATGTTCATGGCCTTGGGGGTGATGATTGTCCCCAGTCCACGGTCGGAGTCCACCGTGGCGGTGGAGGGAGTCTCGCGGATTACCCGCCAATCTGGGCGCGGGTTGATCGAGCCGTCCTGGTAACCCGAAACGTAGCTGCGCAGCATATTCGACACGCCGTGGGAGTCCACTCCCCGCAGGTCTGCCAGCACCAGCACGTCGGCGCCCAGCTCGGCGTCGCCGTCCGGCACGCCCAATTGCCGGAATATCCCCGCTACGGTGGACTTGAGAGTATCGCCCGGCACAAATTCCGCTTCGTCGTGTCCTACCTTGAACTGCTCCAGCACGGCCTTTCTCCTGCTCTTGTGCTTCCTGGTGACCGTGTAACATTATAGCAGTCACATTGGATGCAAAGACGCGAAGTTATCGAGGGGAGAGATGAACGAGAGAGAAGAAGCGCTGGATTTCCTGGCCCGGCTGGGCGCCAATCCTGCCGTGGCGTTTCACGAGGCGGGAGTCGCGGCCACGGTTCGGGCGATACTGGACGAGACGGGCGTCGGATACAGCGTTGACGAGTTCGGGAACATACTGGCCCGTTTGCCAGGCAGCGACCCTGATGTTCCGCCCATTGCTGTCGTGGCCCACATGGACCATCCGGGCTTCGAGCTGGTGGAGCTTCACGGCCACGGTGGGGAGTTCGTGGCCGATGCGCTGGGCGGAATACCCGCGTCCAGCTTTGCCGCCGGGGTGCCGCTGAAGGTGGTGATGCCCGGCGGACGGCGGGTTGCCGCAGTAACCGCCGGGCCTTATGGAGAGGAATCGGAGCGCAAGGCGCTGGTCCGCGTATCGGATGCCACACTCGCCGCGGAACTGCCGCTGCCTTCTGCTGCGGTGTTTGACCTAGTGGACTTCGAGCTGGACGGGGAGTACATCCGTATGCGCGCGGTGGACGACCTGGCTGGCTGCGCCTCAGCGCTGGCGGCCCTGGCCCGGCTGTCCCGTAGTGGGGATCAGCCCGAAGGGGATGTGTACGCGCTGTTCACTCGCGCCGAGGAGGTGGGTCTGGTCGGAGCGCGGCTGGCCGCCGACGCCCGCCTGCTGCCGCCTGGAACGCTTGTCATCTCCGCAGAGTCCAGTCGCACTCTGCCGGGGGCCGAGCAGGGCCGGGGGCCGGTGATACGGGTGGGCGACGCCGGGTCCACCTTCGACGCCGACGCCGAGTCGGTGCTTATCCGTGCTAGGGAGATGCTTAACCAGCGTGAGGGCGGTTTCGCGTCGCAGCGGCAGTTGATGAGCGGCGGTGTCTGCGAGGCCAGTGCCTTCGCCGCCTACGGCTACCGCACCACCGGCATAGCCTTTCCGCTGGGCAACTACCACAACGGCGCGCCCGAGGGCCGCATCGAAGCCGAGTATATTCACGTCGAGGATTTCCTCGGCGGTGTGGCGCTGATGGAGGAAGCAGCCCGCCGTGTGTCCGACCGCGTCAACACCGCCTTCCGCAGCCGGTTGCGAGCGGTGCCGGAGGATATGCGCCTGCGGTTGACGGAGCGGCCGGGGTAGATAGGGGCGTTTTGCTGACCAGGGCCTTTTCAAAGTCTACGTAGTGGCTTCTGTCATTCTGAGCGCAGCGAAGAATCCTATCCCCAGAACAAGCGACGTTCGCTTCGCTCAGGACGACAATAGGGAACTTTGAAAAGGCCCTGTTTGCTGACAGGCGATGATTGACCGTTAAGAGGCATAACGATAATATGCGCTCTAATGTTCTTGAAAATTATCCCATCTCAGCAGTCAGTTATCTCCGAAGTGGTACAATGGACAACAGTACCGGACGTTCACCGACTTGGCTTATGGCCGATGGAGCGGCATCCATCAGCGCCAGTATGCTGGTAGCTGTGTTGCTGAACGTCGTTCCGTCCTTCGCCGGGCTGTGGGGCCTCGGGTTCCTCCAGGAACTGACCAACAAGCAGGACGGTATGATAGTGGTAGCTACCCTGCTGCTACTGGCAACCTCATTCGCTGTTTACGGAGTGTCGCAAGTGATATTCGCAGCCAAAGAAGCCGTCGAGAAACGAGCTATGGAAAAGGGCCGGAGGGCCGGTATTCAGGAAGGGCGACAGGAAGGCGAGCAGACCGAGCGCGAGCGCATTGAGAAGGGACTGGCCGAATTAGAAGAAAGCGGTCTACGGATACCCCCGGAAGTAGCCGAATTGGTTGCCCGCGAATCCGCCGCTAGTCCCCGCCCCCGGATTGTGAGTCGCAGGCGAGGTAATCGCCACGGAGGTCATGGGTGATATTCGCAGCCAAAGAAGCCGTCGAACGAAGAGCAATGGAAAAGGGCCGGAGGGCCGGACAAATGGCGGAGCGCGAGCGCTTTCGGAAGGAGTTGGAAGAACTGGAAAAGAGCGGCGTAGAAATCCCGCCCGAAGTCGCACGTATCATCGTCCGTGAGTCTGGCTAACGCTCCTGACCAAGCTGTTGTGTCCCATCCGCTATTCCCGCCCTTGTGAATCTGCTAAAATCCTTTCGCATTCAGTCGAAGATTCAGCGGCGGCGACCGCGCTCAGTCCGCAGGCCCCCGCCCATTGCGGACCGCAGCGCCGGGAAGGAGTGTTAGCTGAATCCGTCGGCTCTCAACTTGGGAAAATGGAGAGGAGGAGTTTCCATGCCATCATTCTGGGAAAATATCAGGTTCGCCGACGAAAGCGAAGATGTAATGGTGTCGCAAGGGATGGACATGGCCACCTACGTCAGCCACCCCGCACCCTCGGAAGGCAGCAGCTTCCCCGCCGTCATCGTCGTCATGGAGGCTTTTGGCGTTACGCGCCACATAGAGCAGGTCTGCGACGAATACGCTCGCCACGGCTATGTTGCCGTCGCCCCGTCTCTCTACCACCGCGACGCGCCGAACATCAAGCTGGGCTACGACCAGATGCCGCAGGTGCAGCAGCACATGGGCGCGTTGCAGGACGACCAGCTCATCGAAGACATCAACAAGACCATCGACTACCTGCAGAACCGCTACCAGCGCACCCGCGGCAACAAGATAGGCATCGTCGGCTACTGCGTCGGCGGACGCATCACCTACCTGGCCGCCACCAGTTGCCCAGGCCTCAGCGCCGCCTCCGTCTACTACGGTGGCCGCATCCTTGTGCCCTTCGGCGACGGCCCGGCCCCCATCGAACGCACCAGCGGCTCCACGATCCCGGTAATGGGCAACTTCGGCGAGGACGATGCCAACCCAACACCGGCGGACGTGGCCCAGATCGAAGAAGCGCTCAAAGCCGCCGGCGTCACCTATGACTTCAAGATGTACTCCGGCGCCGGCCACGGCTTCAACTGCAACGAGCGCCCCGACTACCGTGAGGACGCCGCTGCGGACGCTCTGGCCCGCACCCTCGGCTGGTTCGACCAGTACGTCAAGAACTAGACTGAAGGCGCGTTTCCACCAACTGGAAAGGGCGGGAGCTTATCCCGCCCTTCTGCTCTCTTGGGTTTCCTTTTCCCTGCCAGGGTTCCGCCTAGTGTGGCGGCGCGGGCTGCTGGCCCTCCACGAAGGTGTTGCGGAATCGGTATAGGGTGAACTCCGGCTCCACCGGAGAAATGGGCAGATAACCCGATTCTTCAATCTTGGCGACAATGAAGTGCGGACCGTCGGTGGTCAGGGCGTTGGACAGCGCCCCCTCCAGTTCCTCCAGGTCGTCCACCGTGGTCGAGCTGGCGATGCCGCAGGAAACCGCTACTTTCTCCAGATCGGTGCCCGTTCCTGTATGGCTCATCTGGTTGCCGGTCTGCCCCCAGGCCTCGTTGTCAAACGCCACGACTATGAGGTTCCTCGGCTTTTCCCGCGCTATTGAGGCCAGCGAACCCAGGTTCATCAGCAGCGATCCGTCGCCGTCCAGCGCGATAATCTGCTCTTCGGTGGCCAGCGACATTCCCAGCGCCAGGGATGAAACAAGGCCCATGTTTCCGTAGGTGTAGAAGTTGCGGTCGCGGTGCCCGGCGTGCCATAGCTCGTCGGTAGTGGGGCCGAGGTTGCCGATGATGGGCCGGTTTTCCGCCAGCCGGAGCGCCAGTTGAATTGCATCGAACCTACGCAAATTTCCCTCCGTGTAGCCTCTGGGTCAGGCAGATGGCCACTGGCTGGCGATTGGCGTAGCACAGCTTCATCGCCCCGTTCAGCAGGTTGTCCATCCGGTAGTCGTCGTCAATGGTGTAGCTCACGATGCCGAACTGGTCGAGGATGGGCACCGTGGCCCGGCCCATGGGAACCTGGGAGATGTTGAACTCGCCCGTGCCGCCCCTCATGTTGATGAAGAAGGGTATGGGCGCGCGGGCCGGAATGCACAGGCTGGCCACCGCGTTGATGCTGTTGCCGAAGCCGCTGGTCTGCATGAACACCGCAGCGTTGCGCCCGGCGGCGTAGGAGCCGACGGCGATGCCCACGGCCTCCTCTTCCCGCGTGGCCGACACCAGGTGGAAGAAGGGGTCTTCGTTGATAATCCTGGTAACCCGGTGGATGGATGAGTCAGGGACGTAGGCGATGAGCGAAATGTCGTGGTCTTTCAGCGCCTGGACGATCAGGTGGGCCCAATTCTCGGAGGGCGGTATGTTAGCGTTCACGGTCAAATCCCGCTGTAAATATGTACTAGGCGGATACGAGCCAGGCCGGAGCCAGGCCGCGAATCAACATACCAGCGGCGCAGGTGAATGTCAAAAGCGCGCAGAGCGGGCGTTATGCGTTAAGGGTTGACGATGACGCGCTGGCCGTGGTCAAGGATGACTTCATAGCGGCTCAGGATACCCATGCCGATGATGAATTCGGTGCCCATGTATATGACTTCCGCAGGGACCGATTCCAAGCCCCCGAGCTGCACGAATCCGCCTCGGATTGGCGCTTCAATTACAGACTCATCGGCAAGAACCAAGTCTTGTCCGGGGCCTGATAGTCCGGTTCCCAGATGAGCTGGGATGATAACGTCACCTTCAAAGCCGGTGTCCAAGAGAGCCACGCCCCCATACGGTTCACCAAGCACCCATACAGTCACCGGCAAGGATGGGAACAAAGGGTTAATCAGGGGGTTAATCATAGGAAACTAATACCAACTCCATGGGCTTTACGGACGTTCCTGAATTATTCCCTCCCAGCCTGAATATGTAGCTGCCTTTGCCCAACTCAACCTTGGCTTGGGCAGCCAATACGTCGTAGTCATCCTCGACAATGGTCTTGCCATCAGGCTGTATGGCGACGTACTTCCACAAATGATCCTGTTCCAAAGGCTTGCCGTGCAGGGCGTAGAGCTTGGCGCGCTGTTCCGCCGCCTCTTCGATGGAAAGCTGACAGGCCGAATCCTCTTCGGGATGGACGGGAGTCCCCGGAGGGTTGGGAACCGCACGAAGCCACCGAAAGCCCGGCGAAACCAGCTTTCCTATTTTGATGATGACGCTTCCTTCGCCAAACTCAGAATCAGCTTGTTGGCGCAGTTCCTTGGTGTTATTCCCTATCATGGTTCTGCCGTCGGGAGAAATGGCGACGAATTTATCCCTATGTTCTGCTTCAAGGGGTTCAACATATTGGGCATAAAGCTGTAGGACGTTAGCTCCCTCCGACACGCTCATATCTACCCCGCCTTTCTGTGTTCGTCGATTCCAGTATATCCCAAGCCAATCGGCGCGGCGTGTGCTAGAATATCGGCATGGCACAGCAGCAAGACCCTCCGATTTACTGGGACCAGCACGCATCCCGGTGGAACCTCACGCTCATCTTCGCCCTGGTGGTGGCGGTGCTGGGCATTATGATCGGCTACCTTCTGACCATCCTGGGGCTGGCGATGGCCGCATATAGCTGGTTCACCACGCCCCGTCAGTACTTGCTCTACCGCGACCGCATGATGATCATGTACGGGATGCCCCGGACTCGGATCATATCCTTTGCCGAGCTCTCCCACGCAGAGATTCTGGCCCTTCCCTTCGGCGAGCGGCTTCGCCTTCGCATGGTGGATGGCAAACGCATGATGCTGATGATGCGCGACCCCTCCGCTTTCATGGGGCACTTGGAAGATGCGCTGGCCCGCTACCACGGCGAGCAGACCGGAGGCGGGATAGTCGAAACCTACGGCACGGTTCTGACTGAGCCCGGCCAAGCCGATTGGGAAACAGCGGGTGATTTCGGAACGGAAACCGGCAGGGCTGATTCTGAGAGCTATGCGGGATACAATGACGACCCGGTGGCGGAGCCGGAGACCTACACTGGCCGGGTGGAGGAAGCTGCCAGCACTTCCGGCAGTTATACCGAGATCGAAGAGCCGCAACCGTCGGCCTTTGAGGACAGTCCCCAGACAGCCGAGGACGCATCCCGCGTTTCCGGCAGCTACACCGAAGCGCCCGCGCCCGACTACTCCGGCGAAGGCACCCCGGCCTATGGTGCCGAAGTTGAGCTTGAAACGGGCACATCGGATGAGGAAGAGCGGCCCCCCAGCCCATACTAGCCCAATTGTCTTCCGGTCAAACCTCTCTCAGAGGGTGTGTAACAATCGCTGAACACCCAACCCGTCATTCCTGCGAAGGCAGGAATCCAGGGACTTTCTCGTATGGGCAGAAAGGCTAATGCGAGGGAGAGTACTCTGTTGCCACACACCCTCTCTGGATTGCGAATTATCAAGGGGCGCACGACCATGCGCCCCTTTTGCTTAACGGAGCAGTGTAGCCCCTAACGATACGTCGCCAGGCTTTTCTCTGGGTCGTAGACCGGGCGCACCAACTCGAAAGTGTCGGCGGTATGGCAATACATACTGCCTGCCAGGCGGCCCGTGGGTTTCATCAGGTGGTGGTTGATGCGGTGACCGTTGATGATGTCGTCGCGGACGTGCATCAGGACGATGGTGCCGATGACCAGACCGTGCCCGCTGGGGCCTTCGCCCAGGTTGATGACCTGGTTCAGACGGCACTCCATGTTCACCGGCGATTCGGCCACCCGCGGAGGCTTCACTATGTCGGACGGAATGGCGGTCAGCCCGGCGATCTCGAACTCGTCCACGTCCTCGGGGAACTCGGCAGCGGTGCTGTTCATGGCCTCGGCGATGTCGTCCACCACTATATTTACGACGAACTCGCCGGTCTCCTCCACATTGCGCAGGGTGTCCTTGCTCTTGCGCTCCACATGGCGCGACGACGAGAAGACCACGGTGGGCGGGTCGTAGGCCACGGCGTTGAAGAAGGAATAGGGCGCCAGGTTGTCCACGCCGTCGGGCGATTGAGTGGACACGAAGGCGATGGGGCGAGGCACCACCACGCCGGTCAGGACGCGGTAGAAGTTCTCAAAAGTCTTCGGATCAATTTTCAAGGCGCTACCTCGACTTACAGCAAAATTTGGCTGCGGTGATTATAGCCGCAACGCCTTGACCGGGCCACGCCGGGCCTTTCTATTCCCGGGCCTTTCGATTATTCCCTCTCCCTCTGGGAGAGGGTTAGGGTGAGGGCGTCCTCTCCGATTGCGTAACTCCAATCCTGTTCATCCTTTAATCCTGAAAATCCTGACTCAGACAATAATCGAAAGGCCCTGTTTCTATTCCCGGCGCAAATGTCTGAACTGTGATTCATGTGATTAACGGATTGGTATGATTTCTCAATCATGGTAATCCTGATAGGACTTACGCAGTTGAAAGCTGTCCCCTCTCCCTCTGGGAGAGGGTTAGGGTGAGGGCGTCCTCTTCAACTGCGTAACTCCTGTCCTGAATCAAAGAAATCACAGTTCAGACAACGAATGGAAGGGCTCTGTCATCACAACCTTACGCCACAGTCGGCGCAAAAGAGCGCATCCGGCCACCGCTCCCATCCGCAGCGGGAGCAGTGTTGCGCCGCGGCGGGTTCAGGTATTGCCGCCGGGGCACGGTTTGAATCGGGAGGGAAATCGGGGTCAGTGCGGCGTTGCTCCCGCCCGCTTTCCGGGATGCGGCGCAGCGGGTCAGGGCCGTAGCGGTTGGGCCCCGGCGTTCCCGGCTGCACCAGCATACGGGTCAGCCGGACGCCGGCGAAGGGGATGAGCGCCAGCACCGCCCAATTCCCAGGCCGGTCTACGTCGTGCAGCCGTCGCACGGTCACCGCCAAAAGAGGCAGCGCCATCGCCCCGATGTAAACGCCCCACAGGGAGAACAGGGCCGGCATCCAAGCGACGCTGGCCACGAAAATGGCGAGCAACAGGGCCACGAAGAAGCCGTAGAACCACCAGTATTCCGACCGGCTGGCCCGCCCGTCGAAATTGGCGTAGTTGCGAAATGCCGACAGGATTGCCTGTATCGGGTTCACGCCTTTTGCTCTCTGTTCACGGTGGAATCATCCTGGTGAGAGGTATTAGACGGCCGCGCCGCAAGCGGTGCAGAATCGCGCCTCCGGCTGCAACTGCATCCCGCATTGCGTACAGAACTGCCGTCCGCTCGGCTCCGGTTCCATTGGGGGCGCGTCATAGGGAGACTCGCCGTAACTTCCCGTTGGATGAGCCGAAGAGTAGGGATGGCCGGGATCCGCGTAGCCGTAGCCGCCCGTGCCCGGATGCGGCTGCAAAGGATTCGGGCCGTACTGGTTCGGGGCTGGGTCGCTGGGCTGAATCAGGAAGTACAGCAACACCAGGTATCCCACAACCAGGCCCAGTAACCCCCCGGCAATACTAACGAAAAGGATTACGATGAAACGCCACCCATCGTCGTCAGGTACGAGAACCGCCCCTAATGCCGCGCCCACGATTATTCCGGCCAGCCCCAAGCCTAAGAGCAACAGGATCCACCACCCGGTCCGGTTGGTGTCGTGCAGCCGCCGCACCGTCACTGCCAGGGACGGCAGCAGCACGGCCAGGGAAAACACCCACTCCAGGAACTGCAAGACCGGGGCAAGGCTGCCAATAATTCCCAAGACAACCGATGTGACGAAAGTGAACAGGAAGAACCACCAGTATTCCGACCGTTGCGCCCGGCCGCTGAAGACGATGTACTTTCGGAAGCAGGTCGAAATCGACTCCGCAAAACTCACGCCGCTTTCTCTCCATTCGGGAGTTACGCATCAGGAGCTACGCAGTTGGAAGCTATCCCCTCTCCCTCTGGGAGAGGGTTAGGGTGAGGGCGGCCTCCCCAATTGCGTAAATCCTATCCACTAACAATTATGACGACGGCCCAAGCGTCACACCTCCGCGCCGCAAGCGGTGCAGAACCGCGCTTCCGGCTCCAACTGCATCCCGCATTGCGTGCAGAACTGCCGTCCGCCCGGCTCCAGTTCCATTGGGGGCGCGTCATAGGGGGACTCGCCGTAACTTTCCATCGGAGGCGGCGGGGCATATGGATAGCCGGGGTCCTGGTAGTAGCCGTAGCCGCCCATGCCCTGCTGCGGCCTGTGAGGGTTGGGGCCGTATTGGTTAGCGCCGGGGTCGCTGGGCTGGATCAGGAATGTCAGCAACGCAACGAAGCCCAGAACCGGGCCCAGAATGGCGAGGGCTACTCCTATTGGGAAGAGGCCGATCGCCACGAGGGCTATTCCCGCGATTATTCCGGCCAATCCCAGACCTATGGGCAGCAGCATCCACCATCCCGTCCGGTTGGTGTCATGCAGCCGCCGGGCCGTTACCGACAGGGACGGCAACAAGAGGGCCAGGGCGATGACGAATCCCACAAAGGGGATCCATCCGGTTATTACCCGCACGATAACTGTGAAAAGGAAGAACCACCAGTACTCGGACCGGGAAGCCCGCCCATTGAAGTCCACGTATTTCTGGAGACACGTCTTGATTGACTCAGTAAAGGTCATGTCCCTTGTCTCTTTCCTGCTTTGCTTGATGGTCTGGGTATTGCCAGACAAGTCAAGATGATACAGCCGTTCCGCAGACGGTGCAGAACCGCGCCTCCGGCTGCAACTGTATCCCGCACTGGGTGCAGAACTGCCGTCCTGAAGGATCAGGTTCCATCAGAGAATCCGGCAGGCTCGCATCGTAAGGGGATTCGGTGTAGCTTCCTGTTGAAGGCGGCGGGGAGTATGGATCGCCGGGGTTCTGGTAGTACCCATAGCCACCCATGCCCTGCTGCGGTTGCCGGGGGCTGGGGCCATAACGGTTGTAGCCGGGTGTTCCCGGGAAGATGGACATTATCAACAGCACGAATACACCGATGACAGTTATCGGCGGGACCAAAAGCAGAAGCCACCAGGCGGAGCGTTCCATATCGTGCAGCCGGCGCACCTGAACTGCCAGAGACGGCAGGAGCAGCACCAGTCTCAGTATCCACCCGATGACCGGGATGAACGACAGTAAAATCGTCAGCAGCACGAACCACCAGTATTCCGAGCGGGAAGCGCGTCCGTTGAAGTCTATGTACTTTTGCAGACAGGTTTTGACCGATTCCGTGAAGTCCATGTGGTCGTCCTTCTCACCGGCCTGCCGGGTTCACGGGAGCTGGGCAAGCCACCGTCCGGGCCAATGTTCGTATGATACTATCACTTCAGACAGGTCTATTCAGTAATCAGCGAAGGGGTACAGATATGAAAATAGGCGTCAGCACGGTGTTCAACAGCAACTCAACGAACGTGGCGGAGATCGCACAAAAGGCCGAGGAAGTCGGGTTTGACTCCTTCTGGCTGCCGGAGCATCCCGTCATTCCCGTGCACACCACGTCGCGGTACGGCGGCACGCCCGACGGCTCGATTCCGCCATTCATGGCCGATATGGGCGACCCGTTCATCGGGCTGGCAATGGCGTCGGCTACGACCACGCGAATCAAGCTGGGCACGTCAATATGCCTGGTGCCGGAGCACAGCCCGCTGGTGCAGGCCAAACAGATAGCGGCCCTGGACCACCACTCCGGCGGGCGGTTCATCTTCGGCATCGGGGCTGGCTGGCTGCGGGAGGAGACGGAGATCATGGGCGGGGACTTCGATCATCGCTGGACACAGACGCGCGAGGCTATCGAGGTGATGAAGGCGCTGTGGACCCAGGATGAAGCCGAGCACCACGGGGCATATTATGATTTCCCGGCAATCAAGGTGTTCCCCAAGCCGGCGCAGAAGCCGCACCCGCCGGTGTTCCTGGGCGGCAATGCCCGCAATGTATTCCGCCGGGTGGTGGCATACGGAGACGGCTGGATGCCGGTGCGTGTCTCTCCTGAGGAAGTGCAGGCGGCTCGCGCCACGCTGGATGAACTGGCAGATTCAGCGGGAAGGGACCCGAAGAGCATCCAGATCTGCGTCTACGGGGTGTCCGACAGGGACACTGTCCGCCGGATGGAGGATGCAGGGGCCACCATGGCCGTCGCCGGGCTGGGGAGCGTCTCGGGCGAAGAGGCTGACGGCGCCCTGGAGAAGCTGGCAGAGGCGGTGCTGGGCTAGGGCTACGTTGACTGTATATCTGACAGGGAAGGGGTAAGTCCATGCGCATTGACGTTCATACCCACATCTGGCCCGACCGCATCGCCCCGGCGGTGCTTCAGAACATGGTCGGCACTTTCGGCTATCCCGCTGTCGGCATCAACACCGTGGATGGCATCAAGGAACATATGCGCGCTTCGGGAGTGGACAAGTCGGTTGTGCTGGGCGTCGTCGAGCGTCTGGAGCACCTGCCGGGCGCCAACGACTGGCTCATCAGCATACAGGACGATATGCTCGTCCCCTTCGGCGCCATGCACCCTGACCTCGAGGACAAGCCCGCCGAAGTGCGTCGGATGCGGGAGGCGGGCATCAAGGGCTTCAAGCTGCACCCCATGGTCAACAGCTACTACCCCGACGATCCGCGGATGTTTCCCTTCTACGAAGAGATGGGCGACGACATGGTGGTCGAGATCCACTCGGGCCGCTGGGCGCATACCCAGCCCGGCGATACCGTGTGGGCCGAGCCGGCGCGGATAATGAACGTGGTCCGGCAGTTCCCCAAGCTGAAGCTCATCGCGCTGCACCTGGGCGGGTTCTATATGCTGGACGAGGCGGAGCGGGAACTGATCGGGCGGGAGAACGTGCTGATTGACACCACCTGGCCGCCGGCTCTGAAGGTGCTGGGCAGCGAGACGCTGGCGGGCATCGTCAGCCGCCACGGGGCGGAGAAAGTCTGCTTCGGCACCGACTTCCCCCTGGCCGACATGGCCGAAGACGCCAAGTTCATCGAGTCGCTGCCCCTGCCCGACGCGGCCAAGGAGCAGATGCTGGGCGGGAACGCGCGGGAGCTGATTGGGTTGTAAAGCAAGGACGGGCTAACCGGGGAGATTGAGGCCCCGGGCATTTGCCCGGGGCCTTCCTGCTGACCGGGCAGGGTCTAGCTTGGAGTCAGATGGACCGGGCACGCACCTGTTTCCGTATGAGGCCGTGCTCGATTGGGTCCACCATGAGACCAAAAATCTCAAGGGTTGTGGCTCCGAGCAGGTATTCCTCCCGGGGACAGAAGTATACTGGACAAGTCCACTCCTCATTGCGGCCTGCTATTCGTATCTTGGCCTCGCCAATCCCCCACTCAACCTCTTCGCCATTCGGCAACGCTATGCCAACGCGGTCTATAGGCGTGATGTGGAGTTCTTGGAGGGTATCTGCGGGCAACGTCGTGTGAGCGCTGCCGGTGTCAACCAGCACGTCAGGAATTCTGACCATCTCACCGCCGTCCCGGTGCCCTATCTCGATGTCTACTTGCACCATTCCCATGGTTTCCTCGTAATCAGTACAGTACTGTCAAAGTGTGCGTGGCAAGCTGATCGCTTGTCAACTCCATTGGGCTGTCTCTAGCGGCCTTCCTTGATGAACTCCGCCACCCGCTCGCCGATGGTCATGGTGGTTACGTTGGTGTTGGCGCGGATGCAGTTGGGCATTATGGAGGCGTCCACCACGCGGATGTTCTCCATGCCGTGAATCCTGCCGTACTGGTCCACCACGGACATGGGGTCGCTGGCCGGGCCCATCTTGCAGGTGCAGGAAATGTGTTGCCCGGTGGTGGCCTCGCGCATCATGTAGACGTCCAGGGCCTCGTCGGTGGCCAGCTCTTCGTCGGTGGGCTCGATGCGCTCTTCAACGATGTCGCTGAAGGACTCGTGCTCGCCCAGGCGGGCGCAGAGGCGGACGGCGTCGCGCAGTCGGCGGCGGTCTTCGGGGTCTTCCATATAGTTGTAGTCGAGGAAGGGCTGCTCGTCGGGGTCGGTGGAGGTCAGCCGGAGCTGCCCGGCGCTGAGCTCGAGGTCGAGCACGCTGAGCATACGTATGCCGAGGGCGTCCATGCGCTCGCCGCCGCGGTCCACTCGCTCGGAGGCGTAGGACTGCATGAAGACCATCATATCGTTCCGCAGGTTGGAGCCTTCGGCGGTCCAGCGCAGGGTCATCTGCACGCGGGGCGCGAAGCCGTCCAGCGGATAGTCGGGCCTGGTGCGGAAGGTGGTGTAGACCATGGGATGGTCGCGCAGGTTCTGGCCCACGCCGGGCAGGTCGTGGACTACCGGGATGCCCATTTCGTTGAGATGACCGGCCGGGCCGACGCCGGACAGCAGCAGGATGTGGGGCGAGCCGATGGCGCCGGAGGAGAGGACAATCTGCTCGCCCTCGACGGTGAAGGTCTCGCCGCCGCTCTCCACCTCGACGCCCACGGCCTTCTTGCCGTCGAAGACGACGCGGCGGGTGACGCAGTTGGGGCGGATGGTCAGGTTCAGGCGGTGTCGGGCCGGGTCGAGATAGCCCAGGGCCGTGCTCCAGCGGATGCCGTTGGGGTTGTTGAAGGGCACCGGGCCGACGCCGCTGGCCTCGGGGTGGTTGTGGTCGGCGACTTCGGCGAAGCCCTCGTCGCGGCAGGCCTGGAAGAAAGCGGCCTGGTCGGGCAGCAGTTCCTCGCGCTTGAAGCGGCGGGCGATGATGGGGCCGTCGGAGTTGTGGAAGTCATCGCCGGGGAAGTCGGTGTCGGTCTCGATGCGTCGCAGGAAGGGCAGCAGCTTGATGAAGCTCCACTCGTCGTTGCCCATTTCGGCCCACGAGTCGTAGTCCTGCGGCACTCCGCGCAGGAAAACCTGGCCGTTGATGGCGCTGGAGCCGCCGGTGACCTTGCCGCGTGGCACCATCATGGGCGGCGCGGTCTCGGTGGGCTTGCCCCAGAACTGCCAGTTGTGGTCGCTGGTCATCACGTCGGTGGCGGTGGCGTAGCCGAACTTCACCTCGTCCGGCAGCTGCTCGAAGTCGGGGTAGTCGCCGCCGGCCTCCAGCAGCAGCACCGATACGGAGGGGTCTTCGCTCAGGCGGGATGCCATGATGGAGCCGGCCGACCCGGCGCCGACCACGATGTAGTCGTACTTCATGGATACTCTCCTTGCCGTATGGCGTGGGTTTGGCGCGATGATACGGCGGGGGTAGTGGGGCGTCAACCGGGATATTCGATAGTTCCCTCTCCCTCCGGGGGAGGGTTAGAGCCTGCCCTGAGCTTGTCGAAGGGGTGGGGGCGTCCCGGGTCAGGGCAGAGGGGTGATGGTCACAGGGCCGCCGTCGCGCACTTCGAGGGTAACGCGGCTGCCGAGGAGGAGTTCCATGCCTAGCAACGGATCATTGCCAGACTCGATTACCTCAACCTGACGACGCTGGCCATCCCATAGGACTGTGGCACGGTAGCTCATAAACTGGACCTGGGTACCATCGGCAAGTTCCCCGAACCGAAGGATTCCACGGCCTAAATTAAACTGCCGAACAACGAATACAGGTAGCGATAGCTGTCCATCAAATCCAGTGTCTAGCAAAACTTCAATAGGGTTGCTCTGTCCGTTGCTGTCCAGAATTTCGACAGTTACACGGGCTTGCAGGTTGTTGATTCTGCCGGTCAGCATTCTTCTTCCAGCACCCATCCCCAGCGGCCCGGAATTGGGTCGGTGGCTTTATAGCCGACTTTAACGACGAAACTGGCAACCAAAGAGCGCCGCTCCATTAGCCGCTCGGTGGCGACTGACTCGCGGTCGTCAATCTCATAGTCGAGACTTTCCACGTCTATGACCACCATCCGGCCCTTGTGCTTCGGGTAGACCAGGGGACGGATTTTCTCGCGGTAGTGGGCTTTGGCTTTGCTAACCAGCTCATCTATTTCTGGCTGGGTGAATTGGTCAATGTTCATGGCTGCCCTCCTGGGTCGGGGGTGGCGGCATTATATGTCCTTGGCGGGTTGCGACTGTGCCGGTCAGCATCCTTCTGCGCATCCCCGGGGTTGCCGGGATGATACGGCGGGTGTGGTGGACGGTCAACCGCGCTGGCACAATGGTATTCTCAACACGCGCTGGTATTCCCGATTCACCGGCAGAAATACCGTCATTCCCGCGAAAGCGGGAATCCAAGCCCCGGCCCTCAGTCAATTAGACCGCCTAATTGGGAACGCTACCTACTGAAGAGAAAATTGCAAAACTCCCGTCGCCACTCCTGTCATTCTGAGCGAAGCGAAGAATCCTATACTTGGGACAGAGACCCTTCGCTTCGCTCAGGACGACAAAATCGAGTTTTGCAATCGTCTCTGCTGAAATACCTCCCTTGACAAACTATTAGCTCAAATGTACTGTAATAACTGTCTGGCCCACCAGCCGCCGCCAACCGGGGCCAAATCCTGACCGCCACTGAGGCAACGTGATGTTTGATGTCCAAAAGCAAACGCCGCAAAAACTCCAACCCGCCTGCCCTCCAGGATTCGACGGACGTGTCCGAAGATAACCGCAAAATCGAACTTTCCCCCCTCTCCCTTCGCCAACAGACCGTCCTCCCCGTCCTTGCCCTCTCCCCCTCCGTCGCCCAGGCCGCCCGGCAGTCCGGCCTCTCCGAGCGGACCCTGCGCCGCTGGCTCGACGAACCCGCCTTCCGCGAACAGCTCTCCCGTCTTCACCAGGAGTCCTACGAACTCGCCCGCAGGCAGCTCCAGGCCCTCGTCCCTCACTTCCTGTCCGTCCTGGCCGCAGAGGCCATCGAGAACCCCGACCCCTCCGTCCGCATCCGCGCCGCACGCTACGCCATGTCCTACGCCCTCAGGTTCTGCGAAACGGACAGGCTCGCCGCCGACGCCCGCGACCTGCTCGCCGTCCTGCACGACAAGAACGGGAACCCCGAAACTCTGTAAATCCTGATAGAAGTTACGCAGTTGAAATCTATCCCCTCTCCCTCTGGGAGAGGGTTAGAGCCTGCCCCGCACTTGATGCGGGGGTGAG
>VXOI01000266.1 GCA_009840175.1 Chloroflexota bacterium | reverse complement strand
GGCAGTATCTGGCTCAACCTCTGTACTCCCTGTACTCAACTGCGTAAGTCCTATTGTAATCAGAAACTATCTCAAAACAGGAGGGAGTTGATAGGGAGGAGACAAATCCGGCTGGACTAAGATGGGTGAAAATGTGTGGCGGTGGCTGATGATGGGAAAGAGCGAAACCCTCCCAACGATATGGGAGATCCTGGACGATCTCTGGAATCGGATTCATCCGGTCATTCTGAAGATGGACCTGACCTGCCTCTGGGGCCAGCAGGCGCCGTGGACTCTGGCATCACCGAGTTCTGCAACGCATGCCTCAAGTGCGGCACAAAGGCCATCAAGACTGGCGGGCAGAGTTTCGAGCCTCTCGATGAGAGCAATGCGGCTGGGATTCTTTCGTGGAAGGTTGATGCGAAGAAGCGCATGACTTTCCAGAACCGTGTGGGGAGCACATGCAGCACCTGCGCCCGAAGATGCGCCTGAACCAAGCCTCCCAACAAGATGTATGCGATACCACGCTTCTTCATCAGGAACTTCCGGTGTAGGTGGCTGAACAAGACCTGGGTGTGGCTGGACGACCTTGCGGGACACGGAAAGTTTGACAAGAAGGCGAATGACTTCTGGTTGGCTAAATGTTAGCGGGTATATCGCGCTCTGACTGACGGGCTGTGTGGCATCAGTAGGCCGGATGGGCACGTTCGCTACAGTAGGACGCCGCTTTAACTGTATGGGCCGCCTGGCGTCGCAGATTCGAGGCGACGGCGGGCGATGTCCTTTGTGACGCTTGGGACCACGGCGGTATCCTAGGTGGAACGACCCTCGCTTTCCTTAATACGTGGACCTCTTTCGTATGTCCCGCCTTCAGCAATGTCCGGCGAGCACTTTCACGAAGACTTCTTCGATGATGTCTTCGCCATCGGGTTGGCTTCAGTCGGGGTCGCAGATTCAAGAGAGCCCGGGCGGACCGGCGAGTGGGCGTTGCGCCTGCCGCGATGCCACCTTACACTGTCGGCGTCTTGAATCTGGGCCAACACGCTATGGAGGCACGCCATGAGCGAACTGGACGACCGTTACGAACGCGGACAGGAAACGCGGAGGATGTTTGGCGGCGGCCAAATCACCCCTGGGCCCACGCCGGGGGCGTGGGACATTGCCCCGGACTTGGAGAGGATTCTCGGTGAAGCTCTCTTCGGCACCATCTGGAAGCGTCCAGCGCTGACGCCCGTGCAACGGGAAATGGTCACGCTGTCGTGCCTCATTGTCATGAACCGGGAGGTACAGTTGAAGCGGCACTTGAGCAACGCCCTGAACGTGGGATTGACGCCGGAACAGATCGTGGAGTTGATCATTCACGACACCTGGTATAGCGGGGCGCCTGCGGGCATCCAGGCGCTGACCCTGTGCAAGGCTGTTTTTGAGGAACGCGGCATAGACTTCATCCCAGCCCGCATCCACGACGCCAGCGAAGACCCCGACAGCCTGTTCCAGCGGGGAGACCAGTACCGTCGGAACTATATGGGAACAACTTCCCCAGCCCGGCCGAATCCACCGACGCAAGCTGAGAGAGAATTGGGGCGAACTACCGGAGAATACTACTGGGGTGCGACCTGGACGCGGCCGGGCCTGGATCTTACTTCCCGCTGCATCTGCACCATGTCGTGCCTGGCGGCGCTGGGTCGCGAGGGGCCTCTGCGGAGCCACATCCGGGGCGCGCTTAACATAGGGTTGACTCAGGACCAGATCATCGAGGTCTTCGGCCACATGACGCTCTACGCCGGCATACCGTTTGCCCGGGGCGCCATGGACGTTGCCAACGAGATTTTCGCCAGCGCCTGAGGATGCCGCAGCGGGAATCCAGTGGCGCGAGCCGTGAATCCGGTTAGTGGCAACTGGGCGAGCTTTTCTTGAGATGGATCCTGAAGGGAGGACGCCTCATGGTCCTGGCAGACGTCAACACGCTGGTCGACCTGGAGAAGGGCCTGATCAGCCCCCGTATCTTCAGCGAGGAATCCATCTACCGGGAGGAGCTGGATCGGATTTTCGCCCGCTGCTGGCTCTTCCTGTGCCACGAGACGCAGATCCCCAACCCCGGCGACTTTTTCACCACCTACATGGGCGAGGACCCGGTGCTGGTGACCCGCGACCGGCAGTGGAAGGTCAACGCCTTCCTGAACGTCTGCCGCCACCGGGGCAACCGCCTGTGCCGCGCCGACGACGGCAACGCCAGCGCCTTCATCTGCGCTTACCACGGCTGGGCTTTCGGCGCCGACGGCAGGCTGCAGGCCGTCCCCAACCTCCAGGACGCGTACTACAACGAGCTTGACCAGTCCAAGTGGGGCCTTATTCCGGTGGCCCAGCTGGACAGCTACAAGGGCCTGATATTCGCCACCTTCGACCCCGATGCGCCCCCGCTGCTGGAATACCTCGGCCCGATGACCTGGTATCTGGACACGCTCTTTGATCGGCGAGAGGGCGGGGCCGAAGTACTCCGTGGCGTCCACAAGTGGGTCGTCCCCTGCAACTGGAAGTTTCCCGCCGAAAACTTCATCGGCGACGCCTACCACGTCCAGTGGTCCCACTTGGCCACTCTCCGCACCGGGTTCGGCATCACCCGAGGCACCAATCCCGGCGGCGGCAACGTCTCCCCCGGCAACGGCCATGGCTTTATCGCCTATGGCGGCCACCAGACCGCCGAGCCCGTGCAGGTCCTTGTGGACTACGAGGAAGACACCCGTGAGGAGTTCGAGGCCCGCCTCGGCCCCCGAGCCCGGATGCTGAACCCCATCGTGGGGACAGTGTTCCCCAACTTCTCCGTGATAAAGACCAACTCCCACTCCCTGCGCGTCTGGCACCCCAAGGGCCCTGACAGCATCGAGATCTGGGCTTGGGCCTTCACCGACAGGGCCGCTCCCCCTGAGGTTAAAGAGACCATCCGCAAGATCGCTGCCTATGGCTTCAGCCCCTCGGGGACTTTCGAGCAGGACGACATGGACAACTGGCAGAACTGCACCCTCACCAGCCGGGGCGTGGTGGCCCGCCGCCAGATGCTCAACTACCAGATGGGCCTCGGCCACGAGGCCTGGAACACGGACTACGAGGCCCTAACCAGCCAGTACCGCTTCAGCGACAGCAACCAGCGGCAATTCTACAAGCGCTGGAGCGAGCTCATGGCCGCCGACACCTGGGCCGGCCTCTGAGAAGTTATAGTTTCTTGATAGCACGGTTTTCCCAGTGCTGGACAGGAGCGACAATCATGCCCCGCAAAATGAGCATCGAAGAAGCCCATGAATTTCTGGACAGCAAGCCCGGCTGGATTGCCCTGGCCACCATCGGCCCAGACGGGTTTCCCCATACGGTCCCATTGGGATACTTCCGGTTGGGCAACGACATCGTGATGGGAGTCAGGGGCAATACCC
>VXOI01000247.1:14225-29703 GCA_009840175.1 Chloroflexota bacterium | reverse complement strand
GTTTGTTTAGGGTGGCCTCTCTCGGGGCGTCTCCAGGTCGGGTATGTTATTTGTTCCTACCGCGCCTGGTGTAATTTGCGTTTTGGTTGTGGCCGCCCGATACCGTGTCGCTGAAGCTGATGGACTGCCGGGACTCCGTCAGTTCGCGGGAAGCGACCTGCCGGGCCGGTTCCAGTGCAGTCAGCATCCCCACAGCAGCCAGGATCAGCACCGCCAGAGCCGCCTCGCCAAGGAGTAGTCTCCGCAGCCACCCCACCGACTCCGTGTTGCGTCGCAGGCGAGGCCGCACCCAAAGCAGGTTCAGCGCTCCCAGGAACAGCAGCGGCAGGACTAACGCAATTTTGGCGATGAGGGTTATGCCGTAGGGAGTGTTCAGCGCCTCGACGACCGTCACCTGCGCCCACCCGCTGAACACGCCGGTAACTATTATCGTAGCGACGCTGAGCGAGGCCACCACGGAAAAGCGGGGCACGATTTCAGTCAGGCATTCCCTGCGTTCGCCGTCCGGCAGACCTCTCAGCAACGTCGACAGGCCCATAACGAAGTGGAACAGCGCGCCGATCCAGAAAGCTGAAGCCGCCAGATGCAGGAAGTCGGCGGTCAGTGCCATCGCCCTTATGTCTATGGTGGCCGCCCCGTGGCTTGTCAGGCCCAGCGTCCACAAAACTGCGCCACCCAACATAAGGGCAAGGGTTCGGACTACCGTCCGGTACAGTTCGGGGCGAGGCTCGGCGAAGAACCGCAGCCCGCACAGTACAACTCCGAAAGCGAGCGCCGCCGCCATTCGCCAGACCCAGACCTCACCCCATCCCGTTGCGGTTATGGTGTTCCACAGGGGTTCGGGCAACGCACCCCACGACGAGACTTCATGGGTAATGACAGTAAGTACCAGCAACTGCCCCACCGATGCGCCCAGGAAAACGGCGAGGGCCAGCCATGTCAGGCCTAGGGAGCGATACGACAGTCTTCGGCCCACATCCATCATTACAGGCGTGGATCGCAGTCCGAACAGCACCGGGCGGGTCACCAGCAGCTCGAACACCAGGCCCCCCGACATTGCCAGCGCCCCCAGCAGGGTGAGCCAGCGCAGCACCGGCGCGACGGGCGACTGTAGTAGCGGCTGGTCTATTTGCTCCACGGGAGCGCCGGAAAGAGGCTGTCCCACCGCGAACACGAAGGAACCGCGAACGCGGTGCCCGTCAACCGTGGATACGTTCTTCCAGGCAACGGTGTAAGTGCCGTCCGGAACGTCGCTCAGTCCCACAGACATCGCCAGCGGATTGAGGTCATCAACCACGCTGTCGCCCAGATCCACCTGCTTGCCGCTGGCGTCCAACACCCTGATTTCGCTGAGGCCAGGCTCAATGGGCTCGGTGAACCAGATGATAATGCGGCCCGGCGCGGTTTCCAGTTCCGAGTTTGCCGGTGGGTCCGATGACGCCAGGTTGGCATGGGCCGCTGCCTGTGTGGGAAACAGGAGCCACCACCCCAGCACGCCCAGCAGCATCAAGAGGGCGGCCAGGATGCCAGCCCGATGGTTGACCGCAGGCCGGTTCTGGCCAGCGGTCGTGATATGCGATAGAGCAGCCAAGTGGCCCTTCACTTACTGTCGGCGCAATGCGGGCAAGACGGCTATCGCAACAAAGGCGATGCCCGCAATGACCACGCCCGCAATACCGACTATCAAGGCCACGATCGCCAGCGTATTACCGGCGTCTTCCTGTGCCGCCAAAGCAACATCTTGCGCCTGCTGGGCAGTTTGCAGCGCGCCCCGAACACCGCTCTCTATTTCGCGGATCTCGGGCAACTCTTCCGGGAAATGCAGCCCGGCCGAGCTTCGGATGTCGTCGAAACCGCCTCCCCCACCTCGAGAAGCGAAGGTCTCGTCTATTGCCAAGCCTTCGATGGAGCCGAACACCCTGAACTCATACACGCCGGAAGCAGTAGGAATCAGGTTGGCCACGTAGTGCCCGGGTTCACCGAATACGGCGAGGAGATCGAAGGTCTCGGAGGCCCCGGTGGGAACGAATGTCACCTCGACCTGAATCGAACCCTCCAGACCCTCAACGGGGGTTCTTTGGTCATGGGCCATCCCCGTCATACCAGTCATACTGTCCTGTTTGCCCCCGGTATCCTCCTTCCCTTCGGATTCGTCTTGCATAGAGGCATGTGCGTCTTCTTCCAGCCTCGTGACCGTCACTGAAACGGCGTTTAGCGCGCCTTCGTAAGAGGGTTCCTGGAGCCAGCCGACGACGAAATTGTAGTCCCCGACGGGGCGTCCTTCGTGGGCGATGAGGGTTCCGAGCGAAAGGCTCAGGATGACCAGAGAGGCCACCGCAAGCCAAACGCTCTTGCGGAAATGCCTTTGCATAAACACTCCTTTCGATGCCGAACTCTGTTTGGGGAATATAGAAAGGAGCTATGCTTTCGGAGGCTGCCGGAGAGGCGGGAAGGCTATGCCTTGCAGAGGGGCCGCGTTATCGCTTCCATTACCGAGCAGGGGGCCACCGCCGTCGGAATACAGAGGGGACAGCGAGGACACTGGGACCGCAAGGTCGGCATGAGCGTGGCCCGAGCCGTCGTATGGGGCGAAGAAGATTATGTTTTCGTCGCCGGGAGCAGGCGCGTACAACTCGTCGTAGTGGATGTGGAAATGCTCGAAGGGATGGCTATGGCCTTCCCCGGCTGCGTCCAGGAACAGGTGCCCATGGGCCGGGTGGCGCTCGGCAAAGTGATGGTCCAGCATCGGCCCCAAAGCTGACACCAGCAAGGCCACAATCGCCAAGAGGGCCAGCGACTGACATGCCAGGCTCTTCAGCGCGCAGCCCAACTCTGTCAGCTCTGCTCGCCGTCGGCGATGCGATGCAGGCGGGCCAGCAACGCGCCGTTTTCTTCCATTGAGAAATTGTCTACGGTGGGCACCGCGTCGCCTGTGGTGCCGTCCACGGCCCCGGCTTCCACCATGCCCTGCACCATCAGGTCTTCGGCTTCGGCGGAGGGCAGCAGATTCCGGCCCGTCAACCGGGAAATGGCGGCGACCAGTCCGTAACCGCCCCAATTGGACACGCTGGCTATAACCAGGCGGTCAACTTCGGCGATGGCCGGGTCATCGGGAAGACTGTCCACCGACGGAATTATCTCCACCAAGTTACCCATGCCGATTTCGTTGCCGCCGTCGCCGATGCCCACCGACGGCACGCTGCCGTCGAACAGGTAGTCCACTCGCGCGGTCTCGTGCGTTATGGAGCGGCCCCGCATATTCAGGTATTCGTCGTTGTTGTTGCGCCCGCAGCGTTCTATGGATACAAGCAGGTCGGGCCGCAGCCGCTCCAGTAACTCGGCTGCATGGCGCTTGCTTTCCTCGACGTCGGCCACGGGAAACTCGATTACCTCCGCTTCCCCGGCCCACTGGCGCAAGACCGGGGCGGTACAGGCGTCGGTCACGTAGCTGACCTTGCGGCCCAGGCTTTGCAGTGCGTTTCCGATGGCGATAGCTCCGGGCGGCCCGTCGGTTTCCGGCTTGCCTGCCATCAGCACGTAGAAGCCGGTGACAATCAGTGTGTGCCCCGGATGGTCAACGACGTACTGCGCCGCCTGCTCGCAGAAGTCAGCGGGCAGGTGAGGGCGCAGGGCAAGCATTCCGCGCTTGTCGTAGTCCAGGATTATGTCTTCAATTGTTTCCGGCATCTTTGCCTCCGCTGGACCGACGGGAAGAAGGATTACAGGACCGAGTAGTCGGCGTCCCGCTGGTCGGTGATGAACATTCTGCCGGGGGCGTGGGTGAACATCAGCGGGGGCTTGCAGTTCAGGGCGACGGCCTGGGGGGTCACTCCGCAGGCCCAGAACACCGGCTCCTCATCCGGCTTTATCTCCACGGCTTCACCGAAATCAGGCAGGTCCAGATCGCGGATGCCGATGTCGCCAGGACTGCCGATGTGCACCGGTGCGCCGTGGGTGGCCGGGAACCGCGAGGTGACCTGAACAGCCCGGACGACCTGCTCGCGCTTGATGGGCCTCATGCTGACCACCATAGGGCCGGAGAACACCCCTGCAGAGGCGGTCTGAATGTTGGTTATATACATCGCCACGTTCTTGCCCTGCTCCTGGTGGCGCAGGGGAATGCCGGCGTCGGTCATCGCCGTCTCGAAGGAGAAGCTGCATCCCAGCAGGAAGCTGACCAGGTCATCCTGCCAATAGTCTTCCAGCGTATCCACTTCGGCGGTGAATTCGCCGTTGCGGTAGATGCGGTATCCGGATGCATCCGTTCGGATGTCCGCCCCCGGCGCAGTGAGCACCGGTTCCACGCTGCCGGGTTCGATAACTTCCAGCAGCGGGCAAGGCTTGGGATTCCGCTGGCAAAACAAAAGGAAGTCGAAGGCCAGGTCTCGCGGCAGGATGGCCAAGTTTGCCTGCACATGCCCGGGGGCCACACCCGAAGTCACCCCACGCCACTGGTTCGAGCGTATGCGCCGGCGCGCTTCCACTGCGGCGGATTCGATAGTCTGAACGGCCATGCCTGACCTCCCGTCTGGGGCTTTGGATTTCAGTGCTACCCTCCATCATAATTTGCGGCTGATAGAGCGTCAAATCAGGCCCGGTAGCATTCAGGGTCATTCGATTATTGCTCAATGACAAGGTAGTCCACTCATCCTGAGCTTGTCGAAGGACGAGTGGACGCCGATTGAGGAAACGTTCCGGTGTCGTTCCTTGACTGCTATCCGGATAATCGAATGACCCTGCGGTAGCATTTCCGCGACCTGCGGCGTAGCCCAGACTTTTTGTTATACTGCGGCATAATTTGGTGCGCCGTAGCGTCGTAAGCGCGGCGGACCATCATGAGGGTTGGACCGGGCAGTTGTATAACGTAGTCGTTCTCAACAACCACGGCGGCGGGAGAGGGCTGGCCGAAGCCGCTTTGCGCACCGGCATGGTATGCCGTATAGAAGACGAAGGAGCGTTCCTGGTGGACAACGGCGACGGAGATTCGCCCGACGCCGTTTTGCTTGACCTGGCCTCCCTGGGAACAACGACTGCCAAGCGGGTTGTTGAACACTGCCGGGGGCGGAAAGTGCCAGTCCTGGCCGCGATACCCGGCGAAGCCGTGGAGCAGTACGACCCAGCGCTCAACCCTGATGAGTTGCTGGTCTGCCCGGCATCCGACGATGAGCTTATCTTGCGGGTGAAGCAGGCGGTATTCCGGGTCAACGGTCCGTCCGGGTCTCAAACTCTTTCAGTGGGCGACCTCACCATTGACCTGGAGCGCTACGAAGTCTCGGCAGCCGGACGGCGTGTCACGTTGACATACAAGGAGTTCCAGCTTCTGGCGCTGCTGGCCTCCAACCCCGGCCGGGTCTACACCCGAGAGGCCCTCTTGAGCCAGGTGTGGGGCTACGACTACCTCGGGGGCACCCGCACCGTGGACGTTCACGTAAGGCGGCTGCGTTCCAAGGTTGAATCCCCGGGGCGCTCCTTTATAGAGACCATCTGGAACGTCGGCTACCGATTCAAGGCTCCGGGGTAGGCGAGATTGCAGGGTACGCCCTCACCCTCTGGGAGAGGGGATTTTTGTTTAACTGGCGTCTGCGTCGGCTCGGTTGGTGAAGCGGGCTACCTGGGCAGCAAGGGCCGCGTGTCGCGGGGCAGAGAGGTCCGGGTCCTCCGATGTCAGGCGCTCCGCCAGTTCGCGGGCTGATTCCAGCAGTCCGCGGTCGGAGAAACGGGCCATCCGCAAGTTGGGCAGTCCGCTCTGACGGGTTCCGAAGAAATCGCCGGGCCCTCGCAGCTCCAGGTCTATTTCCGCCAGCTCAAACCCGTCGTGAGTTCGCTCCAGGGCCGACAGGCGTTCCTTCGCCGATGCGCCCATATCTCCCTGGGTCTCGGAAGGCAGCAGCAGACAGTAGCTTCTATGCTCCCCGCGTCCAACTCTCCCTCGGAACTGATGCAGTTGGGCCAGGCCGAAGCGTTCCGCGCCCTCAATCAGCATTATGGTGGCGTTGGGCACGTCTATCCCCACTTCCACCACAGCCGTTGTGACCAGCACGTCGAACCCGCCGTCGCCGAAACTTCGCAGAATAGCGTCCTTGTCCCGCGAGTGCATCCGCCCGTGAAGCAGGCCAACCCTCAAATCGGGGAACACCTGGCATGAAAGTCTCTCGTATTCGTCAGTGGCGGCCTTGGCTTCGATGCTGGCCGATTCTTCAATGAGCGGGCAAACCACGAAGGCTTGCCTTCCTTGCTGGACCTGTTTACGAACAAATCCGTATGCGGCCTCGCGGTTCTCCGGAGCCACCAGCCTCGTCCGCACCGTCTGACGGCCCGCCGGCAGTTCATCAATAGTGGAAATGTCCAGATCGCCGTACAGGGTGAGCGAGAGGGTGCGAGGAATGGGAGTGGCGGACATTATGAGCGTGTGGGGGTTCTCTCCGCCCCGGCGACGCAGTGCAGAGCGTTGCATAACCCCGAAACGGTGCTGCTCGTCGGCAATCGCCAAGGCCAGGTTTGGCAGAGAAACGCCCTCCTGAATCAGGGCCTGAGTGCCGACCGCCAGGTCCAATGTGCCGTCGGCCGCCATAGCCGTCAGCATCCGCTTCTCCCGCGCCCTCACGCTGCCGGTAAGCAGCCCAATGGTAACCGGCCGTTCAATTCCTTCCAGCGATACGGAGAGCAGATTATCCTCGTCCATCTGCCGGGGCCTGCCTTCCAGCAGGCGGGACGCCGAGCGAAAATGCTGTTCCGCCAGCACTTCTGTAGGGGCCATCAGCGCGCCCTGGAACCCGGCGGCGGTGGTGGATAACAGAGCGGCCAGGGCCACCACCGTCTTACCGCTTCCGACTTCACCCTGCAACAGCCTGTTCATCGGTGGCGTTCCTCTCGCCATATCTTCTGTAATCTCAGCGATGCAGCGGGCCTGCGCACCGGTCAGCTCGAAGGGAAGGGAGCGCAGAAAACGCCCGGCTACGTCCGCCGTCTGATTGACGGCAACTCCCCGAACCTCGGCTTGGGAATCACGGCGGCGAGAATGCATCGCCAGTTGCAGCGTCAGCAGTTCATCGAAGGCCAGCCGAGACCTGGCGGCCTGCCAGGCTTCCGGGTTGTCGGGATAGTGAGCCTGAAAAATGGCCTCCAGCAGCGGCATCCGTCCTTCCCGTAATGTATCGGGCAACGTCTCCTCAACGCCGCCCAGCCAGCCTTGCAGCGCCTGCCAGGTCAGGTTGCGCAGCGCGGGCAGCCGCAAACCCTCGGTCAGCGGATAGACCGGAGCCAGACGGCCAGTATGAATTGCGGCCGCCTCTGAGTCAGCAGGATAGGCCGCCGGGGAGTTGAAGACCAGCTGCCCCCTGAATACCTCCGGTTTGCCGCTGACGGCAATACGAGCGCCCGGCTTGAGGGTGCGGGCTATGTATTGTTGTCCGAACCAGATGGCGCGAACATTTCCGGTTTCGTCGCCGAGCACCGCCTCGGTGTCCTTGCGGCGTCCCTTCGCGCCCTGGGCTACCACCCGCGACTCCCAGACGGTGGCAATGAGCGTACATTCCTGGCCCGGCACTATCTCTGAAACAGTGACGACGTTGGAGTAGTCCTCATGCCGCCGGGGAAACAGGTAGAGCAGGTCGCGCACCGTGGCAACGTCCAGCCGCTCCAACCGTGCTGAAGTCTTGGCATCAACGCCTCTGAGTTGCCCGACCGGATCGTCAACGCTACGTCCTTCGGGAGGGACGCCGAAGGCAGGGCGCGGCCTGGACGATGTACGATGGGAACCCCCTTCGACAGGCTCTGGAAGAACGGGAGGGAAAGCAGGACGGACAGAAGGGGGCACGGACCGCACAGGCAACGCGGGTGGTCCGGGCTGGGAAGTAGGAGGAAAGGGCGATGCGCCTGAAGCAGCCGCATCGCCTTCTATGAGCGCCAGCCACTGCCTAACCCACGCCGCGCGCTGCTCCCCCGTCATTTCGGCGTAACTCTGCAGCAGCAGGAAAGCGGCGTCGGAGGCTTCGTCAGCGCGGGCTGCCATCTCCGCCTGCCAGAATTCCCGAAACCTGTCCAGACCACCTTGCACCGCGCGATTGTTGTAGCCGCGCTGGTGTTCCAGGGCAAGGATTTTGCCTAAGGTCTCGGCAAATTCCGGCGCGTTGAGTCTTTGCCGCGCCACCGGCGCTAAGGCCCGTCGGGGCTGACTTGCGTTACCGCCACGCCAAGGGCGTTGGGCCCGAGGTAGGTGCCCAGCACCGGGCCAAACCGCGACTCTATGAGATTTTCCGGCTCCACCATCTCCGCCAGTTCGGCGCGCACGGCCAAGGCTGGCACCCGGTCGGTGCTGTGTATCACGTTAATCTGGCGGAGAGGGGCCAGATCACGCACCATTTCAATGAGCCGCAGCCGGCCCCGCTCACGGCTGCGGGGACGCTCCAACGGGTGAACCTCGCCGTCTCGAACGGTCAGGATGGGCTTGACCTTCAGCATCCCGCCAACAAAAGCCGCGGCTTTGCCGATGCGCCCACCCTTTTGCAGATATTCAAGGGTATCCAGCAGGACGAAGGTGTGGTGACTGGCAAGGGACTGACGCACCCGCTGGGCCACTTCGCGGTAGTCGAGCATTTCCCTGGCCCACTGCGCCGCATTCAGCACGGCCAGCGACAGTGGGGCTGAGGCCAACTGGGAATCCACAATCTCTATCTGCGAGGCGTCGCCCAAGACCGCCTTGGCCTGGGAGGCGGAGTTGAAGGTTCCGCTCAGCTTGCCGCTTACATGAATAGAGACTATCTGATGGCCCTGTTCCAGCAGCCGTTGGTAGACTTCCTGGAAATCCGCGATGGAAGGTTGCGCAGTGGTGGGCAGCCGGGGCAGCGTTTCCAGGCGGGAATAGAATTGATCAGCAGTGATCTCGACGCCATCCTTGTAGGTTTCATCCCCTATGATGACATAGGCGGGGACGACGGTGACGTCGTTGGCCTGCGCCAGCGCGACGGGTAAGTCGGATGCGCTGTCTGTAACTATTCGTATTGCCATGCCAGACTCCAGATCGGCGCCCGGCGTTCCCCGCCTTTCGCGCCGCGTTGAACCTTCGAGCTATTCGATAGAAGCCAGGTAATGATAGTGAGGCTGCCCTCCGTAAACCTGGTCAACCTGAATCCCCGGCGTCCTTGACTCCAGGGCGGCGGCGCAGGCGTCAGCGGCGTCTGCATCGGCATCGGCGCCTCGATATATGGTCAGGATGGAATCCTCTTCTGCGCCCGCCAGTTCGACCGTTTTTCGCAGCGCTTCTTCCGGCGATTTCGCGTTGATCACCAGCTTGTCGTCGAGCAGTGCAATGTAGTCTCCCAAACTGACCGCCACTCCATCCACGCTGGTGTCGCGGACGGCTTGAGTCACCTCGATAGTAGTCACCATAAGCAGCGTTTCTTCCATCGCGGCCAGGTTTTCTTCCAGCGGCGACAGGGGGTTGTACGCCAGCAGAGCCGCGACGCCCTGCGGAATGCTGCGGGTAGGGATTACGTGCACGTTGGGATCGTTGGCCGCAACCTGCTGTGCGGTGAGGACGATGTTCTTGTTGTTGGGCAGGAAGATGGTGTTTTCGGCCCCGGCGCGCTGGATCCCTTGCATAATCTGCTGAACGCTGGGATTCATGGTCTGCCCGCCCTGGATGACGTGTCCGCAGCCCGATCCCATAAACAGCCCGGCCAAGCCGTCGCCTGCTGCCACGGCCACCACCGCCAGCTCTGCGCCGACCGTGGAGGGAGGGGCGCTGTGACCGGCGGCCCACTCCACGTTCTGGTCATCCATGCTTTCAATCTTGACGTTGGAAACCGTGCCCAATGCGACGCCATAGCTTATGGCCGGGCCGGGATCGTCGGCGTGGATATGGACCCGCACGTTCTTCGGGTCGCCGACGACAACGGTGGAGCGGGCAGTCTCTTCGAAGTACTGGCGCACTTCCTGAGGGCTGAGACCCTCGCCACTGATTATAAACTCGGTGCAGTAACCCCAGTCGGCTTCCAGCGACTGATGAACAAAACCGGACTCCTGCACGCTGGACGAGCCGCCCAGCGATGCCATGCTGTCGTCTATGATGCCTGCCAGCCCGGCCTCTTCGGCCAGATCGCGGGAACGGTCGGGGGCCAGACCTTCCAGCAAACCGCCCAGAATTACAACGACCCCAAGGCCGCCCGAATCCACGACTCCCGCCTCTTTCAACACTGGCAGTTGCTCCGGCGTGTTCTTCAGCGCAACGCAGGATGCCAGGTACGCGGATTCCAGCACGTCCACCAATCCTGAGCCGCTGTCCGCTTCCTGGGCGGCTTCCGCGGAGCGGCGAATCACGGTGAGCATGGTGCCTTCGCGGGGATTGCCTACTGCCCCGTAGGCAGCCTCCCGGGCCATGTCCAGCGCCGCGGCAAGGTCGGCGGCAGAGCAGATCTCGCGCCCCAGAAGGGCATCTCCGAAACCCTTGAAGAACTGGGAAAGGATGACTCCGCTGTTCCCCCTGGCGCCGAAGAAGGTGCCTTGGGCCAGTTCGTGGGCAATCTCCCCGGCAGTCAGGCCGCCGTTGTCGGGGCAACGCTCGATGCCAGAGCGGAGGGTAAGGGACATATTGGTTCCGGTATCGCCGTCGGGGACCGGAAAAACATTCAGGGCGTTGACGGTGTCCCGGTATTCTTCCAGTCGGTCAAAGCCGGTCAGAAAGGCCCGCCGCAGTTCGGCGCCGGACAACCCGGCATCCTGTATAGACGCCAACCCGCAACCTCCTGGGAACCGGATGAGGCAATCGTGACAGCGGCATTATACACCAGGGGCAACGAAGACAGTGTTGCGATGGATATTGCTCTTGCGGATTTTTGTTGACACGGCAACTGGCCCGCCTTAATATAGTTGGTCGAGGTTTTGCATGGATTACGCGGTTTTCAAGACAGGCGGCAAGCAATACCGGGTTCAGCCCGGGGACACACTGGACGTCGAATTGCTCCCCAATGAAGTTGATTCGCTGGCGGAGTTCGGCGAGGTTCTTGCGGTTTCGAGAGACGGAGAGTTGACCGTTGGCGCTCCCATTGTGCCAGGCGCGTCAGTACGCGCGCAGGTCAAGTCACACTACAAAGACCGCAAGGTAATGGTCTACAAGTACAAGGCCAAGACCCGGTACCGCCGTAAGCGCGGGCACCGGCAGTCCTACACTCGGGTAGTGATTCAGGACATTCTCACTTCCTGAGAGTCGGCGGGCAAAGCCCCCACACTAACCCTCCCCCGGAGGGAATTGAAGCAGGCAGGGCAGGCTCATGGCACACAAGAAAGCAGGCGGCAGTACCAACAATGGCCGCGACAGCAACTCCAAGCGGTTGGGCGTGAAGTGCTACGGCGGCCAGCGCGTAACCAGCGGCTCCATCCTGGTACGGCAGCGCGGCACCCGCATCCGCGCCGGCAACAATGTCGGCTTAGGACGCGACTACACCCTCTTCGCCATGTCCGATGGCGAAGTCAAGTACGAATGGGCCGCCAAGGCCCGCCGCCGGGTCAGCGTTTATCCCATTGCCCAGTCATAGTCATCTAGAAGAGTCTGAGGGATCTCCGGCATGAAGACCGACATACATCCGCAGTTCTTTAACGCCACCGTTACCTGTGCCTGCGGCCACACATTCCAGACCGGAGCCACCAGGCCGCAGCTACGGGTCGAGATCTGTAGCAACTGCCACCCCTTCTACACCGGGGAGCAGCGCATTGTGGATACCCAAGGCCGCATTGAGAGATTCAACCGGCGTTTCAACCGGCGCTGAAGGCGTCGGCCATGAAAATCGAGGGCGGGCGCCCTCGATTTTATTTTTGCGAACCCATCCGCTCCATCCCATTCTTCTGAGGACGTTTCTTTGGCGAATCAGTCCGTTCACGCCTACGGTGGCCAAGCCGTTATCGAAGGAGTGATGATTCGGGGCCGCGAGTGGTTCAGCCTGGCCGTCCGGCGACAGGACGGCAGCATTGAGCAGCACCGCGAACGCCTGAATCCTCTCTACAACGGAAGACTGCGCCGGTGGCCGCTGGTTCGGGGAGTGCTGGCGCTGGCGGAAACGCTGGTACTGGGGATCAAGGCGCTACAAATGTCGGCGGACCTGGCCGCTTCTGAGCCTGGGCAGGGCAAGAGCGAGAGCGAAGGCATCCCGGGCTGGATGATGGCCTCAACGCTGGCCTTCTCGCTGATTTTTGGAATTGGCCTGTTCTTCCTGCTCCCTATCGGAGTCGTCCGGGTGTTGGAGCCCGTTCTCGGCAGCGGTCTCCTCAGTGAAGTGGTCGAGGGCGCAATCAGGCTGGCGATACTGGTCGGATACATCTCCGCCATCGGCATGATGTCGGATATACGCCGCGTCTACGCCTACCACGGCGCGGAGCACATGACGGTGCACGCCTTCGAGGCCGGGCTGCCCCTGAACGTGGACAACGTCCGTAAGTTCCGCACGCCCCATCCCCGTTGCGGGACCGCCTTTCTCCTGACGGTGGTGGTCGTGTCAATAGCGGTGTTTATTGCCTTTTCGCTGCTGGAACTGTCGTGGTGGTGGCGCATCGCCTCGCGGATACTGCTGCTCCCCGTGATCGCTGCCGCCAGCTACGAAGTCATACGTTTCAGCGGGCGTCACCAGACCGCGCTCATTGGCAAAGTGCTCGCCGCTCCGGGTCTCTGGCTCCAGCGTCTGACTACGAGAGAGCCTGACGACGCGCAGATCGAAGTCGCAATCCAGGCAATGGAGACCGCCGTAGCCGCAGACGCTGAGGGTCCTCGCTGACACAAAAAAGAGAGAGCCGGATATTCGATTCCGGCACTCTCTTTGCTCAGGGCCTCAGCTTTAAGGCTACCAGAGGTTCCAGCGGGGGTTGCCTGCCGCCTGTTCCTTGAGATAAGGCACGATCCAGTCGCGCACTTCCCCGGCAACGTAGAAGGTCGGCTCGATCAGTTCAGCCTCGTCGGAGATTATCCCCTCTTCCAGTGCAAGGGCGGCTACATCCGAGCCTGGCATGATGCTGACGCCGACCCGCAGGTTGGCGAGGGCCGGGTTGATGCGGCGCAGGAAGTCCAGCTTGTGCTCCACCGACTCGCGCGTCTCCCCCGGCTCCCCGAAAGTCCGGGCCACCGTATAGTGCAGTCCGCCTTCCTCGCACAGCCGGGGAACCTCTAGCTGCCCTTCCATCTGCTCTTCCATGGAGCCGAGGCCGTCGTGGGGGTCGCCGCCGCGATTGCCCATCAGCACCAGCGCGCAGCCGGCGTCCCGCATCAGGCGGACCAGTTCGGCGTCGCAGTTGAAGGACGCCAGGCAGGTGTTCCAGCGGACCCCGATGTCGGCTTCAATGAGTGCGCTGCACAGCGACTTCGCGTGGTCCAGTGGGAAGTTGAAGCCGTTGTCAACGAAGAAGACCTTCTTCAATTGGTACTTCTCCCACAGCTCCTTGACCTCATCCACCACCTCATCCACGGGGCGAATCACCCGGAAGTCGGCATCGGTCATCCCCGCCGTCGAAGCCGGGGTGGGGTAGGAGAAGCTGCCCAGCTTGGTCAGCACCCCGATGCCGAACCCTGCGTTCCGGTACTTGTCCATCTCCAGGTCTTCCAGTCTCGGGCGGCTGGCGAATGCCGAAACGCACAGCCCTTCATTCAGTACAATTTGCCCGTCCCTGGCATGGACTACGCCGGGCAGGTCGTAGGCTGGCCGCTCTCCAATCTCGATGCGATTGCAGACCTCCGCGAAGGTCTCGCCAGCGTCGCCGGCCACACCTAGGTCAGGCTGGAGGAACTCGAAGCACTGCTTGGGCAGCAGGCTGAACGCCGGCCCGCCCACGATGATGGTTGCGCTGCTGTGCTCTCGTATGCGGTCAATGACATCCTTGGTAATGGGAAGCGCCCACTGTGTGTTCAGGTAGCTGTGATTGCTTAGGTTCCGCAACGAGATTCCCACCACATGGGGCTGGAACTCCCGGACGGTCTGCTCGATTTCTGCCAGGTAGTCCTCGGCAAACATCAGGTCAACAACCTTGACCTCGTGCCGTTCACGGTCGAGGTGCCCGGCGATGTAGGCCAGGCCGATGGGCATGGGCTGGGCATTCATCCGGTTGTTAACGCGGTCGTACCGGTTGGTAGCGACTAGAAGCACGCGCATTGCAATCTCCTGCTGCGCCCGGCTTTAACATCTTACGGACGAGGGCCGGGCGGGTTGGCCCATTATGGAGTATGCGGACGGGTTTGACAAAGGCGCAGCGCCATCAACGGGGCGGCGCCGAGAAACCGTAAGCTCCCGGCGCCACAGTCTTCGAGCCGCGGACGGCGCAGGCGGACGTTGCCTTAGGGGTTACAGAAGGACAGGCTGCCAATATCAGACCTTTCCAATTGTCCCTGTAGGACTCTTGGCACACAGCCGCTCAACCGGTTTCCTTCCAGCATCAGGTTGCTCAGGTTGATGCTATTGCCCAGCTCTGGCGGCACTTGCCCACTGAGCTGGTTGTTGCTCAGACCCAGCCAATACAACCAGAGGTTGCCCAACTCAGGCGGTATTTCGCCCGTCAGCCCGTTGTCAGAGAGAAAGATGCTCGTCAGTGCTGGAGCATTCCCCAGCTCTGGGGGTATCGGACCGCTGAGCCGGTTACCGTCGAGGCCAATGCTATGCAGATTCTCGAGGCTGCCCAGCCAAGCCGGTATCCGTCCGGTCAATTGATTCCTCGAGATGGACAACCCCCCCAGGTTTTCGAGGTCAGCCAACTCGGGCGGTATTGGCCCGGTCAACTGGTTGTCGTCGAGGAACAGAGTTTCCAGGTTTTCGAGGCCAGCCAGCTCGGGCGGTATTGGCCCGGTCAACTCATTGCTGCCGAGGGTCAGGGTTTGCAGATTGGCCAGATTGCCCAGTTCCGGCGGGAGCTCCCCGGTCAACCGGTTGCCGTGGAGGCTTAGCCCTATCAGGTTCTTGAGATTGCCCAGCTCGGGCGGTATCTCGCCTTCCAGTTCCCCGCTCCAGCCTTGCCCCAAGTCCAGAAACCTCAACTGGGAGAGATTTCCCAACTCCGGGGGTATCGTTCCGGTCAAACCGTTTTCCCTGAGGTACAGTCCGGCAACCCTCCCATTAGGGCCAACGGACACGCCTTCCCAGTCCACCAGCGGCTTATCGCTGACCCAGTTGGCGTTTCTCTGCCATCCATCGCCCCCGGCGGCATCGTATAGGGCGACGAGCGCCTCTCTGTCCCCATTGTTGGAGGGGGTATCTATCCGGTTGCCTCCCAGGAATACAAAGGCGGCTCCTTGAACCAGGGGCGGCTTTCCCCTGAGATCGTTGTTGCTGAAATCCATCGTCAACTGTACGCCGATATCTTCCTGTCCCTGATTGTAATATAACCCGCCCTCACTGGTGATATGCTCAATGAGATCGCTCAATTCCGCTGGCAACTGCCCGGTCAACAGATTGTCGCTGAGGTTGAGCTCTGTCAGATTGGTGAGGCTGCCCAACTCCTCCGGTATCTCGCC
>VXOI01000247.1:0-14125 GCA_009840175.1 Chloroflexota bacterium | reverse complement strand
TGCCCAACTCCTCCGGTATCTCGCCCGTCAACTCGCTATCCCCGGTCCAGCTACTGATGCTCAGCTCCCGGAGCCCCGTAAGGTTGCCCAACCCCGGTGGTATCTGACCTGTCAGGCCGCCCCCAACAGACAGTTCTTTCAAGTTGGTGAGAGCCCACAACTCCGGCGGTATCTCGCCATTGAAGCGGTTGAGCGACAGTCTCCTCAAGTTGGAAAGGTTGCCCAGGGCCGACGGAATTTGCGTGGTGGAGTCACCGGAATAGGAGGTCGAGGCGCTCAGCGAACGGAGGCTGCTGAGGTTGCCCACTTCCGGCGGGAATTCCCCGGTCAAGTCACCGAGTTCGAGGCCGACGACCCGGCCATTGGCGTCCGTCGAGACCCCGGCCCATTGGCCGAGGGGAGCGGCGCTCAGCCAGTTTTTCTTGCCATAATTGTCATAGCTAGACTCATAGTCTCGCCAGTCTGCGCCTCCCATAGCGTTGTAGATGGCAGTCAGCGCTGCCCGGTCGTCCGGGTGGTCCGTAGTGTCGCACACTTTGAGGTCTGCCAGAAAACCAGAAAGTCCGTCCTCACCGTAATATCGAGAAGACCAGAATTCCTCGGAATCCTCAATCCTATCATATACGACGTCCGGCACACAGCCGCTCAAGTTGTTGCCCCGGATGACCCACAATTTCAAGATGGAGGAATGGAGGTCGCCCAGCTCCGACGGTATCCCGCCGGTCAAACGGTTGTTCCTGAGATTCAGTTCTCAGAGGTTATCCAGGCGGCCCAACTCCGGGGGTATCTCACCCGTCAATTGGTTATTGCTGAGGTCCAGCGTCCTCAAGCCTTCGATATTACCCAACTCCACGGGTATCTCGCCGCTCAACTGGTTCCTTGGTAACTCCAATCTATCGAGGTTTTCCAGGCTGCCCAGCTCCGCCGGTATCTCACCGCTCAATTGATTGTCTATGAGAGACAAAGCCTCGAGATGAGACAGGTCGGCCACCTCCGGCGGTATCTCCCCGGTCAAGCCCAAACCCCTGAGGTGCAACCAGGTCACACGCCCGTTCTTGTCGGTACTGACGCCGCCCCATTCGCCAATCGGATTGTCGCTCAACCAAACCGAAAACTCCCAATCATCGCTATCTCCCCAAGCGTCCCAATTCCAGTTTTCGCCGCCAGTGGCGTTGTAAATGGCAATCAGGGTCTCCCGGTCTTCCTGGGATTCCAGCTGCCTGGAGAGAAGCCTGCTGATGGGTCCGGGCGTGGGTTCCGGTGTCGGTTCCGGCGTGGCTTCGGGTGCAGGAGTGGCCTGGCTGCCGGCTCTGCTCAGCGCTCCTGCGGGCGTGGGCGAAGGCTCAGGCTCTTTCGTTGCGGGGGCGGCCTGCGTCCCTGGCGCGACGGCAGTTTGCCCGGCAGTGGGCTGGGCGGTTCCGTCGGCAGGAGCGGCGGATACTGGCGTTGCGGCTCCCGGCGCCGTGGGCCGTTCGCCGGTGGCGCCCGGGTCCGCAGGCTCATCGGAACCACAAGCCACCGCCAGGGCCAGCAATACTGCCAGAGCAATTGCGCCCACAAGACATCCGGGCTTCACTTTCCGCCCGGCTATCCTGCATCCTGAATTGCGCTTTTCCTGGTTTCTCACGGTTCCCACCATCAAGCCACACGGTGAATGCGGCAGCCCACGCCACGCCTGCGGCCTTATGCGTAAAATAAAAGTCGCCTTCTAAATATCTTCGCCCTTGCTCCGCAAGAAACCAACTCTAAAATAGATAGGATATAGCTATGATTAGATAGGATATGGCTATGATTCGCCCGGATAGATAGCCGAGTGGTGGCAAATTGCTGAATCATGATTATCGAGATGAAAGGGATCCCAGGATGGGAATACCAGGCAAATCATGATTCAGAAAATTGCCTTGCAAAGGCCCGGCGCGGGCAACTTGCCGCTTGACAACTTCCCGCCCTTCCCATAGAGTTTCCGAAACTCAAGCAACGTTGGTGAGGTTATGGTAACGACCTTCAACGAAAATATGTTTGCCCCGGAAATCATGTACGACCCCTACTCCTATTACGGACAACTCCGGGACGAAGACCCGGTCCACTGGAACGAGTTGTACGAGCTCTGGGTCATCACTAGGCACGATGACCTGGTCTGGCTGACCCGCAACCACGAGCTCTTCTCCAGCCAGGTTTGGCTCAAAGACCCGCGCGGGCCCTATCCTGCCATCAACGAGTCCGACAACGAGCTGTACGAGTTCGTCCGCAACTACCAGGGAAAGCAGTTCATCCAGTACGACCGCCCCGACCACCTCGAAATGCGGAAGGTCGTCCACGCCTACTTCACCCCCAAGTCCATGGAAGAGTGGCGGCCCTTGGTCCAGAACGCCATCAACGAACTGCTGGACGAAGCCGAGCAGAAAGACGACTTCGACATGATGCGCGACCTGGCCACGCCTCTGCCGGTGCTGGTCATCGCCGAAATGATGGGCGTACCCGTTCAGGACCGTCCCTACATCCGTGCCATCGCCGAGAAGCTGCTCAACATCGCCCGCGGCGAAGCTGACCGCCTGCCCAGGCTGGTGGAAGGCATGGAAGAAATGCTCGATTACGTCAACCCCATGATGGAAGAGCGCATCGTCAACCCCGGCGACGACTTCATTTCCGTTCTGGCGCAGGGCGAGAAGGCTGGCATATTCACCCGCGAGCAGTCCTTGGTAAACACCTCGCTGCTTCTGCTTGCCGGCCACGAGACCACCATCAACCTCATCTGCAACGGCACCCTGGCCTTCATGCAGAACCGCGACCAGTGGGACCTGCTGAAGGCCGATCCCCAGGGCATGATGGTCCGCGCCAACGAGGAAGCCCTGCGCTACGACTCCCCCGTTAAGTCCATCCAGCGCTTGGCCGCCCAGGACGTGGAAATGCGGGGCAAGCTCATCAAGAAGGACGACCGCCTGCGCTGGTTCATTCCGTCGGCCAACCGCGACCCCAACAAGTTCGAGCGGCCCGACGAAATGGACATCACCCGCTGGCCGAACCCTCACGTCTCCTTCGGCGCTGGCATCCACCACTGCCTGGGAGCCACCATCGCCCGCGTGGAAGGCCAGGAAGTCTTCCGCGAACTGGCCGAGCGCTACCCCGACATGGAACTGGGCCAGGAAGAGATGGAGTACGAATCCAGCATCACCTTCCGCTCCATCAGGCAGATGCCCATCAACACCAACAAGTAACCCGCCCATCGGCGAGATAGACAGACCTAGCCCCCGGCGACTGACGCCGGGGGCCTTTCATTCCGCACCGTTCCGCTCGAAGTCTTTACCAGATTGCGGACAAGTCCAGTACGAAGCCCGGCAGTACCGGGTCGCCGGAAACGGCGGTTGGCTCCTCCAGAATATCCACTGGCTGACCTGGGCGGTAGACGTGCACCCGCCGGGTCCGCGGGTCAATCAGCAAGCCCAGCAGAACACCGTTTTCCATGTACTCCCGCATCTTGTCCTGAACATCCCTGAGCCGGTCCGATGAAGAGCGAAGTTCTATGGCAAAGTCTGGGAAAGTATGGCCGAACTTCGTCTGGTCATCCCGGCTCAGAGATTCCCAGCGAGACAGCGGCATCCACGAAACATCAGGAGCTCGCACTGCCCCATTGGGCAGGGTGTATCCGGTATTCGAGCCAAAAAAACGGCCAGTGCCGTTCTGCACAGCCCAATTACCCACCTGCCGGGCCAACTCAACCTCTTGCCAGCCACTTTCCAAACCCGCAGGCGCCATGATAACCAGCTCCCCATTCGCAGTGAGTTCGATTCGAAGATCGCCGTTGTCGGAACACAGCTTTAGGAGTTGGTCTTCGGTAATTTCCAAAGCCCTGATGTTCAGGACCAGCCGGTAGGGCAGGGTTACATCCGGCTCAATAGCCGGCGGTCTGGCGGTGGTCATACTCACAAGCTCCGCGCTTTCACAGGATGGGCAACGGCGTCCGGTACGGGCCTGCCGAGTGAACTGGCCCTGTGATCCTACCGGCTACCGTAGCGGTTGAAGGAGCTGACCTCCTCCGCGGGCTGCCTTTGCGTAGGGCCGAAGCTCCCCCTCGGATAGCCCAGCGGCGTCAGGCACACCGTTTCCACATGCTCCGGTATGCCCAGCCATTCCTTGATCTGCTCCTCGCCCCGGATATGCACGGTGGTGATGCGCGTGCCCAGGCCCAGCGCCCGCGCCGCCAGGAACAGGTTCTGTATCGCCAGCCAGATGGACGAAGCATATCGGCCCCGCTCGATAGGCTGCCCCGGCGTGTAGGGGGCCGAGCCTTTGGTATGGTCAACGCACACCAGTATCATCGCCGGAACTTCCGGCATCTTGTGTGCCAGTTGACGGGCCTGCCGGTATGCCGGAGGCTCATCCGGCCTCGGCTCCGCGCCCTGCGCTCCCAGCCATATATCGCGGTACAGCCCGCCAATCTTTTCAATCAGCTCGGGATCCGTGATGGCGATGAAATGCCACGGCTGGGTATTCCCTCCGCTGGGAGCGCGGATAGCGGCGTCAATAATCTTCTCGATATCCTCGCGCGAGACGGGGTCATTCCGGTAGCGCGTAATCTGTCGCTGGCTGTGAATCGCTTCCATCAGCCCTATGTCTTCGGCCATGATGCACCTCCCGATTGCTGGTTGTAGAGAGCGATGGCCTTCCCGCGCATTAGATGGGCGGGCGGCGGGTGTGCCAGTCGGTGGTCTGCTCATAGGCGTGCGCCACCCGGAACAGAGTCTCCTCCGCGAATGGCTTCCCGACGATTTGCAGCCCCAGCGGCAGGCCGGACTCGGTGAAACCGCAGGGCACGGAAATCGCGGGAACATTGGCCAGGTTGAACGGCCCGGTGAAGCTGATGCGGGCGTTCAGTCCGGCCAGCGCCATCTCCTTGCTGGGGACGCCTGGCACGCTCTCCACCGGCGGCGCCGGGCCAACGCCGGAGGGCAGGCACAGCACATCCACCTCTTCCAGCGCCGCCAGCACCTGCTCCCTCAGCATCGTCCGCAGCTTTTGGGCCTTGTTGTACGCCTGCGCCGGGATGACCAGGCCCGTCAGGAACCTGATCTGGTTGTTGCGGTCCAGTTGCTCGAAGTTCGGCTCGAAAGTCTGCCGGTGCAGGTGCGACCACTCCACGCCGATAAGGGTCATGCTTAGCGCCCCGGCAGATGGAGCCAGCGGGATCGAGACCTCCCGCGCATCTGCGCCCAGCTCGCCCAATGTGCCGATAGCGGACGTCACGGCAGACCGCATCTCGGGGTCAAGGTTCGGCGCGTCCATTCGTTCCGAGATAACGCCAACCCTCAGGCCGCTGATGTCGCCGGTCAGGGCCGCTCGATAGTCGGGCACCGGCATGTCCAGGGTATACGGGTCTTTCGGATCATGGCCTGCGATGGCCTGGAAGGTAATAGCCGCATCTTCGACAGTCCGCGAAATGGGGCCGACTGTGTCCATTGACCACGACCCGCCCATGACTCCGAACCGGCTGACCCGTCCGTATGTGGGGCGTAGGCCGACCAGCCCGCTGAAGTTGGCCGGGCTGCGTATGGAACCGCCCGTATCTTCACCCAGCGACGTGGCGCAGAGGAATGCGGCGGTGGCGGCTCCCGACCCGCTGCTGGAGGTGCCGGGGTTGCGAGTCGTGTCCCACGGGTTGCGCGGCGTGCCATAGGGGTGGTTGTATATATCGGCCATGGCAAACTCGCTCATGTTGAGCTTGCCCAGCAGCACCGCCCCGGCCTCATTCAGCTTGGCCATCACTGTGCTGTCTTCTTCAGGCACGAAATCACGCAGAATCGAAGAGCCGCCCGTGGTTACCATTCCGGCGGTGTAGAACTGGTCCTTCACCGCCACCGGCAGCCCGTGCAGCGGCCCGCGGTAGTTCCCTGCCGCGATTTCGGCCTCTGCCTGCCTCGCCGACGCCCGGGCATGGTCCTTCAGGACGGCGATGTAGGAATTGAGCTGGCCGTCCACTCTGTCAATACGGTCCAGGTAGGCTTCCGTGGCCTCCACTGGCGACACCTCCCGCGACTCGATGAGGCGGGCAAGCTCGGACGCGCTCAGGAAGGGAATCTCGCTCTTATCCATGTCTGCGCTCCCTGCGATGTTCTCTGCGCCCCTTGTATTGAAAACTTGACCTAGTCGTCTGGCACTGTGGCAATGAGCCTCCCGCTCTCAACCGCCACGGGGAATGCGGTCATTCGGGAGTTCGGGCCGTTGACGCAGATACCCTCGGTCTTCTCGAATCGCCAGCCGTGGTCGGGGCACATAAACACATTGCCGAAGTCCACCACTTCGCCCATGGCGTGCGGGCATACCGTCGAAAGCAACTGGTAGGCCCCCTTCTTGCTCTTGGCAAGGTAGTAAGACCAGTCGCCAATGTCCACCTGCGCCGGCAGCTTGGTGAACGACGATTCGGTTCCTATGTCAACCTTGATAGTCTTGTAATCGGACATAGCCGCCCATCCTGTCCTTTGTCGAAAGCATCGGCCGGAACGATTCAGCCCAAGCGACGCCAGTATACCCCAAATCCGAGCGGAGGATGGGCGCGGCAACGCCTTGACTGGCGCGGTGTTATCCCGCACTATGACGGCAAATCAAACCAATAACGTCGTGGGAGGCAGACATGGCCGACCTGTCGAAAGAGGACATCCAGGCTCTGGGCCGCGCCGTGGGCCTGGACATCCAGGAACCCGAGCTTACCGAGGTTATGTACAGCCTGAACGCGCTGCTGGAATCGCTGGACGCCATCAACCCTCCGGGGTTGGAGGAAGTGGAGCCGCTGCCCATAATCCTGCCTCCGGCATAGGCAGACTCTCCTGCTCCCTTACCAGTCGTCTTGGAGGCGCTTATGGACAAGTCCGACCTTCCCTTCCTGTCGGCGTCCGAACTGTCGCGGCGTATCGCATCGCGGGAAGTTTCACCCGTGGAAGCCACGGAAGCCTATCTGGACCGCATAGATTCCCTGGACTTCAAGTTCAACGCCTACCTGACCGTCACCCGCGAGATGGCGATGGAGGCCGCCCGAGAAGCCGAGCGGGAGATAGCCGCCGGTCGGCACCGGGGGCCGATGCACGGCGTCCCGGTAGCGGTGAAAGACCAGTTCCACAGCGCAGGCGTCCGCACCACCGGCGGCTCGCGCATATTGGCCGACTTCGTGCCGGACGAGGACGCCACAGTCATCGCCAACCTCAAGCAGGCCGGGGCGGTATTATTGGGCAAGACCAACCTGACCGAGTTTGCCATAACGGGCTTTTCCCACCGATTCAGCACGCCGCGCAATCCGTGGGACATGAACGCCTACGCCGGGGGATCCAGCAGCGGTTCCGGGGCGGCTACGGGCGCATACCTATGCGCCACGTCGCTGGGAGAGGACACCGGTGGCTCCATCCGCTTTCCCGCTACGTGGTGCGGCCTAGTCGGCCTGCGTCCAACCTGGGGGCTTGTGAGTCGTTACGGGGTAATGCGGGGGGTCTGGTCAATGGACACCGTCGGCCCCATCTCTCGTACTGTGGAGGACGCCGCCATCACGCTGAACGCCATCGCGGGCCACGACCCCAAGGACGGGCACACCTCTACCGCGCCCTTGCCTGATTACAGGGCCGCGCTGGGCGGCGGTATCGAGGGCCTGCGCATCGGCGTAGTAACCGAGCAGATGGAGTCGGAGTTGGTGGAAGCGGACGTGCGCCGCGTTGTAGGTCAGGCCATAGGCGTACTTGGCGAGCTGGGCGCGACGGTCGAGGAAGTATCGCTTCCGCTATCCGCTCTAGCTGGGGCGGTGTCGGGTACGCTGCTGGCAGTGGAGCCGGCCAACAATCACGCCGGTTGGGTGCGCGAGAGCCTCAGCGATTACGGGCATGACGATCGTATCCTGCTGCTTACCGGCAGCGTGATGCCCGCCAACTATTACTACAAGGCCCAGAAGCTGCGGGAACTGATCCGGCGGCAGGTCCTTGATGCCCTAGGCAACTATGATGCGCTGGTCTTCCCCACCTCCGGCAAGACGGCGCAACCTGTCGAAGACGACCCACCGGTGACCAGCAAGGCCACATCATCGCGTCTGCCCTTCCTGTTCACCCGCCTCTTCAATTTGGCAAGCTGCCCCGCCATGTCCGTACCCTGCGGCTTCGACGACAACGGGATGCCCGTGGGCCTGCAAATCGGCGGGCGGCCCTTCTCCGAAGAAACCCTATTCCGAATCGCTCACGCCTACGAGCAGGGCACCGACTGGCACACCCGCAGGCCGCGGGCCGTGGAGTGACCCAATCGAAAGTCCCCGATAATGCATTATAGAATCGAACTTGTCGGTTGTTCTGGAGGGGAATAATGATGTCCCCACAATTGGTGCTACCCAAAATTGTTAACCTAAAGGGCCATCCAACTCTGAATGAAAGGTGGCTCCAAGACCGATTGACCGAGAATCCGTCCTTGCTGGGATTGGGTGAACTCGAAGTACGAAGTAGCGAACGTCGTCAACCGAGCGGCGGACGGCTCGACCTACTCTTGCAGAACATAGAAACTTCGACTCGATACGAAGTAGAAATTCAGCTTGGCGCGGTAGACGAATCCCACATAATTCGAACCATCGAATACTGGGACATCGAGCGACGACGTTACCCCCAGTATGACCACATCGCTGTAATTGCCGCGGAGGACGTAACTAGCAGATTCCTAAACGTCATTTCTCTGCTCAACGGAGCCATTCCTCTTATGGCGATTCAAATCAAGGGAGTTGAAGTGAATGGGGCGTTCACTCTAATAGCAACTCGTGTTTTGGATCTTACAACGCTCGGTACAGAGGAAGAGGACGAAGGAGAAACCGTTGATAGGGCCTCTTGGGAACACAAGGCGTCGAGAGGCTCCTTGCGGATAATGGATGGGCTTACTGAGATTGTAAACACCATACATTCTGGAATGACACCAAAGTACACTAAGTTCTACATTGGCCTTGCATCCGGTGGTGCAGCACAGAATTTTGTGAAATTCCGCCCCAGCAAATCCTATGTCTTAACAGAGTTTAAGATCCCTCAGGAAGAGGAACTGAGCAATTGGCTAAACGAGTCCGGCTTGGCGATAGTTCCATACGAAACTAGGTATGGAAACTACCGGGTTCGGATTCGGCAGAGCGACCTCAAAGATCATCGAGAAACGTTGGTCGATTTGATCACAAAAGCCCGCGACGCCTACTTTCGCTGATTGAGCTTTCAACCCGGCACATAGCGCTCAACGGCGATTTCGTCGGCGCGGGCGCGTATCCGCGTGGCGTCATGCCAAGACTGCATCCGCAGCAGCATATCCATGCTAACGCCAAACGCTTTCTCTATCCGCAGAGCCATCTCAGGGGATAAAGATGCGTTGCCATTCAGCAAGGTCGAAAGCGTTGCCCGCCGAACCCCCAGAATCTCCGCGGCTCTTGTTACGCTTAACCCCAGTTCCTCGATAACTTCCATCCGTACGAATTCGCCAGGATGAGAAGGGGTCATATTGACCTTAATGTCATCAGTAGACATCAGTGGTAATCCTCCAAGTTCAATCGGTAGATGTAGCCGTTTTCTTCCTCAAAAGTAATCCGCCAGTTGCCCGACACCGAAACGCTCCACTCTTCGCGCCGGTCACCGGAAAGCCGGTGGACACGCCAGCCGGGCGGAACGTCAGCGATAAACTGGTCGAGATTATCGGCCAGTATCAGGGCAGTCATGACGTTACGCACCCGGCCGGCCAACTCAGGCGGCAGAGAGCGCGGGTTATTGTCCTCAATCAAACGGCGCAATCCGCGGTGGCGAAGGGAGCGAATAATCATTGCAATCAGTGTACGGCTCTACCGTACATTATACAAGCGATACAAAGCCATAAATGAAACGGCCTGCCCCGTCAGGACAGGCCGTTGTCTATTCCTGGTGTGACCACCCCGTCCACTAGGCCGGATACATCTGGTCTGCCAGCGCCTCCTGCCAGACCGCATCGGCGGGGAGGATGCAGTCTATGGCACGCAGTTTGTAGTAGCTCTCAGACAACCCCGGCGGGTCGCCGCCGTCCGCCACCGTGTCCGCCGCGCCCATCAGCATCCGGCGGGCCACCACGATAGCCATGTCGCTGGCCGCCAGGTTCTCGGTGCTGCGATCCACGATGGCCCCCATGCTTTCCTGCACCGCTTGATCCTGGGTGTTGATGCCCTCGATGCCCGTGAAGGTCTCGTACTTCTGCACCTTGCGGTCAATCATCCAGTCATTGTCCCGGTTGCGAATGGCCCGGTAGTTGGCGTCCAGGTCCTCCGGGCCTCGGCCAAGCTGCCGTTCGATATCGCGGTCGGCCTCGGACAGAGGTTCGTCGCCATAACTGTACAGCCAGTTGAACACCATCGAGTTCTCATCGTCGGTGGGAACCCAACAGTGTCCGGCAATCATAGTGCGCGTCGTCCCGCCAGACAGCCCGAACTGTTGTGGGCGCATCTGGTGGAAGGGCATAACGAAGTGGTAGGCCCGGATAAAGTTCTTGTCCTCGCCCTCAAGCTCGCGCACGCCCGCGTAGCGGTAGCCGTAGTCCGTCCGGTCGACCTCCACCTTGGGCGCCTTCCCCTGAACGAAGGGAGTATCGAAGCCGATGCCCGCACGGGTGGTGTTGGTGGTAATGCGCCGGTGCAGGATGGGGGCGTGGGCCGTGTCTATGCCGCCCTCCAGGGCTTGCAGCCAGTTGCATTCCTGCCGGTTCTTGGTAATCAGCCGGTGGCTGTCCGGCACCTGCGTCCACTCGAAGCAGGGCAGCGGCGGACGCCGGTCGGCAGGGCCCATATATGCCCAGATCACACCTCCCATCTCCACCGCCGGGTAGGACATGGCCTTGACTTTAGTGTGGTAGTCACTGCCTTCCGGCTCGTTCATCATGTCCAGGCAGTTGCCGGCGACATCAAACTTCCAGCCGTGATAGACGCAGCGCAAACCTCCTTCCTCATTGCGGCCCAGGAACATCGAAGTTCGGCGATGAGGGCAGAACTCCTCCAGCAGCCCCACCTGCCCCGAAGTATCCCGGAAGGCAACCAGGTCTTCGCCCAACAGCCGCACACGGACCGGTGGGCAGTCGGGTTCCGGCAGTTCGTCGCACAACAGTGCCGGCAGCCAGTAACGGCGCATCGTCTCGCCCATAAGCGTGCCCGCCCCAACGCGGGTCAGCTTTTCGTTATCCAGCCTGGAAAGCGTCATGGTCAGTTTCCTCCTTATGGGATTTTCCGTCCCCCTATGGCCCTTACTTTGTCAACAAGGGGGTCTTTGCGGGGATTCTAGCCGCGAAGAGCCTCGGTGTCATCCTACTCCGCCAAGTTGACAACGGCAGACGGCATTCCTAGAATCCAATGGCTTGGACATCGCAATCCCGCGAGGCGAAATGACGACCGTTAGACAGTTATACGCATTGCAGGAAGTTGACCTGGACATCGACCGGGTAGGCCGCGCTCTAGCAGAGGCCGAGGAAGAGCTGAAGACCGAAATCTCCATCGAGAATCTGGAGTCAACCCTTCAGGCAGAAGAAGAACGGCTGAAGGATGTGCAGGACCGACAGCAGGAAAACCAGATGGAAACAGCGGTGCGCCGTGAGCGGTCGGAGTCGCTGGAGTCCCGCCTTTACGACGGCTCGATGGTCAATGCAAGGGATCTCGAATCCCTTCAGCACGAGGCTGCCAATGTCCGCAACCTGCTGGACCAGAATGAAGCGATGTCTCTGGAGCTTTCCATCCAGTTGGAAGAGTCCCAGACCAAGTGCGCTGAGTTGCACATCGAACTCACGGAAGCCAAGAGTCGCTGGGAGGCCCGCAGAGGCGAGCTGAACCAGATGGTCAGCAGCCTGGTCACCGAGCGTGGCGATTACGAAAAGCAAAGGGAATTGTTGGCCGGCCAGGTAGATCAGGCAGCCCTGCGGCGCTATGAAACATTGCGAAAGTCCAAGGGAGGCCGAGCCGTCGCCAAGGTGGAACGCGACCTCTGCCAGGGTTGCCGCATGTCGCTGCCCACCCAGCTACGCCAGCGGGTCAAGAGCGGGCGGCAGACGGTCAACTGCACCAGTTGCGGCCGGATGTTGTTCGTCGAGTAGGGGTCGTTCACACCCTTCGGCTAAAGCGTTGAACGCGCCGCCCCCCTCGGTCTTCTTCTGGATCCTCAGCAACGGCGCGCGCATCTATTATCGCCCCAGGGAGTCCGTTGAAACCCTGGATGAGTCAACCGCCATTTCCGGCGAACCTGTGCTGCCTGACTTTGTCCTGGATCTCGCGAAAATCTGGTAGGCATCCACACTGCCCGAGGTCAAGTTGACCACTTCTCGCCCCTATGCTAGATTGGCTGAGGAGGCCCTGCTGGCCGGGTGGCCGCCCCGGTTGCTCCATTAGGGGCTGATCGGGGAGGAAAGTCCGGGCTCCACCGGGCAGGGTGCTGGGTAACGCCCAGGCTTCCGCTAAGGATTAGTCTGGCGCGGGAGACGGAAAGTGGCGCAGAAACATACCGCCCCGGCAACCGTCAGGGAGCTGGGGTAAGGGTGAAATCGGGCGGTAAGAGCGCCCGGCCGACTGCGGTGACGCAGCGGCGGCCAAACCCCACCTGGAGCAAGGCCGAATAGAGGGACTATGAGCGCCCGGCTCGTCCCCGGGTTGGCTGCTTGACCACGGCGGCAACGCCGTCCCGCCCATCACCCGTATGGGCAACGGGCCCCGGCGAGAGCCGGGGGGCTAGATAGATGGCCACCGTCCCGATTCCTTCGGGATACAGAACCCGGCTTACAGGCCTGCCGGGCCTCCCGCACACAACTTTCCCCATTCATGCGAAAGTTCCCAGGCCCCACGTTGCTGGACGTCCCAGTTGCCCTGCGCGACCGCCCCCGCCGCTGGCTGTCCGCCGCATGACCACTGGGGCAAAAGTGCATTCATCTAACGTCTCCGCATTCAGGCGATGCCCGGCGGTTGCCGGATTAGTTATCCTTGTTTATGATAGTCGGCAAGGTGGCTTATCACATTCCTAGCATATATTAGGAGTTCAGAGAACGTGTTTTTGGACCTGCATTGCCATTCCGTTTCCTCGGATGACTCCCGTTCCACAGTGGAGCAATACGTCAAATGGGTGCAGGTGCTGCGCAAGCGCGGCTACATTGTCGACGGAATTGTCCTCACTGAGCATCGCAAATTCGACTACGACAAGGACTACTCGGCTCTGGCCGAACAGAACGGCCTGCTGATCCTCAAGGGAGCCGAACTGGACACCCGGTTCGGCCACGTCCTGGTTTATGGCGTCAGCGAGGGTCTGACCCGCGCCATTGATTTTTCCGATGTGCGAATGGACGCCCGCGAACTGATTCAGGCGGCGCGGCAGCATGATGCCGTAGCAATCCCGGCTCACCCGGGGCGATTCGGCATCGGACTGACTGAATACATTCAGCAGGGCGAGTCATTTCCCGGCCTCGAGATGGTGGAAGTGCTCAATGGAGGCAGCCGGGCCGGGGAGAACGAACGCGCAGAGGAGCTGTGCCAGCAGTTCAGCTATCTGGGCATCGGGGGCAGCGACGCTCACATGACCAGCCACATCGCCGCCTGCATGACCGAGTTTCGTGCCGCTATCGCCAATGAAAGCCAGTTGGTTGACGCTCTCCTCAGCAAGCAGTTTCAGCCGGTGCGCCTGGAAGAGACAGCCAGGGTTGCATCGGCCTGACTACATCTCCACAGGAAACTACAAACAGGAACAGGAAACACCGGAGTTTACGGCATGACGATGCAGCTGAATTACGACCGTTCCCTCCACGAAAAGGAACACCTTGCCGGGCCTTTCGAGGTCACCGCCGAAATGATAGCAGCGGTAAACTCCAGCCTCGGCGAGCAGGGCACCGCCTTCACCTCCGATGACGGCGCAAAGGGACAGGGCTTCCGGGGCATGATCGCGCCCCCAACCCTGTGCTCCCTGTACGTGCGGGAGGTGCAGTTGCCCGACATCGGGCTGGAATTCGGCCGCACGCAGATGCACGCCGGACAGCGGGTACAGCCCATTGCTCCGATTTACGCCGGCGACAGAATCACGGCCTCCTCTCATCTCAAGGAAGTTTACGCAAAGACCGGCCGTTCCGGGACCATGGTATTCGTGGTCTGGGAGACCACCTTCCG
>VXOI01000250.1:22567-30113 GCA_009840175.1 Chloroflexota bacterium | reverse complement strand
CGCATTGCGTCCTCCCAAAATCAGGTTGACGGTGTGAACATAGCGGAAGCGGCAAAGTCGGGCAAGTTATCTACGGTTGCGATTCCGGCTAATCTGGCATCCGCAGATTGGCGCAGGCGCGGATTGGGTTATGTTAGACTTTCAGCGATTTTCATCCGCCGGACAAACTTCGGAGGTATGTGTATATGACGGCATTTCACAATACGCCAATGCGGCTGTTCGGCATTGCGACAGCCCTGGCGCTCATTCTTGCGGCAGGAGCCATCGTGTGGTGGCTTTCGACGGGAGAACTGGGGGCGCAAGGCACCGCCGACGACGGCAACGACGCAGAAGTCCTAGCCGCCGCGCTGGCGGTAACAACCCACTCCAGCGCGCTGGTCTCCACCAATTCTGCCGCCACCAACCTCAGCATGAACCGGGAATCCCTGCGTCAATCCGCGACATCGTTTGCCGGTCATAGAACCGCCCTGGCCGAACAATTGGAAATTCTGGACGGGAAGGGCTACGACGACCGGGTTGGCCGCATCGAGATTCTGGCGAACCGGCTGGTATCCAACACGGAGCAGCTTTTACGGGAGAGGGTTCCGCTGTTGCAGGCTCTGGTCCAAAGTAGTCAGGACCAGCGAAAAGTGCTGACCGAAGGACGGCTGGTGGTTGACGCCGCCGCCGCCAGCGTGGACAGTCAACGCTATGACCTGATGGGCGAGGAAATCAAGTGGACTTACCAGGACGACGTGCGCCGTTACGCTCATATGGCGGAGGTGGAGAACAACGGCCCCGCTTTGATGACGCTTTTGGCAACGTCACTCCGGTTGCAGGACCCGAGGTTCGTAGCCTTGGCCTATGAGGGTTCCCTGGCCAGGATCAACCGCATCCAGAAAAGTATTGATTATCTTTCGGAGAACCCCGGGCCCGCGCTGCATCCGGATTTGGTTATGCTGTCCGAGGACCTGACTAACATCGGAGACGAGGGCTTTTTCGACTCTCTGGAGAGCAGGCTGCTTCTGATTGCTGCCGAAAATGCCCTGCTTGCCGACAACAGGGCAACCCTCGAACTGCTGCTGGCTGAAATTGACGGCCTGTCGGCTGTGGTTCAGGGTCAGACCCCGCCACCGGCCCCTACGCTGCCGACGGATGACATCGGCGTTCCCGGCGTTAGCGGCGACGAGATTCACTTTGGGCAGTCGGCCGCTCTTACCGGCCCTTCCGCGGCATTGGGTACGGGAATGCGTCTTGGCCTCCAGGCCGCTTTCGAGGAGGCCAACCGGGCCGGCGGCGTGCATGGCCGCCAACTGAAACTCACAACCCTGGATGATGGCTACGATCCCCAGTTTGCCTTCGAAAACACCTTGCGTCTGATAGGGGTTGACCGCGTGTTTGGTCTCATAGGAGCGGTGGGAACGCCCACGTCCCTGTCGTCTTCTCCGGTGGCCCAAGCGGCTGGAGCGCCTTTCGTCGGGCCCTTCACCGGCGCCAATTTCCTGCGCGACAGCGAGTTGGACAACGTGGTCAACTATCGCGCCTCCTATTATCAGGAAACCGAACAGATGGTGGAACGCCTTACCGAGGACCTGGACGTCACTCGCGTGGCCGTGCTGCATCAAAACGATTCCTACGGCCTGGACGGGCTGGAAGGCGTGACGCAGGCCCTGGCGAGCCGGGGGCTGGAGCCGGTGGCGTCGGGGTATTACCGGAGGAACACCAGCGCCATCAAAACGGCAGCGTTCCAAATCGCGGAAGCAAACCCGGAGGCCGTCATCATCATCGGCGCCTACCAACCGGCGGCGGCGGCCATCGAACTGCTGCGTGAAAAGCTGGACCCGGATCCGGTCTTTATCGCCGTGTCCTTCGTGGGCAGCGAGGCCCTGGCCGACGAGCTGGGCAGCCGAGGCGCCGGGGTCTACGTGACGCAGGTGACGCCCTTGCCCGGCGACCAGAGCAGCTCGGTAGTCAGCAGCTATCGAGCCGCGCTCTCGGCCGTTGACTCCGAGGCTGAGCCAGGCTTCGTATCCCTGGAGGGCTACCTGGCGGGCCGACTGGCCATCGCCGGCCTCGAGGCCTGCGGCGCCGATCTCAGCCGGGAGTGTTTCCTCAATGCGCTACGCGATGCCGCATCCATTAACATAGACGACATCCAACTCCAATTCGGAGCTGGCGACAACCAGGGGTCGGATGAAGTCATCCTGACCGTGCTCGGAGCGGATGGCAACTACACCCAAGTTGACAGGCTCAGGCGCACGGTCCGATAGCATATCCCTGGCAATTGAGCGCGAGGCGCCGCCGTCCCTGAAAGTCAGCGCACCGCCTCGCACTTCCCTGAACCGTTCAGTCCCTTGGACAGTGCCAATCGAAAGGGGTCCCGGGCCGCGCCCGTTCCTTGACGGGTGCGGCCCCTTTTGATGTATTCTTGGAACGCTAATCAAGGGCATCTCGCCATTGGGCCTGCCCGACCGAGAACTCGGAGAAACGTAAATGACGCAACAACAGTCCCCGCCGCCGATTCCGGCGCCCACTCCGCAGCCGGAGTCGGATTTCTATTTCGAGAAGCTGAAGGAAGAAGAGCTATGGCTGCGGCGCTGCAACGCCTGCGGCACGGCTTACTTCTATCCCCGCGACATCTGTCCCATTTGCTTCTCCCGCGACACCACCTGGGTCCAGAGCAGCGGCAAGGGCGTCATCCACACCTTCGCCATCGTGCATCGCGGGCCAACGCCTCCCTTCCGCGACCGCGCCCCCTACGTGCCGGTCATCGTGGAGCTGGAGGAGGGGCCGCGTATGCCCTCCAATCTGGTGGAGTGCGAGCCTGACCCTGAAAACATCAAGGTGGGGATGGCCGTGGAAGTAGTCTTCCAGGCATTGGACGACAACATCACCATCCCTTACTTCCGGCCGGCCCAGTGATGACGCTGAAAGGCAAGGTCGCCATAGTTACCGGGGGCAGCCGGGGCATAGGCCGTCAGATCTGCCTGGCATACGGGGAAGCCGGGGCGCAAGTGGTCGTGGCCTCCCGCACGACCAGCGACGTATCGGCGCAATCCGAGTGGCCCAGGTACGCCGCCGGAGACATACGCGACACCGCTCAGGCCATCGCCGCCGCCGGAGGGGAAGCCCTGCCGGTCCAGTGCGACGTCACTTCCGCCGATGACCTGCAACGGCTGGTGGCGGAAACGCTGCAACATTTCGGGCGAATTGACGTGGTGGTCTCCAACGCGGGCATTGACTGCGAATCCCCGGTCACCGAGCTGGACGAAGACCTGCTGGACCGGGCGATGGCCACCAACATCCGAGCCCCCATCCTCCTCTGCAAGTACGCGCTGCCCGCGATGATAGCCCAGAAGAGCGGCGGCTCCATTTTCTGTATCACATCCGGCGCATCCACCGGCTACCGCCCCGGACGCGTCGGCTACTCCATGACCAAGGCCGCTCTCGACCGCGCCTACACCAGCCTGGCCGAGGAGGTGCGCGAGCACAACATCGCGGTCAACGTCCTCAGCCCCGGCAAGGTGGACACCTGGATGAACCGCCGCGGCCACTGGCCCGGCACCGAGCACATCCCCATGGACCAGCCCGAGACCATCCGTGATGCGGCCTTGTGGCTGGCCGGGGTCAAGGCGTCGGACTTCTCCGGCCACCGGGTCGAGCGGGCCGAGTTCGGGGTTACGTGGGGGCCGGGGATGCCATCGGCAGGAGAAACGCCCTCACCCTAACCCTCTCCCAGAGGGAGAGGGAATTTTTCCGGGGGAGGGAATTTTTGACAGGAGTAGAGCAATGACTACCGCACGAACCGTCACCGCAGAGATCTCGCCCAAGCTGGGAGAACTGAGCGCCGACGTGCTGTTCGGCGACGTCTGGGAGCGCCCCGAACTGTCGAAGCGCGACCGCAGCATGATCACCGTGGCCAGCCTCATCGTCCTCTACCGCACCGACCAGTTGCGAGGACATCTTGGCCGCGCCCTGGACAACGGCGTCACCAAGGAAGAAATCTCCGAGATCATCTGCCACATGGCCTTCTACGGCGGCTGGCCCACCGCTGCCAACGCCGCCCGTGTAGCCAAAGAGGTCTTTGAAGAACGGGGTATTTAGCCGCTTGGTGGTAAACTGTAAAGTGGCGTGAAGGGAACTTCCTGCCGCATGAGAGAACCTTCTGCACACTCCGAGCATCATTGTGGGAGTAGTATATATCGACGTCAGCGTAGGGCACCCATCCGGGGGTGACCTTACCCCGGTACAGAATGTGCTGGTCGACACAGGGGCAGCTAACACAATGCTACCCGAATCCCTGCTGACCAGGCTCCATATTGAACCGTTAGAATATGATCAATGGGAATTCGCAGATGGAAGCGTTCATGAATTGGGATTCGCCATGGCCAGAATCTCCATAGATGAACGGACGTTTCATTGCCCTGTCATTATCGGGCCGGAAGACCAGTATCTGGTAGGCGCCACAACCCTGGAAGCATTCAGGCTAATGGTAGATCCTGTGGGGCAAGTGTTGGTACCACGAACGTTTCGATCTCGGTCCATATAGTAGGACTCTCTCCCAGAGGGAGAGGTCAAGATGAGGAAAGACCTATGGCGCGTATGACTGGTGCTAAGTTCATGGCAGACACTCTCAAGGCCTACGGCGTTACCCACGTCTTCCTCGTGCCTGCCATCCTGCGGCGGGCGCTGGCCGAGATGGACCTCATCGGCATCAAGCGGGTCATCACCCACGGCGAAAAGGCTGCGGCCTACATGGCCGACGGCTACGCCCGGGCCTCCGGCAAGCCGGGCGTCTGCATGGCGCAGTCGGTGGGCGCAGCCAACCTGGCCGCCGGGTTGCAGGACGCCTACCTCGGCCTGTCGCCGGTCATCGCCCTGACGGGCCACAAGCGCAGCGACGAGCAGTACAAGAACGCCTACCAGGAAATCGAGCACTCCAAGCCCTTCGCCTCGGTCACCAAGTTCAGCGCGGTGGTGGACAACGCCGAGCAGCTTCCCCACCTGCTGCGGCAGGCCTTCCGCGAGGCCACCACCGGCGCGCCCGCTCCGGTGCACCTGGACATCCAGGGCATGACCGGCGACTTCGCCACCGAAGCCGAGGCCGACCTGGAGGTAATGTTCGAGGCCACCTTCGCCCAGCGCCCGGCCTTCCGTCCCGAGGCCGACCTGGAGAGCGTGCGGGCGGCGGCGCGGGCGCTCACGTCGGCGCAGCGTCCGGTCATCGTGGCCGGTGGCGGCGTCACGTCGTCCGGGGCGCAGCAGGAAGTGGTCGAGCTTGCCGAGATGCTGCAAATCCCGGTAGCGACTTCCCTGAACGCCAAGGGAACCATCACCGACAATCATCCGCTATCGGTGGGCGTGGTCGGCTCCTACTCCCGCTGGTGCGCCAACCGGGTGGTGAGCGAGGCCGACCTGGTCTTCTATATCGGCAGCCACACCGGCAGCCAGGTCACCAACGAGTGGCGCGTTCCCTCGCCCGGCACCCCGGTCATACAGCTTGACATTGACCCCAGGGAGTTGGGCCGCACCTACCCGGCGGAAGTGGCGATGCACGGCGACGCCAAGGCCACCCTGCGCCGCATGATCGAGGCGTTGGAACCCATAGGCGGACGAGCCGATTGGACCGACCGCGCCCAGCAACTGGTGCGCGAATGGCGCGAGGACGTAGCCCCCCGAGCCAACTCCGAGGCCATCCCCATCATCCCCGAGCGCCTCTGCAACGAGATCACGCAATTCCTGCCATCTGACGCCATGCTGGTAGCCGATACGGGACACGCCGGCATCTGGACCGGAAGCATGATTGACTTCAACCATTCCACGCAGGAGTATATCCGGTGCGCCGGTTCGCTGGGCTGGGGACTGTCGGCGGCGATGGGGGCCAAGTGCGCTCTGCCCGACCGTCCGGTGCTGTGCTTCAGCGGCGACGGCGGCTTCTGGTATCACATCGCCGAGCTGGAAACCGCTGTACGAAACAACATCAACGTGGTCACCGTCATCAACAACAACAGCGCCCTCAGCCAGGACCAGCGCGGCGACGAGCGGGCCTATGCCGGCATGGAGGGCGGGCATCCCGAGGAGCTGTGGAGCTTCACCGACACCAACTTCGCGGCGGTCGCCGAGTCCATCGGCTGCTTCGGCATCCGCGTCGAGCGCCCCGGCGACATTCAGAGCGCGCTGGAACAGGCGTTTGCGTCGGGCCGCCCCGCCGTGGTGGACGTGGCGACCGACCCGCTGGACAGTCTGGCGCCGGTGCCGTGGAGCCCGTAAGGACCTTGCCATCCCAAGAGCGCACAGACAGTTCTGAGGAGTAGTGAATGGGGCACCCTTGATCTCGAGGGAAGGTACAACGCTGTCTGCAATAAGAGGGGTGGCGGGGTTGGTGGTAGTCGCCCTCTTCGTGTTGGTGGCTATCCTAGCCCCGCTGATTACTTCCCACGATCCCGTCGTTCAGAACCTGCCAGACAGACGCGCTCCCCCATCCTGGCTGGAAGGCGGGAGTGTATCTCACCCTTTGGGAACAGACCATTTGGGACGGGATGTCTGGAGCAGACTGGTATACGGAGCTCGGACTTCCTTGATTGTCGCGCTGGGCGCTCTAGCCATCGGCGGGGTGTTGGGAACAGCCCTCGGCTTCATATCCGGCTACTGGCGCGGCTCCAGGGACAAGATATTCGACACCACTCTTCCCCGGCTGATAAGCCCAGTGGTATGGCTGGTGTGCTGTGCCTGGGTTGCCCTTTGGTTGCTTGTCTACATCGGCCCAGCCTTGATTAACTTGATTATCGTCATGGGCCTGGTGACCTGGCCCCGGTACATCAAGCCCATTCGCCGGGAGGTGATGCTCCATACGCCCCAGAACTCTATCGCGGGGGCATCGGACCCCGGAAACTCTGTCCGCTTCTTGTTTCCTAAAGTGGCTGGCGCCCTGCCCACGCTGTTTATTTCGCAAATGGGTTTCCTGATTATCCTGGAATCCATCCTCAGCTTCTTGGGGATTGGAGTGTCGCCTCCAACGCCATCCTGGGGCATTGCGGTGGCGGATGGTCGGGGGTATTTGGCGGAGTGGTGGATTTCGGCATTCCCGCTCATCTGTATAGCGCTGCTATCCGCAGGCTTCTATATGCTCGGAAGCTGGCTAACCAACCGCCGGAAGAACTCCCGCGCAGCCCCGTAGTCCCGCGCTCCACCTCGGCGTATCGGCGGCATCAGGTACACGTCGTTAAGCCCGGCCTCCCGGAACCTGCCGTACAGTCCCACCGCAATGTCCACGCTGGAGCGCCCGGCGTCCAGCTCCGCCCTTACGCTATCGGGCACGCTGCTGAACAGCACACCACCCTGCTCCAAGATTTGCAGGCCGAAGAACACCGGAACGGCCAACGGCGAACCGCCCTGCCGCTCGTAACTGTCGCGGAAGCGGTGAGCGTCGTCGGGATCGAAGATGGGCTGCGAGATCAGGAAGTCGGCTCCGGCCTCCACCTTCCGTACTGCCAGTTCCGCCTCGGCCTCAATGCCGCGGCCCAGGTCGAGGGTTGCGCCGATGCAGACCGCCGGTGGCTCTCGTAGG
>VXOI01000250.1:0-22557 GCA_009840175.1 Chloroflexota bacterium | reverse complement strand
GTCCACTCCCTCGTTCATGGCGCGAATGGCGGCAATCAGTTCGGTGGGGCGGTAGCCGTTCACTGCCAGCAGGGCCCGGTCTCTGTTGTTGAACTGGTCTCCCTGAACCACCACCACGTTTTCCAGCCCCAGCATCTGCGCGCCCAGCAGCAACGACTGGATAGCCAGCCGGTTCATGTCGCGAGTGGCGATGGTGAAGACAGTCTCCTTGCCCATCTCGCGCCGGATGGCGGCGGCCAGCATGGCTGAGTTGGCGCGAACAACTCGCCCGGGATTGTAGGCAATGGAAATGAATTCGGCGGGAATGTCGGCCCGCTTCACCTCGGCGATGTTGCCGGAGCGCGGCGGGGAGAAGTCGCAGATAAAACCGGGGCGGCCCGTTGCTTCGTAACAGCAGTCAACAACCCTGACCACGCCACAACCCTCCGGCAGAAATATGTGGGCAGGGAAGCCCTCACCCTAACCCTCTCCCAGAGGGAGAGGGAACCGTTTTCAGGAGGCCACCACCTGGTCGCGATAGCCCCGGAAAAGGTCTATAGATTTCTGCTCGGACAGACCGACGAAGTAACGGTAACCGATGATGTACTCCATCACGTCGCGGGCCAGCATCAGCAGGTTTTCGCGGGGTTCCGAGAGGTGGAACAAACTGTCCACGCCTTCCTCCAGACCGACGTACAGCGTGTCCTCCAGCAGCATCGCATCCCGCCGCTCCATGTCGCTGCGGCGCATCCAGCGGGAGAAAACGAAGGGCAGTTCGGTGAAGCGGTTCCACTCTTCGCCCAGGTCGTAGCGGTGCCCGTAGCCGCGCATGCCCCGGCGTCGGCGCAGGGCCGCGTCGCCCGAAATTACGAGGGCGTCGTGTTCGTCGGCAGTCTGCACCAGCTCCGGCGCGCCTTTCTGATACTTCTTCGCCAGCAGCACCTGGAGCAGTTGCACTGTGGTGGGGTCAACCTCAGAGAGGGCAACGCGGCCGCCGTCCAGTTCTTCGATAGGCACCCTGGAATAGACCAGGTTGCTGCCGGAGCGGGTAGCCGACGAAAGGCAGAATCCGGCCACCGGATCGGCGAAGTTTTCCATCTCGAAACTGTCGGTGAGAGGGACGGGGCCGCCGTCAATTTCGCCCTCGCGCATGGCCTCGGCCACCTGGTTCAGGCGGACGTCCACCAGTTCAACGCCGCGCCGCTCCATATCAATGTAAAAAGGCTCGAAACTGAGTTGAATTACCCGCCCGACTCTAATCGCCATCTGTCTCCACCACTCGCGAGAGCTTGATTATGGGGAAACCGAGCAACCCGAACGATGTCCCGGATGCTTTTCCCGCGCCTGATTACGGCCTTCGATTGTAGGCAACGGCCAATTGCCAGTCAAGTTGACCCAGGTTTGTAGTAAACTCAACCCAAGCTAAAGGAAGGCACGATATGTCGAGGCGATTTCGGCTGGTGATCATACTGCTGGCCTTGATCCTGGCAGCGGTTGCGGTTCCCTTGCTGGCGTCCGCCGACGAAGGCGGCGTCACCGTGTCGGAGGCTACTGCGGAGAGTCAGTTCCCTGACGGAATCGTGTTCCGGGTGGCCGCCGAAAGCCCCGGCATCATTGACGATGTGCGCGTCTTCTTCAAGAAGGCCGATCAGAGCGGTCGCAGCGCCTACCGCAGCATCGAGGTGGAGCCCGGGGAGAGCGTCGCTGGCGAGACGCTGCTGCCCGCCTCCGGCGGGGGGGATTATTTCCCGCCTGGAACCAAGATTACCTACCACTTCGAGGTGTGGGATAAGGCCGGAGAGGTCACGCGCACCGAGGAAACCGAGTTTGTCTACCTTGACAACCGCTTCGAGTGGCTGACCCTTACCGACGATCTGATTACCGTCTACTACTACAGCGAATACGTGGAGGAGCGGGCCAGGATTATCCTCGAAGCCGCCCGGCAGACCATGGACAACATGGTGCCGGTGCTGGGCATTGCCCCCACCGAGCCCCTGCGGATTGTGACCTACAACAACTACCGCCATATGTCCATGGCCCTGCCCTTCCGGTCGCAGGCCGTCAGAGAGGAGTTGCAGGCGCAGGGCATGGCCTTCTCCGACGAGCGGGTGCTGTTGATCCACGGGTACGACCCCACCGTCACCGGCACGACTTCCCACGAGTTCGTCCACCTGCTGGTGGCCGAGGCCGCCGGGGGCACCGCGGCCGCCGTTCCCGCATGGCTCAACGAGGGCCTGGCCGAGTACGGCAACATAGACAAGACCGACGACTATGACGCCGCCCTGCGTTACGGCATATACACGCGCCGGATCCGTCCCCTGTGGTACCTGCAGTCCTTCACAGGCGAGCCGGAGGACATCCTCATCGCCTACGGGCATGGCAAGTCGGTGGTAAGTTACATGATCGCCCGGTGGGGCGAACACCGCATCCCTGAACTCTTCAACGCAATTCGACAATCCCAGGACATAGACACGGCGCTGCTGCGGGTGTACGGCCTCGACCAGCACGGAATGGATACCGAATGGCGGCTGGCGATGGGCCTGGAACCCCTGCCCTCGCCGGAAGAGCTGGCAAGCAGGATTCGGGAATCCGAGGAATCCGCGGGAACGGAAGGGAAAGGCGCCGGAGAAGAAGCAACTCCTGAACCGGACACCTCCCAGGCCGAATCCACGGCGACGGAAGAGGCCACCAAAGAGCCGCAACCTGCCCCGGCGGAGTCCCAGCCCGCCTTGTCTACGGTGACGCCTACAGAGGAACCGGAAGACGGCGCGACAGCCGGCGCCTGCTCCGCTCCGCCGGGCGGCTCGGCCTCCATCAGCCTCGGCGCGCTGGCGCTGATGGCCGGGCCGCTGGGACTCGGCGCGCTGCCCTTCCTGCGAAACCGCAGGAAGGGAGGCGGCAGGACTACCGGGCCCGCGGATTGAAGGCGTCGTTTACCGCGTCGCCCAGCAGGCTGAAGGTGAAGAGCAGGACAGTCAGCACCCCCACCGGGTATATCAGCAGGTGAGGCGTCGTCCGTAAGACCGACAGGCTTCCATTCTCGAATATCATCAGTCCCAGGCTGGGCACCGGGGGCTGTATCCCGATGCCCAGAAAACTGATCAATGCTTCTGATCCCGCCACTGTGCCCAGGCTGGCGGACACTGTTACGATCACCGGCCCCATCGCATTGGGCAACAGGTGTCGGAACAGCAGGCGCGGCGTGCGGCAGCCTATGGAGCGGGCGGCGTTTACGTACTCCTCTTCCCGTGCCTGTAGCACTTGCCCCCGCACCAGCCGGGCCATGCCGAACCAGGAAAATATCGCCAGGGCCAGCGACAGCACAAAGTAATCGGCTATACCCAGGTGGATAAATCTCACGCCCAGAAAACTCTCGACTCCGCGCAGCCAGTCCACCATAGGCGGGCGTAAGGATGAGACGATAATCAGGACCAGAAGCAGCTCCGGGAAAGACGTAGATACCTCGCCGACCCGCATGATTATGGTGTCAGCCAAACGCCCGAAGTACCCCGCTATCAGCCCCAGCGAAATGCCCAGAGCAAGGCTGCCGGTAGTCACCGTCACTATGGTCAGGATGACCGTCGTGCGCAGTCCGTAGATGACGCGGGTCAGGATGTCGCGGCCCAGCCGGTCGGTGCCGAAGGGGTGCGCCAGGCTGGGGGGCTGCTTTACATTTGTCAAGTCCTGGTCGTTGTAGCCATAGGGGGTGACCACTGGGGCCAGAATCCCGGCGCCGTAGAGCAGGATTATGACGCTCAGGCAGGCGACACCGACCTTGTTCGACAGCAGCCGGCGCAAGGATATGGACAGGTAGTTGCGGCCTCGCTGCGACGCCGCCAGGGAACCAGTTTCCAGTTCGCCGCTACGCAACACTGGCCTGTCCCAACCGTATGCGCGGATCCAGAACCGGATACACAAGGTCTACCAACAGATTGGCCATGACGAACACGGTGGTCGTTATCAGCAATACGCCGTTGATAACGGGATAGTCGCGGGCAAATACGGCCTCAATGAGCAGATTTCCTACCCCGGGAATGCCGAAGAAACGCTCCACAATGAATGAGGTGGTCAGCAGGCCCGACAGGGAGAATCCCAGATACGTCGCCACCGGGATCATGGCGTTGCGCAGGATGTGCCGCCGCTGCACCACCATCTCCGGCAATCCTTTTGCGCGAGCCGTGCGAATATAATCGCTGCCGATAACCTCCAGTGTGCTGGATCGGGTGAGGCGGGCTATGATCGCCACCCCGGGGATGCCCATGGCGAACCCGGGTAGAATGGCGCGGGTGTCAAAGATGCCTCCCCAACCGTGGGTGGGAAGCAGGTCCAGCCACAGGGCAAAAATCAGGAGCAGTCCCGGGGCAGTGAGGAATATCGGCACTGCTTGCCCAAACAGCGACACCGAAATCGCCACGGTATCCCACAGCGAACGCTGGCGCAACGCGGCGAACAAGCCGATGGGAACGCCCAGGCCAAAGGAAATTATGAGGGCGGTGACGTTCAACTGCACCGATACCCACATTTTATTCCCCAGCAGTTCTGCCACCGTCCGCCCGCGGTACTTGAAGCTCTCCCCGAAGTCGCCACGGGTTACGTTGCGCAGGTAGCGAACGTATTGCACGACGATAGGGTCGTTCAGGCCCCGCTGCTCGCGGATCCGCTCCACCACCGCCGGGTTGGAATGCTGGCCCATCAGCACCTGCACCGGGTCTCCGGGGCCGTACCGTCCCAGCACAAAGGTCACGAACGACACGATGAGCAGGATGACCGGCAGCCACAACAGTCGGCGCAGGATGTACGGGGCCATTGGTGGGGTCTGCTCCTTTTGCCCTCACCCTAACCCTCTCCCAGAGGGAGAGGGAACATGGGTAGTTTATTCCTCAGTAATGTAGACGTAGCGCAGCTTCGGGATGATCAGCGGCGGCAGCAGGTAGTCGTGTACGTTGGGCTTGACCAGCAGCTTGCTCTCGCCGTCGAACCACAGCGGTACCCACGGCGCATCGTCCAGGATTTTCTGCTCCGCCTGATTGTACAGCGCATAGCGGGCCGTCTCGTCCGTTTCCACCCGCGCCTTCATCAGCAGCGCGTCCACCTCCGGGTTGCTGTAATGGGTGTGGTTGTTGGAGCTTTCGCTGTGGAACAGTATGTCCAGGAAGTTCTCCGGGTCAGGGTAGTCGGCAATCCAGCCGATGTCGAACATCTGGAAGCGCCCTTTGTGCAGGTCTTTCAGGAACGTGGCGAACTCCGTCTGCTGGAACTCGGCGGTGATTCCCAGGTGGCGCTCCCACATTTGCAGCACCACTTCCATATCCAGGCTGACGTTGGCCCCGAAGCTGCCCGGCGTGGTGATGGTGATGGGCGGAATGTTCGCCAGGTCGTCCCCGTACTTGGATTCCTCCAGCAACTGCTTGGCGCGGACCGGATCAAACTCGTATCCGCTTACGCTTTCGTCATAGCCGGGGAAATTCGGCGGCAGTATGCCGTCCGCCGGCTCCACCAGGTCGCCCAGAACGATGCTGGCGATTTCCTGCTTGTCTATCGCCAGATTGAGGGCTTGGCGCACCTTCACGTCGTCCAGCGGCGGCTCGTTGACGTTCAGGCCGATGTAGTTGACGCTGAAGCTGGCTGGCGCAGTGCGCAGGTCCGGGTACAGTTCGTTGTTGGGGTCGCTGAAACGGTCCAGGTCTGCCAGGCTCACCCCCGCGATGTGTATTTCGTCGTTCTCGTACATCAGCAGTTGGGTTCCGCCGCTGAGGATGAATTCCACCTCCTCCAGCCTGGGAGCGCCCAGGTGGTAATTTTCGTTGCGGCTCAGCTTTAGGGTCTCGCCCACCTGGTACTCGGTAAGGCGGAAAGGCCCGGTGCCGTTTGGCTTGCGGAACCAGTTCCGGGGGTTGGCATCCACGTTTTCCTGGTCCAGCACGAAGCCGGTGGGGTAAGTCAGCTTGGCCAGAAAGTATGACTTCGCTTCGTCAATGGCTATCTCGATGGTGCGCTCGTCAATGACGTTGACGCCCGAAATGGAAAGGGCGTCGCCGGCCAGCTTCTCGTCCACGCCGACAATGTCGCCCAGGTACTGGTCGGCCACCGGCGATTCGGTGAGCGGATTGGTGGCCCGCTCCAGCGACCACTGCACATCCTGGGCCGTGACCGGACTGCCGTCGTGGAACACGGCATCAGGGCGCAGGTGGAAGGTATATACCCGCCCGTCGCCGCTGATGTCCCAGCTCTCCGCCAGGTCCGGCACTATGTCCAGATTGGGGTCAATGGTGACCAGTCCGCCGAACACCTCGACGATGATGCGGGCCGAGGTCGCGTCGGTAGTTATGTGCGGGTCGAGGGTGGGCGGGTCAACGAAAAGCTGCACGAACCTAGTGGTGTCGCCGGCGGCGCTCCCTTCCGTCGAAGCCTCCTGCTCTGCTGCTGCTGCCTCCGTGGGGGCAGCGGTGGGCGCCGCCTCCGTGGCAGGCTCGGCAGTAGCTTCGGGCGCGGCGGAATCACCGCCGCAGGCCGCCAGCAGCACCAGCACTGCGAACAAACCGAGAATTGCTATGCTATTCCTGAAATATGCGGTTTTCATGCCGACTATCCTGACTTCCCCGTCCGTCCGAAGTTGAAACGGCGGTGGGCGATGTGATGTTTACGCAATTACATTGCGGTATTGTAGGCGTCCGTTTCGCAAAGTTTCAATTCTGCCCGCTACGAAGCCCCAGCCTGATAGCGTTCCAATTTAGAAACTATCTCAAAACCTGCCGCAGAACCCAATCCGTCATTCCCGCGCAGGCGGGAATCCAAACCCCCGTTTTCAACTGGTTGCTTCACCTGATTCGGAACGCCACCTGCCCTTGCCTCATGCGCTTGTAACCCCGTCCGCCATTTGTTAGCATAGAAGCGCGTGGCGAGCGTAGCCGAGTGGTCAAGGCGCCTGTCTGTGGCACAGGAGATCACGGGTTCGAACCCCGTCGCTCGCCCCAACCGTTCCTCCGGCAACCCCCCATGCGCCTGTAGCTCAATGGATAGAGCACTGGGCTTCGGACCCAGGGGCTGCGGGTTCGAGTCCTGCCAGGCGCGCCACCCTTCCGTCTATGCCCCTGATACGTCGCCGCACTCCGGCCCGGATTTATCCGGGGCCTCCGCTCCTCTGAGCCACCGCCTGAACTGTGCCCCCGCCTTTCTGATGGTAGAATAAAGTGAAATTCTTTGCGCCTTTGCGTCAAAAACAGCTTGGAACGACCAGGGCAGAATCAGGATGCAGGAGGCTACTATGATGGCAACTCGCACGAACATTGACCCGGCAGCCCAGAACTATGTTTTGCAGACTGCCGAGGATGCCGACGTGAAGTTCGTGCGTCTCTGGTTTCCCGACATTCTCGGCAACCTCAAGGGGTTCGCCATCAACGCCGCCGACCTGCGCGACGCCATGGAAGAAGGCGTCGGCTTCGACGGCTCCGCCATCGAGAGCTACGCGCGCTCCGATGAGAGCGATATGCGGGCCTTCCCCGACCCCAACACCTTCGCTCTCCTGCCCTGGCGTCCCCAGCAGAACGCCGTCGCCCGGATGTTCTGCGACATCCAGCGTCCCGGCGGCGACTCCTTCGATGGCGACTCGCGGGCGGTGCTGAAGCGCAACCTGGAGCGCCTGGCCAGCCTGGGCTACACCTACTACGTCGGCACCGAGCTGGAATACTTCTACCTCAAAGGCCCCGACGAACCGGAACCGCTGGACCGGGGCGGCTACTTCGACCAGCTTTCCAGTCAGCCGGCCAGCGACCTGCGCCGCGACACGGTGCTGAACCTGGCCGAGATGGACGTTCCAGTAAAGTATTCCCACCACGAGGCCGCCCCCAGCCAGCACGAGATTGACCTGCAATACACCGATGCCCTCGCCATGGCCGACAGCGTGATGACGGCCCGGCTGGTGGTCAAGGAACTGGCGCAAATCCGCGGAGCCTACGCCACCTTTATGCCCAAACCCATCCCCGGCGTCAACGGCTCCGGGATGCACATACACCAGTCGCTCTTTCGCGGCGAACACAACGCCTTTTTCGACGAAGACGACGAGCATTACCTGTCGGATGTTGGGCACAAGTTCATCGCGGGTCTGCTGCGCCATGCGCCTGAGATCACGCTGGTCACCAACCAGTGGGTGAATTCATACAAGCGTCTGATACCCGGTTTCGAGGCTCCGGCCTACGTCTCCTGGTCTCACGTCAACCGCGCTGACCTGGTCAGGGTGCCAGCCTACAAGCCCGGATACGAAAGCTCCATGCGCATCGAATACCGCGCCCCCGACCCGGCCTGCAACCCCTATCTGGCCTTCAGTGTGATGCTGGCGGCGGGCATGAAGGGCATTGAAGAGGACTACCCGGCCCCACCGCCTATGGCCGGCAACGCGGCGGAAATGAGCGAAGCGCAACGGCAGGCCCTGGGAGTAAAGTCCCTGCCCAGCAGCCTGGGCCATGCCATTTCGCTTGCCGAAGACAGCGAACTGCTGCACGAGGCCCTGGGGTCCCACATCTTCCCCAGCTTCATCCAGAATAAGCGCATGGAATGGGAAGAATACTGCTCCCAGGTGACCGACTACGAAATCAGCCGCTACCTCCACAGACTGTAGACCGCCCTACGGCCATACAATCAAGGCAAAAAGCGAGGCCCCCGAAAATCGGGGGCCTTCTTCTTCGCGGAACCAGCCGACGGCAACTAGGCCGAGTATTCGCAGCCACTGCCGGAATGCTTCTCGCCCGAATCACCGCCCCCGGCGGCAACCGGAACGACCGCTGCGATGGTCAGCAACACTACGAACACCAGCGGAATGATAATCCTTCGCATCGTCTCCCTCCCGTGCGGGGTAGCGGGATGCGGTAACTCTAACAGCCCCGGCTCCCGAAAATCAACTACTTTTTTCGGTGCGTTCCAATCTGCACCAGGCACTAGGGCACACAATGTATAATCGGCGTCATACCCCCGCGACCGGATTTCCGGCGCAAGCAAAGCACGGGAGTTGAGTCATGGCCGATAAAATCCGACTGGGTATCATCGGCGCCAGCCCCACCGTGGGCTGGGCGCACCGCTCGCACCTGCCCGCCATCGTCGCCAGCCCGGAGTTCGAGCTTACCGGCGTCTGCACCACCCGCATGGAGACCGCCGAGGAATCGCAGCGGCAGTATGGCGCGAAACTTGCCTTCGACGACTACCAGGAAATGCTGGCCCACCCGGACATAGACGCCGTGGCCGTCGTGCTGCGGGTGCCAGCCCACTACGAGATAACCAGAGACGCCCTCAATGCGGGCAAGCACGTCTTCACCGAGTGGCCCCTGGGCCGCACCACCGGCGAGGCCGAGGAACTGGCCGACTTGGCCCGCGCCAAGGGCGTGAAAGCCGTGGTCGGTCTGCAGGCCCGCGCCGCTCCCGCCGTGCTGCAAATGAAGCAGCTTGTGGAGCAGGGCTACGTCGGCGAGATTATGTCGTGCTCCATGACGCTGGTTCGCGGCGGCGTTCTGGCCCGCCCCTCGGGTCGTACCTGGCAGCGCGACGTCGAGCTGGGGGCCAACACCCTCACCATCGCCACTGGCCATTCTGTGGACGCCATGCGCTTCGTAGTCGGCGACTTTGCCGAGGTCTCGGCCATAGTCTCCACCCAGTGCGACCAGTGGTACGAGACCGACACCGCCCAGTACCTGGACGTGACGTCCCCCGACAACATCCTGATAAACGGGCGTCTGACTAACGACGCCGTGGTGTCGGTCCACGTCGCCAGCATCCCGTGGGCGGGCAGCGGTTACCGGCTGGAGGTCTACGGACGCGAAGGAACACTGATAGCCGACTCCGAAGACTCCCCGCAGCTCGGGCCGGTTCGCCTCCAGGGAGCGCAGGGCAGCGACGAACTGGAAGAGCTGTCGGTCTCCGGTCAGCACCACTTCGTGCTGGAAGGAATGCCCCAGGGCGCGCCCTACAACGTTGGCCAGCTCTACTATATGTTCGGCGAGGCCATCCGCGGCCAGGGCGAGCGCCAGCCCGACTTCGACACCGCCGTGGACCTGCACCGCCTGGTGGACGCCATCCGCCTCTCGTCGGAGCGGAAGCAGGCCGTCACGGTTTAGGGAGCACCCCGGCCCACTAGAAGCACTTGCACCCTGACTTCATCGGCAAGGTATACCACAGAGCGGGCTGTAGGCTTTGCCAAGCCCAGTTGCTCCCAGGTGAACGTGGTGCGTCCCAGCACGTTGATTACGTCACCGTCGTGCCGGGCCTCTACATCGAACACCAGGGGCGTCACGGTGTCGCCGATTTGCAGAGATCCGTCGAGTTGCCCGTTGGTGGTTTCGCCGTCAAAGAAGCTCTGCGGCAGATCGGGCAGTTGGTCCACTGTCACGATAGCCTCAGGCGTGTCCGGGAACATACGACTCTGTATGTACCGGTCGCGGTACTGCTGGTCACTGCTCAAAGAATGCAAATCGAGGGTGACCACCGACGGCTGCCCGTCCAGGTTGGCCGTGCCGCTCAGCCCGGTGCTGGAAATGACGGCATCGAAACGGATGGGGGAGCGCCCCAATTCTTCCTCAACGGTGAAGGTGATTTCCGAACCTTCGCCGATGACGAAGGACTGCCCCGCCTCTCCTGACATAGCGGAAGCGGCGGTAGGAGCAGGAGTTGGCTCATCCGTAGGCGCAGGCGCCAGCGTATTCGTCGGCGCGACGGACTGCTGGGTAGCCGCCGGTCTCGTCGCAGCAGCCGTTGGGGCAGCCGTCGGTGCAACAGTCCTGGTGGGGGCCATCGTCGGAGGAACCGCCGTCGCCGGGGCCGCCGTGGGTGGCGGCGGCAACGCCAGTTCCCCGCTCTCGGCGTCGCCCTGGGTTATCAACGCAAACCCCACCACCAGCGCCGCGACAACCGCCACAGTGGCAGGCCCCCAAGACTTCCAGCCGAGATCCGACTTGCTGAAGTAAGACGATAGCAGCGGCGTCAGCAGGGCGCAGATCACAAACGCAATGGCGGCTAGAGGAAGCACGAAGGACAGGAAGCGGTCCAGCAGGCTGTTGCCCACAAAGGCAACAATCACGACAACAACGAAGAGCGCGCCCAGGGCGCCAAATACCATGACGGGGCGCTCGCCCATGCGAGTCCAAAGCGCTCCCGCAATCAGGCCCAGCACCAGGCAGGCTACGGCGACCGTAGCACTATTGAATGCGCTGTCCACCGGGGAATGAAGGGGCAGGGACGCCAGCGTGGCGATGATGGCGGCTATGGCCCCGGCGGTCAGTCCTGCGAGCATCTCTTGGTTCCTCCGTCAATACGGGGCTTCATCAATAATCGCCCCGGGTCCACTGGCGATTATAGTCAATAATATTAAGAAATTAGCGTCATACGAATCAGGAATACGTCAGAACCCGAAAAACGGATCAGGGGCAGGTTGTTACCCGCCCCTGATTGAAACTCCCAAGCGAAACCGCCTCAACCCACTCCGCGGTAGTGCTGCCAGCTTACAGCGCAATGGCGTAGCAGGCGCGGCGCGGGTCGGCCCCGGTGCTGAGGTAGCCCGTCTCCGAGTCTCGGACGGACACCGTCGCGCCCATGCCGCAGTCCACGGCGCGCGCAATCCTGTGGCCCATGGCCCGCAGTTGCTCCGCCGTGGTCTCGGGTATGGCCTGCTCCAGGTCCAGCCGTCCCGGGTGGTAGACGTGAGGGTAGAAGGAGTTGACGTTGCTCTGCGTCGAGAAACGGGGCGCTTCCACCGCCTGTTGCGGGTCCATGCCGAACAGGATGACGTTGAGCATCAGCTGCACGTTGGCTTGCGCCTGGTTGTCGCCGCCAGGACAGCCAACGGTCATCACCGGCTGGCCGTCCTTGCTGATGATGTAGTTGACCAGCGTAGTCCGAGGACGCTTGCCCGGCTCCACCACGTTGGGGTGTCCTTCCTCGCAGTTGAACATCTCGATGCGGGTGCTGAGGGCGCACCCCAACTCCGGGAAGAACACCGACTTGGCGAAGGCCCCGCCGCTGATGGTGCCGCAGATCATGTTGCCCTGCTTGTCCATGGCCGACACATGGGTCGTGCCGTCCCGCGCCGAGGCGTCCGCCGTGGCCGGGTCGGAAGCCGCTGGCAGGCCGTTGCTGCGCGCGCCGTTGCTGCCGCGGGACTTGCTGGAGTAGCGCCAGGGGTCGCCGGGTTCGGGCTGCGCCGGGTAGGCGGTCTCTAAGTCAATCAGCCGGGCGCGCTCGGCGGCGTATTCCTTGGACAGCAGGCCGTCAATGGGAATGGTGGAGAAGTCCGGGTCGCCGTAATGGGCCTCGCGGTCGCCGAAGGAGAGCTTGATGGCCTCGGCCACGGTGTGGATGTAGGCCGGGCTGTTGTGGCCCATCGCCCGCAGGTCGTAGTTCTCCAGCATATTGAGGGTCTGCATCAGGACCGGCCCCTGCGTCCAAGTGTCCTGACCATATATCTCGTAGCCGTGGAAGGTGGTCTTGACCGGAGCATCGTACTGCGACTTGTAGGCAGCCAGGTCGTCCATGGACATGATACCGCCCACGCTGGCGACTGAGTCGGCAATCGTCTGCGCCACCGGGCCGCGATAGAACACGTCGCGTGCCTTCTGCAACCCCTCAACCCTTGAAAGGGCGTGGCCGTTGCCGGAGCCGGGCAACATCGCCCGCAGGGTGTTGGCCAGACCCGGCTGCACCAGCGGCGTACCGGCGGCGGGAACCTGCCGGTTGCGGTAGAACACGTCCCATCCGCCGGGCTGGTACAGGTCGAACTGCTGGGCCGTCGCCTGGGAGTCCAGCCTGTCCAGCATATACTCGTAGTTGGGTATCCCATCGGAGGCGTAGGCAATGGCCGGGGCCAGCAGCTCGTCAACGGATTTGGTGCCGTACCGCTCCGCCAGCGAAAGAAAGGCGTGGACGACACCCGGCAACGTGAACGACAGGTGCGACTGCTGGTGTCCCGGGCCGGTGGCGATGCGCTCCAGCCCCTGCGACTTGTAGAAGTCGGCAGTGGCCTTGCCGGGGGCGGTGCCCTGCCCGCTCAGGGACAGCAGCTCGCCGCTGCGAGCGTCGTAGAGCATGAACACACCCTCGGCAGCCAGGGAGTAGGACGCGATAGGCTCCACCACGGCGGCGGCGAACCCGGCAGCCACCAGCGCGTCGAAAGCGTTGCCGCCGGTGAGCAGCATCTTCATTCCAGCCATCGAGGTGAGGTAATGCCCACTGGAAATGACGCCCTCTGTGGACCGGATGACGGGGCGTCCGGTGGATTGTCCTGTGGTGTTGCCCTGTTCCGTGTTGACCGCGGACTGCTGAGTTGCCATTTGTCGGCTCCTATAATCGTCAGGTTGAAGTGTGCTAGCGCATTACGCTGGCTAGAAGGGTAAATCATCCAGTTCGACGAAATCGTCAAAAAACTGTTGCCCGAATTCGCGTAGCTCTGGGCAGGATGCAACCACAGTTAGCGAGCTGCCACCCGTGTGTTGCAGTAGGCGTGTCAGACCAACGTAAAACAACACGGGCGTCTCTTTAGCTCGCCGGATGTCATCGATGTAGATTAGCAGATGACGTGCCTCCCACCCCTTGAAGCTGTGAATTGTAGTTGCCTTAATCTTGCCGCTCCCGCCCCAGAAAGCACGTTTCAATGGACGGCTCTCTTTCTGTCTACGGTCGTTGTCATCAGCTTTGGAAAAGGTGTGGTACACCTCAACGCCCAGACACTCCTCAGCCGCCTTAACAAACTGAAATCCATTGGAATGCACTGGCAAAAGACAGACTATGTCGGAATACCCAGAGTCTTGGGGTAGGTTGCTCTGCAAATTTTCCAGCTCTTCAATGCAAGTTTCGATCCAATGTCTTTTTTCTATTTGCACCCAGCGCAAATTCGAGGGGTAAAATTCCGACAGCTCAGGTTGTGCTGGTACAGGCAAATCAACCTCGATATCGGGCATAAATATGTCGGTAAAATACCGTAGGGCCGGAAGCAATTTGCTGGGGCAGCGATAGCTTCCTCCCAGTTTGTTCCAAGGGCCTCTGAATCCAGCAGTCCCCATGGTGTCTTCGGTCCAAGCACCAGCCCGATGATAAATATCTTGGGTCTGGTCAAAAGCCAGCATCATTTCTCCGCCATCTTTCAGCGCGTCCTTCAGCTCGTGCCACCACGCAATAGAAAAGTCGTTGCCTTCGTCCACCAAGATAGCATCGAAGGCCGCACCTTCTTCATAAATGTCATGCCATCTTTGCCATTCATGGAAATGAGTGAAGATCATCCGTCGTTCCGCAGCTCTATATTCCCATTTGTTGAAGGTCAACTGCCGCAGATGACGCACCGACAAATCATGCAAGTAATTGGACAAGGTGATGTTGAATCCCACGACCAATACTCGTTTGCCGATATGAGCCAGGCGAGCGGCGCGGGCAGAGAGCAGGATGCTCTTACCTGAACCTGCTGGCCCTTGCACTCGGCGTAGCCCGGTTACCCCTGGACCCTGCTCCAGCAATCGGCGCTGGATATTATTGGGAATAGGCAAGGGCTGCCGCTGTTGCCGGACGAAATCGGGTTCACGGACCCATCCCCGTAAATAATCCGCTATCGGTTCGGACATCAATCCGTAGCGCGGTTGGACCGCTTCCGGGAAAACCCAGCCAACCCGATTGGAACGAAGCGCGTCCTCTCCTACCACCGGATAATACCGCGACGGTTCACCTCTTCTTACAAAATGGCGGCCCATATTTTTCCAGAAACGCGACTCCCCGACAGTGAAAATCACTCCAGCGGTAATTCGCCCGTAGGCGACACGGCCTCCAATAGCCGCCGTGCCTAGCCTGTGGATATAGTCTTTGTAATCCCTGACCCGCACAAACGGATTGCGGTTATTCATCAGAGAGACCGATCCATCGCTGCCAGGATAACGCGCCTTCAGAACCGCCTCGGCTTCATCAGATTTGACCCAATACGACGAAGCACGGGGATTCCAGTCTTTTACCTCGTAAACTGCAACGCCTACCTCAGGGTGCAGCAGCACAAGGTCGGGTTGCAGTCCGTTCAGATGAGGCTGCACGTAAATTTCCCAACCCTGCGGCAAATGCCTGTCAAAAAATTCTGCAACTTGCCGCTCTCCGGGAGTAAGTGGAGTCGGCAAGCTATCCCAATCTTCTCGCGGTGGACTGATTACCCGTGTCATCACAATCCATCCAGCAGCGCATTAGCCTAAACTGCTCAGCCGGGCCGTTGGCAAGGCGGCTCATTGGGAGATTCTAGTTTGCGGCTATTATACGTCCACTACGGCGTCCCTGCCGGGAAAGTCCCAAACACCCTCTCCGTCTACCAGATGCCGGGGCATAAAGTACTCGCGGGTGTCCGGGCCGCCGAAGCCCGGAATGAAGGACTGCACCACGCCGTCAGATTCGAGGGCTGCGCGGACAATCTGCTTGTTGAAGTTGCTGATGTCCTCGCGCGCCAGGAACTCGTCCACCGGCAGCCAGAGGCACTCCTGTATCTCATCGGCCTGCATCGTGATTTCCCGGCTCAACGGGCGCAGGCGGCCGACGAAGTAGATGTCGGACTTGCCGTAGCGATAGCCGTGCCAGTGGCGGAAGCAGGCGATGGACTGGAACTCGGCACGGACGCCGGTTTCCTCCAGCACCTCACGTTCCACCGCTTCGGCCAGGTGTTCGTTGGGATGCAGCGCGCCGCCGGGGAGCTTCAGCGTGGGCGGGCGTCCAGCCACGCCGTAGATTTCACGCACCACCAACAACTCGCGCTCCTCGGTCAGCACTACTCCACCAATGCCAATGTAGTGGGTGGCGAAGTTGGGCAGCCACGCGCCATCCTGGAGAATGATGGTCAGCATCAGGTAGTCTTCGCTGCTGTGGTGGAAGGTGAAGCCCTGATTGACGGCCTCAGGGATCAACGCGGACTTGCCGATAGGCACCTCAAGCCACGCGGCCTTGATTCCGTCGGAGGTCCACTGCTTCAGTGAAACTTCGAGCCGCTGGGAAAACTCTCCGGCGTCAGAGGGCAACTCACCCGGTGCAATCACCATGCCGCCGAAGGGATTTTGCCTAGCTTCCAATAACTGCTTGCTGGACAACTGCGTCATTGGCGCCTCGCGTATTGGCAGGATTGGCGGGGGCGTACAACGCCGTCAGCTCCGCCGCGCCAATGCTACGGCGCAACTGCGGTTGGCGTCAAATCCTGATTCAACTCAACTGCTGGTTCAGGATAGGCACTATAGTAAGCTGGCCGGGCAGGGTTTGTAATACGGCCTCCGCTATGGCATCAACATGATTCTGAATGCGGGGCCAAGAGTTGTTCAAAAGCAATAACACGGCGAGCCGCCGTCTCGAGAGATTCTGCTGATAACGCATATTCTGATCGGTTGTTATCAACAGGTCATATCCGCCCTGCTCCGCCCTATCCAGCAGGTTGCCGTTTCTCAGCCTGTTCCAGCTTAGCTCATTGGCAGTATCAACTATATGACCAACTAAGTGACGCCGTAGCGGGGCTGGAGTACAGTGATCAAACAGAATTTTCACGTACTCCGAAACTCTCCAACTCCCTCATTTCGTGTTCCAAGACCGCCTCAACTTGCCATGGCTCCACCCCAGGGAACCATTCTACAAATTCAGCTACAGTAGCACCGTCCTTGAGGTTGGCGAAGAGGGCGGATATCGGCACTCTGGTATCGCGGAAAATCCAAACGCCGCCCAGCTTTTCGGGGTCGCGCTCCACAGCATTGCATCTTTCCCATCGACTCATAACGCCACTCACATTTTCGTATCAGCGGACAATCCTAGCTTCTGCCTCATAGCAGGATGCTACGGCGCAATTGCAGTTGGCGTCAAATCCGCTGACACTTGCGCCTTGCGCCGACAGTCAGCAATGGAGACAATACTGGCAGCAATTCCTTTGGCTTCCCGCCTTCGCGGGAATGACGGCAGGCGATAGTGTCCACATCTCACTTCCACCACATCATCCGAGAGTGGTTCGAGGGGCGGTTCCGGCAGCCCACGGATGCTCAAGCGCAAGGCTGGAGCGCGGTCGCTGAGGGCCGACATACGCTCATCGCCGCGCCCACAGGCTCCGGCAAGACGCTGGCGGCCTTCCTGACCTGCATTGACCGGCTGGTGCGGCAGGGCATTGACGGCGAACTGCCCGACACGACGCAGGTGGTCTACGTCTCGCCGCTGAAGGCGTTGTCCAATGACATACAGAAGAACTTGGCCGCTCCGCTGGAAGAGATAGCCGCCCTCGCTTCGGATAAAGGTTTCCCGTTGCCCGAAATCCGCGTCGGGCTGCGCACCGGGGACACGCCGCAGGCAGAGCGCCAGAAGATGGCGAAGAAGCCTCCGCACATTCTCATCACCACACCCGAATCGCTGTACATCCTGCTCACCTCCGGCAGTGGGCGGCGCGGGCTGAAGGGCGTCAACACGCTCATCCTGGACGAGATTCACGCCGTGGCCGACGACAAGCGCGGCTCGCACCTGTCGCTGTCGGTGGAGCGGCTCTGCGCCCTGTCGGAGCAGCCGGTGGTGCGTATCGGGCTGTCGGCCACGCAGCGGCCCATCGAAGAGATAGCCCGGCTGCTGGTGGGCAACGAGAACATTGCCCCCGATGGAACGCCCGACTGCGCCATCGTGGACACCGGACACGCCCGCGAGATTGACCTGGCATTGCAGTTGCCGGAGCAGGAACTTGGCCCCATCGCATCCCATGAGCTTTGGGGCGAAACGCTGGATGCCGTAGCCAAGCTGGTCGAGGCCCACGACACGACCCTGGTGTTCGTCAATACCAGGCGGCTGGTGGAGCGGGTGTCGCACCAGCTCAGCGTCCGGCTGGGGGAGGAAGCGGTGGTGGCCCACCACGGCAGCCTGTCCCGCGCCACCCGCCTCGACGCCGAGGAGAAGCTGAAGACGGGCCAGGTCAAGGTGTGCGTCGCCACGGCGTCGCTGGAACTGGGCATAGACATAGGCGACGTGGACCTGGCCTGCCAGATTGGCTCCCCTCGCTCCATCAGCGTGTTGCTGCAACGGGTTGGACGCTCCGGGCACTCGGTAGGCGGCAAGCCCAAGGGGCGACTGTTCCCCTTGACGCGCGACGAGTTGGCCGAGTGCATTGCGCTATCAAAGGCCGTCCGCGGCCGCAACCTGGACGCGCTTTCCATTCCGGCCTGGCCGGTGGACGTGCTGGCCCAGCAGATAGTAGCCTCATGCGCCCAGGAAGAGTGGGCCGAGGACGACCTGTACGCGCTGGCGCGGCGGGCCTATCCCTACCGGGATTTGCCCCGCGAGAAGTTCGACCAGACCATCGGAACGCTGTCCGAGGGGTATGCGCCCCGGCTGGGACGCAGCGGGGCCTACCTGCACCGCGACGGCGTGAACCGCATCGTGAAGGCAAGGCGCGGCGCACCACTGGCAGCGATGACCAGCGGCGGCGCCATTCCTGAGAATGCCGATTACGACGTCATCGCCGAGCCGGAAGACACCTTCGTCGGCACGGTCAACGAGGACTTCGCCATCGAAAGTCTGAAGGGCGACGTGTTCCTACTGGGCAACAACGCCTGGAAGATTCGCCGCGTCGAGAGCGGCCGCGTCCGGGTGGAGGACGCCCACGGCCAGCCGCCGACCATCCCCTTCTGGCTGGGGGAGGCCCCGGGCCGCACTACTGAGTTATCCGACGAGGTCACCGAGCTGCGAGAGGGCATAGACCATCTGCTGCCGGACAGCGGAGCGGCCCGCGAGTGGGTTGTCACTGAGTCCGGGGTTGACGCTGAGGCCAGCCGCCAGCTTGTCGCCTATATCGAAGAAGGCAAGCGAGTGCTGGGAGTGACGCCCTCCAAGAACCGTGTGATTGCCGAGCGGTTCTTCGACGAAAGCGGCGGCATGCAACTGGTGATTCACGCCCCCTTCGGGGCGCGCATCAACCGGGCCTGGGGCATGGCGCTACGCAAGAAAATCTGCCGCTCTTTCGATTTCGAGTTGCAGGCGGTAGCCACCGACGACGGACTGAATTTTTCGCTGGGGCCCGGCCTTTCGATGCCCGTCGAGGACATATTCAGCTACCTGAAGCCCAACACCATTGAGGGAGTGCTGACGCAGGCAGTGTTGCAGGCCCCCATATTCGGCACCCGCTGGCGCTGGAACGCCACCCGCGCGCTCGCCATCCTGCGGCACACCGGCGGCAAGAAGGTTCCGCCGCCGCTGCAACGGATGCGCTCCGACGACCTGTTGGCCGCGGTGTTTCCGGCGCAGGTGGCCTGCCAGGACAACGCGCCACCCGGCGACATCGAAGTCCCAGACCATCCGCTGGTGTTCGAGACCATGCGCGACTGCCTGACCGAAGCGTCAGACCTTGACGGCTGCCGTGAGTTGCTGGCGGGCATCGAGTCGGGCAGCATCGAGGTGTATGGGCGCGACACGGTGCAGCCGTCCGTCTTTTCCCACCAGATACTCAACGCCATGCCCTACGCCTTCCTGGACGACGCGCCGCTGGAGGAGCGCCGGGCACGGGCGGTGCCTCTGCGCCGCGCCCTGCCGGAGAATTCCCGCGACCTGACCCGGCTCGACCCCGAGGCCATCCGGCAGGAATCGGAAAACGCCTGGCCGCGAATCCGCGACGTGGACGAGCTGCACGACGCTCTGCTGACTCTCGGCGTGCTGCCAGATGGGACGCCTGGCACATTTTGGCAGGAAATGGCAGGAATTACGAATTTTTCGTGGCTGGAACAGTTGGCCGATGCAGGGAGGGCATACCGGGTCGCCGCCGATGGCGGCCTGTCCGCCTGGGTCGCAGCGGAGCGGTTGGAACTGGTGCGCCGGGCATACGAAGGAGTAACGGCCAAGCCGGAACCGAGGACATCGCTGCCGCTGTTTGCCAACGGCCACTACGAGGGCAGCCGGGAAGACTCGATACTGGCCCTGGTCCGAGGCTGGGTGGACTGCATCGGGCCGTTTACTGTCGCTGAGTTGGCATCAAAGCTGGCCCTGCCGGAAGACGATGTGCTGTACGCCCTGGGCCAACTGGAAAACGAAGGCGTGGTGCTACGGGGCAGCTACCGGGAGGGCATTGAAGGCGAAGAGTTTTGCGACCGCCGCATCCTGGCCCGCATCCACCGTTCCACCATAGACTCCCTGCGCAGCCAGGTGGAGCCGGTATCTCCGGCCACCTTCATCCGCTTCCTGCTGGAGTGGCAGCACGTCGCGCCGGAAGCGCGGCTCCACGGCGAGGGCGGCCTGCTGTCGGTCATCGAAAAGCTGCAAGGGTTCGAGACTGCCGCCGGAGTAATGGAAGAGGAAATTCTAGGCGCAAGGGTAACGGAGTATAGCGGCATAATGCTGGACCGCCTTTGCCTGAGCGGCGAGGTGGTCTGGGGACGGTTCTCAGCCCAGAGCAACGGCAACAACGGCTCTCCTTCCAAATCAGGCGGTAATGGGCGGGCGGCCTTCTCCCGGTTTACACCGGTGACCCTGGCCTTGCGGGAGTCGCTGGACTGGCTGCTGCCCGACGAAGATGTACCCACTGACGGGCTTACCGGCTCCGCCCAGGAAGCACTGGAATATATGAAGGAGCGAGGAGCATCGTTCCAGTCCGAAATAGTGGCTGCCACCAAGCGCCTGCCGTCGGACGTGGAGGAAGCGCTGTGGGCGCTGGCTGCTTCCGGGCTGGCTACCGCCGACGGCCTGGAAGCGCTGCGCCAGCGGCTCCGGGGAACCAAGCGGCCGCGCCGTCCTTCTTCCAACAGGACGAGGACCGAAAGGTCCGGGGGTAGCAGATTCATCTCTGACCGTGGCCGGGCGGACGGTGTAAGCCGGTTCCGCAATACGCCCGCGTCGGGACGCACAGTTGGCAGCCGCTGGTGGCTCCTTGAGGCCCCGGACCCGGTGGAAGACCGTACCGAAGCGGTGGCGTGGCAACTGCTGTACCGCTACGGGATACTGTTTCCTGAGCTGCTGGCCCGAGATTCGCTGTCCCTTCGCTGGCGGGATCTGGCCCGGATTCTGCGCCGATTGGAAGCGCGGGGCGAGATTCGGGGCGGGCGGTTTGTCTCGGGATTCGTCGGTGAGCAGTTCGCCCTGCCTGAAGCGGCGGACGCGCTGCGACGCTGGCGCAACCGGGAACCCGACGACCGGCTGGTCATCGTGTCGGCCTGCGATCCGTTGAATTTGGCCGGAGTCCTCACTCCCGGCCTCCGGGTGGCGTCGGTGCCGGGCAACCGCCTGGCCTATCGCAACGGCGTTCCCATAGCCGCCATGGACGGCGGCGAGTTCAAAGCGCTCCTCAGTTCACCAAAGGATCGCGCGACAGACGGCGTTTTGGAACAGGCAAGAATCCTGCTGTCAGTTCCCATTTCCCACGCCAACTTCCGGCTGGAGCGGGAAGCGATGGCTACTGCGTAGGGAACGGCGTTACGCCTCGCATGGCATCGCCGGAGTCGAAAGCCGTCACGCGAATTGAAAAACGACTGCCTCTATGCTAACTTGAAGCGCTGAAACATCGTCATGTGGCACGGCGCAGAAACCACAGGCGGCCCCCGGCAGGCTCAGGACAGGCATAGTGACCAGCATTCGTTTCTCGCCCAACCCCAACCAGGCGCACTGCATCGAATGGCTGCCGTGGGCGCGTTCCACCTTTGAGAGAGCGCAGGCCGAAGACAAGCCCGTGCTGTTGTCCATCACCGCCCCCTGGTGCTACTGGTGCCATGTGATGGACGAGACCACCTACTCCGACCCCGATGTTCAATCCATCCTGGCGCGCAGCTTTATCGCCGTCCGGGTGGACAACGACCACCGCCCCGACATCAACTCCCGCTACAACGTGGGCGGCTGGCCCACGACCGCTTTCCTGACGCCCCACGGAGGACTGATAGGCGGCGCCACCTACCTGCCACCCGACCAGTTTCTGGCGATGCTGATGGAACTGGAAGGAGCGTACAAGGCCGACAAGCCCCGCCTCTACGAACAGTCCCGCGACCTGCTACAACAGCGGCGCATACACGCCCGCCGCGTGGCAGCCGGGGCTGAGGTCGAGAATTCGCTGGTTGACCGGGTCTCCCGCATCGTGGCCGGAGCATACGATGCCGTCAACGGCGGATTCGGCGGGGAGCCTAAGTTCACTAATCCCAGCATCCTTCGCCTTATCCTCCACCTTCAGCGCGCCACCGGCGAGGACTTCTACGCCGCCATGCTTCGCAAGACGCTGGACGCCATGGCCGACTCTCCGATGTTCGACGATGTGGACGGCGGGTTCTTCCGCTACAGCACGGCGGCCAACTGGTCGGAGCCGCAGCGGGAAAAGATGCTGGAAGACAACATTCAACTAGCCAGTCTTTACCTGGACGCATCCATTATCCTCAGCAAAAACGGCCAGATGGAGAGCTACAAGTACCGCGAGGTTGCCGAACACACCTTCACTTACGTAAACAACTTTCTGTACGATTTCGACCTGCGCGGATTCCACGGCAGCCAGGGGGCGCACTCCGATTACTTTGCCCTTGACCGCGAGGAGCGCGCCAAGGCTCCCCTACCTCCTCCGGATCCTTCTGGCTAAGGCGGCCTGGACGCGGTGTCTTCCGCCGCGATGCTTGACGCTGCTTG
>VXOI01000205.1 GCA_009840175.1 Chloroflexota bacterium | reverse complement strand
GGCCTGATGCGGCAAACTTCCTTCCGATGCAGTATTCCGCTCATCGGCATCGGCGGCATAAACCCTAAAAATCTTGCGGAATTAATGACGGCTGGGGGCTCGGGCATCGCCGTCATTCGCAGCATCCTGGCCGCGCCAGACCCGCAAGCTGCGGCGGAAGAGCTGAAAACGGCCCTGCATGATGCCTGGCAGTCCCGTCTGACGTTGATAGAACCAGCCCCCGCTCGCATACAATGACCGGAGGCCTGTGCCGATATGATTAACCTGACCGTAAATGGTAAGCCCCGTCCCGTTGATGACGATATGGACTTGGAGTCTTATCTCGACTCCTTCGGATTGGACCTGAAACACGTCGCCGTCGGCTACAACGGCGACGTGCTGAAGCGAGAGCAGTACCCCGAGGTCGTTTTGCGGGATGGCGATATTCTGGAGATCGTCCGCCCGGTGGGCGGGGGCTGATGGCTCAACCTTCGCCCCTCACTCTCGAAACGCTGGACCTCGTCCTGCGGCAGGTTCTCAGCGATCACCGCGAGAAAACACTGGCATGGATTCGCAGGGAACCAAGCGCATGGGGGTACCTCGCCGGCCAGGGAGTCGCGGCCACTCGCCGACATCTTGGTCGCCAATTGGCCGACTCCGAGCGGCGAATGGTCTGGAGCCGACTCTGGTGGTGGCTGGAGCAGCTGAAGTTGCGCATGGAGCAGCCGTGCTAGTCTTCCGTCCTATACCTGCCTTTCAGCTTCTCGGCAGTCGGCGCCTACCATAGTTTCATACCTCGCCCCCTTCTCCCCCGCCTGTAAAAGTCGCGAGAGATATTCGCTACGAAATCATACTGCAATGCGACGAAATTAGGTTATACTTGAATAGGCAACTGTACTATTGCAATTTTGTCAAATTCAAGCCAATCCAATGCTAGGAAACCTGCGTATCCGTACTAGAAGATTGTGCGAGTTATCGGAGAGTCAATGAATGACCCGATTGTCCACGCCGTAGGAATTCACAAGACCTACGATACCGGCAAGGTTCAGGTAAACGCACTTCGTGGCGTAGACCTCTCGGTCCAACGGGGGGAGATAGTAGCTATTATGGGCCCCAGCGGCTGCGGCAAGACTACCATGCTCAACTGCCTGTCCGGGCTGGACGACATAGATTCCGGGCAAGTGACAATTGACGGCGTGGTGCTTCACGACCTGCCAGACGATGAACGCAGCGACTACCGCGCCCGCAACATGGGCTTTGTCTTTCAGCTATACAATCTGCTGCCGGTGCTCTCTTCCGTGGAAAACGTGGAGATGCCTCTGCTGCTGTCGGGCGTTGGGGCATCGGAGGCCAGACGCCGCTCGCTGGAAATGCTGGAGCAGGTTGGGCTGGCTGACCGCGCCAGCCACTTGCCCAGCGAGCTTTCCGGCGGTCAACGCCAGCGCGTCACCATTGCCCGCGCCCTCATCAATCAGCCATCCATCATTTGGGCCGATGAACCGACCGGCGACCTAGACAGCGAGACCACCGACGAAATAATGGACCTCATCATCGGACTCAATAAAGCGAACCAGCAAAGTTTCATACTGGTTACACACTCCCTCGAGGTCGGACGCCTGGCCCACAGAATCGTCCTGATGCGAGACGGGGTCGTTGTGGACACCGGTTCCGACTACAGGGAAACCCAGACAGTTTAGCTACGGGTCGAAATGAGATTCATCACCGCCGCCGCCATCAGCAGGCGCACTGTTACCCTCTTGGCAGTAATCATCCTGTTGGCTGGCGGCGTTTTCGCCTACAACTCGCTACAGGTCGAGCTGTTTCCAGAGATCGAGTTCCCGCTGGTCGTAGTCACCACATCATATCCGTCTGCTGACCCCGAAGGTGTGGTAAAGGATGTGACTGCTCCCATCGAGCGGGTAATAGAAGGCACTGAGGGGTTGGAAAGCATCCAGTCCACCAGCTTTGAGGGCAATTCAATCGTATTGGCCACGTTCCAGTACGGCACGGATATGGCCGATGCGGAAAGCGCCGTGCAAAACCACATAAGCGTCCTCACTTTTCCGGACGGGGTGGATGAGCCCGAAGTAGGCCGCTTCGACCCGGACCAGTTCCCGGTCCTCCAGTTCAGCGTAATCACCGACGACGGCACTCAGATAGCATCGGAGTTTGTTGAGTCGAGAATCCTGCCTGAGCTTTCCGGTATAGACGGAATCCTTCAAGTTCTCGTCACCGGAGAGGTGGAGCAGCAAGTGAGGGTGTCCGCCGACCCTGACCGTATGCTCGCCAACGACGTTGCCCTTCCCCAAATTGCCGCCGCCCTGGGCGAAAACAACGTGACCCTTCCCGCAGGGCTGGTATTCCGAGAAGGCGGCTCAATGCCCGTCAAAACCATCCATATTCTCGGCTCAGTGGAAGAGGTCCGTAACCTGGCAGTTAGTTCAACCCCTTCAGGCGTAGTGATGCTGCGCGATGTGGCCGATGTTGAGCTGACGGAGGGAACACCCGCCAGCATCTCCCGAACCAACGGCAAGCCAGCCATAAACGTATCCATCGTGAAGGAGGCGGAAGCCAACACAATCGAGGTAACGGAGGCAGTCCGGGAGGCGCTGGAAGCACTTGGGCAACTTCCGCCCGGCCTCGAAATTGTCATAGTCTCGGACCAGGGCCCGGAAATCCAGCAGCAAATAGACACCCTGTTGAGTGAGGCCCTTTACGGATTTCTGTTCGCCGTTGCCGTGGTGTTCATATTTATGTTGAGCATCCGTCCGACGGTGGTGCGCGGCCTGCTGACCACCCTGCGCCCCACCATAGTCATCGCGCTGTCCATACCTCTCAGCATATTCAGCGGGATTCTGTTGATGACCTGGCAGGACATGACGCTGAACTTTATGACGCTGGGCGGCCTGGCTATTTCCGTGGGCCGTGTGGTTGACGACGCTATCGTCGTTCTGGAGAACGTCTACCGGCACATCCAGGCAGGCAGGGAGAGATGGAGAGCCGCGCTGGACGCTACCACCGAGGTTGGCCCGGCCATCTTTGCGTCCACGCTGACCACCATCGTCGTATTCATTCCTCTCGGTTTCATCCAGGGACTCGTAGGCGCTTTCTTCCTGCCCTTCGCCCTTACCGTGGTATTCGCCCTGGCAGCGTCGCTGGTGGTGGCGCTGACGGCGGTGCCGGTTCTGGGAGCCTACCTGCTGCGGCCCGGCGACCTGCCCGAGGGCGCAGGCGAGGATGACGTCGCCTTCGTACACGAGACCTGGATGCAGCGGGCCTACGCTCCGGTTATCCGATGGGCCTTGGGGCATAAGGCCGTTACCATCATCGCCGCCGTGGTGCTCACCGTAGCCAGCCTGGCCTTGTTGTCATTGATCCCGGTCACCCTGTTCCCCGGCGGCGGCCAGCGGTACATCGAAGTAAATCTCACCCTGCCTCCGGGAACACCGCCCGACCGGACGCTGGCCGAGGTCATTCAGGTAGAGAGCGAGGTCAGGGACATAGCCGAAATTTACACCGCCACCGTCGGGGCTACCGACTTGGGCGGTGGCGGCGTGCCTGGCTCCTTCAACCAGGCCAGCCTGCTGGTTGCACTCACTCCAGACGCCCCTGAAAACGCGGCGGGCGTGTTGAGGGAGCGGCTGCAAAAACCAGGCAGGCAATTGCAAATAACGGAATTGGCCGACGGTCCGCCCACTTCCGGGGTCGAAATCAGCATTGCCGGCCCGAACTACCAGGATATTGCCCAGGTATCCGACGAACTGGTGTCCTCCCTAAGCTCAATGGACGGCGTGGTCAACTTGACGAGCGACGTTACTCAGGCCAGGCAGGAGGTGGCTGTAGAAGTGGACCCGTCCGCCGCCGCGGAAATCGGGCTGACCTCTCGCCAGGTCGGGTTCCAGCTTAGTCAGTTCCTTGTGGGGCGAGCGGTAACCTCCATAACCATTGATGGGAAAGCGACCGAAGTTGTCCTTTCCGGCAGTCGAGAAGCGGCAAGCAGCATTGACAAGGTGGGCGACCTGATTATCGCAGGCCCAGGCGGCACAGCCCCGCTACGGGAGTTGGCTCGCATCGCCACTAGGGAAGGCCCGGTGACCATCAGCCGCACCGACCGGCAGCGCTCTGCCAGCATTACGGGAGACATTACCGCCGAGGACACCCAGGCAATAGGTGTCGAGATAGACGGGAAGATTGCCGAGCTTGACCTTCCGCCGGGAGTTAGCGTAACCAGCGGCGGCATTTTCGCCGACATTGCCGAGGGTTTCCAAGCCATCTTCCTGTCTATGGCGGTGGGCATCATCCTGATGTATCTGGTGATGGTGGCCAGCCTCGGGTCTCTGCGGAATCCCTTCATCATCATCACCAGCCTGCCCCTGGCTCTCATCGGGGTGATGGTCGCATTAGCGATTACCGGGCGCACTCTTGGCCTCCCGGCCATGATGGGCCTGTTGCTGCTCATCGGTATAGTCGTTACCAATGCTATAGTGCTGATAGCCTTCGTGGAGCAGCTGCGGAGCAGAGGAATGTCCGTAACCGAGGCTTTGGTGACGGGAGGCCTGGTACGGCTGCGTCCCATCCTGATGACGGCGTTGACCACCAGCTTCGCCCTATTGCCATTGGCGTCCTTCAGTGGCAGCGAGGGCGGCATCATCAGCTCGGAACTCGCCACGGTAGTCATCGGCGGGCTGATCAGTTCCACCGCCCTGACGCTGATTGTGGTTCCGGTGGTGTACTACCTGTTCAATGTCAGTATCCCTGGACTTTTTAGTCGCCTCCGGTCAGCGAGGACTGCCATCTCCACAGCATAATAGGCAAGGGCGGGCAAGCGTCCGCTGCAACGCCCTCAGACCTTCCTCGGATTTCCAGGTTTTGTCACTACGGCAATCGCAAGCAGGCAGGACAATAAATGGAAGACCTCTTCGGCGTCAAGATGGACCAAATCATGCTCGTATTGCTGGCGGTCTTCCTGCCTTCTCTGGCCATAATCGGGATTATGGCCCTGCGCAACCGGGTCATGCTGAAGATGGCCTTGCGGAACATTCCTCGCCGCAAGGCCCAGACCGCCCTGATCGTCGCTGGAATAATGATTTCCACTCTGATAATGGCTGCCTCCTTCGGCACTGGCGACACCCTAACTTTCTCAATCCGCAAGGCAGTCATTGATGGCTTGGGAACCATTGATGAATTTGTGCTTTCCGCCCGGGCTGGCGAAAACGACCAATTCGGCGGCGCGGCTTACGTGCCGATGGAACGCTTCACTGCTTTGCAGCAGGAGTTGGCTGATTACGACGGTATAGACGGCCTGGCGCCCGGCCTGGCGGAAATCGCTCCTACGGTAAACGAGCGCGCCTCCCGCAGTGAAGGACGGATGCAAATTGCGGGTGTTAACCCAGACACGCTGCAAGGATTCGGAGGCTTCAGCCTGGAAGGCGGCGGCGAAGTGCGGATGGAAGAACTTGGACCGCAGGAGGTCTTCATCAACTCCCAGGCTTCCGAAGACCTTGAAGCAGTGCCGGGAGATTCTCTGACCGTTTATGTCTACGGTGAGCCGGTCTCGTTGACGGTAAAGGGTGTGGTGTCTGGCAGCGGCCCGGTGGGTGCGGAACCAACCCTGTTGCTCCACCTCAGTAAAGCCCAGCAGTTATTTGGACGCGAGGGATACATAAACTCCATCGTTGTCTCAAATAAGGGTGATGAATACAGCGGGGCGGAACGCAGCGAGGAAGTCACCCAGACCCTGCGGGTTCTGTTCACCGATCGGGAAGTCGCGACGGAACTGAAAGGCGCTTTGTCTCGACCGGAAGTCCTGGAGCAGTTGAAGGAGAGAGAGCAGCGGCCTCTGCTTGGCGAAACAGTCCGCGAAGACCTCATCGTCCTTCAAAGCGAACTCTCCAAACAGGAACTGAGCGACGAGTTGGTCTCCCTGTTTTCAGACGAGGGCATCCGGTCCGAGTTCCTGGAGGCTGTGGCGCAAACCGGCGACGATGAGTTGATTCGCGAGGTAAACACCCTGGTCGTATCCCTGGCCGAGTTCGTGGTAATAGACATCAAGCGGAGCCTGCTGGACACGGCCGAACAGGTGGGCAGTGTTGTTACCAGTTTCTTCATACTGTTCGGCCTGTTCTCCATTATGGTTGGGATACTGCTTATCTTCCTGATATTCGTAATGCTGGCGGCGGCCAGGCGTTCCGAGTTGGGTATGGCGCGGGCCGTGGGAGCCAGAAGGTGGCATCTCGTCCAGATGTTCGTCTTCGAAGGTACGGCTTACTCCCTGGTGTCAGGTGTCGTCGGCGTCGGACTGGGTCTGCTGGCCAGCGCCCTGATCGTCGGCATTATCAACCAGATATTCGCCGGCGGCGGGGCCGGGGCCGACGACTTCCAGCTTACTCGGCACTTCGAGTTGCGCAGCGCCATAGTAGCCTACTGTCTGGGGATGGTAATCACCTTTATCACTGTCGCCGTTTCCGCCTACCGGGTCAGCAGGATGAACATCGTGGCCGCGGTGCGTGACCTCCCGACGCCGCAGGAAACGAACACAGCCAGCGCCCTGCAACAGTTGTTGCGTCTGATCATGTCCGGCCTCTTTCTCCTGCCTTTCCAGGTGCTGTATTCCAGCATCCGTGCTTTCATGGCCGGGCGCATTGTCCGGGGTGTTGGGCTGCTGATTCTGGCCCCGCCCTCCGTTTTGATTGCGCCCTTCGTCTTCGTCTCAACCCTGCTCCAACTGTTGCTGAGTCCTTACAGGCAGGGCTGGATGGTAGTTATCCGGGTCATTCTGTCAACCATCGTCGTGGCTGCCGGACTCCTGCTGGCCTGGCTCGGCGCTTATACTGACTCCGCGATGTGGGCGCGGTTGGGCGTAACCGCCGCTATCATCGGCCTCGGCCTGTTGCTGCGGTCGCTTATGAACGTGAACCAAGTTCGACCGGAAACGTCAGACCGCGTCGCTTACACCTTCATCGGCGTGCTGGTGCTGGTCTACTGGTTTATCCCCTTCAGCACCCTGCAATCTATTTTCGGGGAACTGAACGGCGGAATCGAAATGTTCTTCATTTCCGGCGTAACCATGGTGGCCGCCGCCGTCTGGACGGTAATGTACAACGCCGACCTGCTGCTGAAAGTCCTCACCGCCTTGACGGCGCGAATCGGGAGCCTGCGCCCGGTGCTGGTGACCGCGGTAGCCTACCCCATGAGCGCCAAGTTCCGCACCGGTCTGACGCTAGCAATGTTCGCTTTGGTGATTTTCACCATGATCGTGATGTCCATTCTCACCGAAGCGTTCAGCACTACCTCCGCGGATGACGCCTCGGTAGTAGGCGGTTGGGACATCTCGGCAAGAGTCAATCCAACAACCCCCATAGACGATTTTCGGCAGGCAATCGAGGATAGCCCGGATCTGAATCTCGCCGACTTCGAGGCCATTGGGAGCTACACTTACATTCCGGTTCAGGTTCGGCAGGAGGGGGCAGAAAGTCAGGGTTGGAAACCCTACGCGGTTCGCGCTGCCGACGATGTTTACCTATCCAGCACGGAAACCAATTTCCACCTCATCGCGGAAGGCTACGGGACGACTGCCGAAGGGGTCTGGGAAGCCCTACGCAACGATTCCACTCTAGTAGTAGTGGACGCGATAGCAGTGCCCACCCGCGCCGGATTCCGGGGCGGCGACGTGCCTGAGTTCCAGGTGGAGGGACTGTTCTACGAAGACGAGTCCATGCCGCCCATTCCCATCGAAGTGCGAGAGCCCGCTACCGGGGCAACAATCACGCTCACCATAGTCGGCGTCCTCGACGAGACCGCCGACGCCTTCGGGTCTCTGGGCGGCGGCATGATTGCGGCCCGCCAGCAGTTGGATGAGGTTTCTCCCTACCCCATTCCGACCACCAACTACCGCATCAAGGTAGCCCAAGGAGTAGACGCCGCTCAGGTGTCACGAGGGTTGGAGATAGCCTTCCAGCGCAACGGGATGGAGAGTGACGTGCTGGCCGAGTTAGTGGAAGATTCTGTATCGGCCAACCAGTCTTTCAACTACCTTCTGACTGGCTTCATGGGGCTGGGCCTGATGGTGGGAGTAGCCTCCCTTGGAGTAGTAAGTCTGCGCGCGGTGGTGGAACGTCGCCAGCAGATTGGCGTGCTGCGGGCCATCGGCTACCGCCGTGGCATGGTGCAGCTTTCCTTCCTGCTGGAATCTTCCTTCGTCGTTTTGCTGGGCGTGGCCATCGGCGTCGGTCTTGGCACGGCAATTTCCTACCTCATAGTCCGGGAAATTCGAGAGGACATCGAGACCATCCGGTTCGCCATACCATGGCTGCAAATCGTGGCGATTATCGCCGTTGCCTACCTGTTCTCGCTGGCAACCACCCTCCTGCCAGCGCGGCAGGCCAGCGACATCTATCCCGCCGAGGCCCTGCGCTATGAGTAGGTACTGGCGGCAAATCGCGGAATGAAATACGATTGGGACGTATCAAAAAATCGGATAAACCTCGAGAAACATCAGATTGATTTCTCAGAGGTCGTAAATTTTGAGTGGGATGAAGCCATTGTGAGGCGGTCGGACCGGTCGCAAGAGCAACGATGGCGGGCAATCGGGTACTTGGGCAAAAGACTCCATGTGGTCGTATTTACGGATAGAGGCGATGTACGGCGTATAATCAGTTTGCGTAAAGCAGGCAATAAGGAAAGGAGAGAATATGCCCAGGCTTAAACCGGGCGACACGCCTCTTTCGGAGGAAGAGGACGCCGCCGTGGCAGCAGGTATTCTGGCTGACCCGGATACCATTGAGCTTGATGCTGAGTGGTTCGCTGGCGCTCAACCGGCCGCTCAGGCGCTCCCTCACATTGTAGAAGAGTATCTCAGGGAGCGTGAAAACCAAACTCGAGAGCGTGTACACAGAAATGCCGACGGTCCTCACTTGCCAGCACAGCAACTTCGGGATAGAGTAGCCGGAATCGGCAATTCAGGAGGCTACCCAATGGCTAACGACCCCATCAACCTCTACGACTACGAGGCAAGGGCCAAGCTGGTCCTGCCGCACAACAACTGGGAGTTCATCGAGGCCGGCTCGATGGACGAGTTCACAACGAAACGCAACCGCTCCGCTTTCGAGGACCTGAAGCTGCGCCCCCGGTTCCTGCGGGATGTCCAGGAGCGCAAGATTTCCACCACGGTGCTCGGCCAGGAAATCAGTATGCCCGTGATGGTGGCCCCGGCTGGCAGTCATATGCTAGCCCACCCCGACGGCGAGGTCGGCACGGCGCGGGGTGCCGGGATGTCCGACACCCTGATGATGCTCAGCACGTCGTCCAACTACAGCATGGAGGAAGTGTCAGAGGCCGCTTCCGGCCCCCTCTGGTTCCAGCTCTATCACCGGGGCTACAGCTTCACCGAGATGCTGGTGCATCGCGCCGAGGAAGCCGGGTTCAAGGCCATCGTGCTGACCATAGACACCCCGGTCGCCAGCCCCAAAGAGCGCGACCTCCGCAACCGCTACAAGCGCGAGCATGACCTCGGCAACTTCCGGGGCATGGACGCCGACCGCAGCGTCATCAGCGGCACCGACGAAACCGAGGGCTGGGACGTCTCCTACGCCCCGCCCATCACCTGGCGTGAGCTGGAATGGCTGCGCGGCCTGACCTCTCTGCCCCTCGTGTTGAAGGGAGTGCGCACCTCCGAGGATGCCTACGAGGCTGTCGAGCACGGCGTTGACGGCCTACTGGTCTCCACCCACGGCGGCAGGCAGCTTGACATGACGATGGGCGCCATCGAGATGGTGCCGGAGGTGGTCGAAGCCGCCAGGGGACGGGCCGAAGTTTACGTGGATTCCGGCGTCCGCCGCGGCAGCGATGTTATCAAGGCCCTGGCTCTCGGTGCGAAGGCGGTCGCCATAGGCCGCCCACTATTCTGGGGCCTGGCCATAGACGGAGCCAACGGCGTCCACGGCGTCCTAGAACTGCTCCGCGAAGAAGTAGACCGCGCCATGGCGTTCACCGGCCAGTCCGACGTGAATGCCCTTGAGCCGGGCGTTGTGCAGATACCCGCCGGGTGGGGAGCCTTCGGCGGCACCACCGCGCCGTAAGTTCCGACCCGCATCCCGAAAGCTAAAACGGGGCAGGCTGAGTGCCTGCCCCGTATGGTTTGCTTCCGTGCAAACGGTTCGACTGCGATTCCCGCTGGGCTAGTCCGCAGGCGCGCCCGCCGTCTGTTCCGACAACACTTCCGCGAAGAAACCGGACAGCAGGGCATTGAACTCGTCGGCCTTCTCGAAGTGGGTGGAGTGGGCCGCCCCGGCGACCACTTCCATCCGTGACCCCGGAATGACCTTCTGCACCTCGGCTATGACGGCAGGCGGGAAGATGAGGTCCTCGTCGCCCACAATCAGCAAAGTCGGCGTCTGCCAGCCAACGAAGTCGGCCTCCTGCCGTCCATCCTCCCGCCGGAAACCGGAGATTACGCCATCCTCTCCCCGTTCCGGGTTCAGACCCTGAATCTGCTGGTACAAGAACGTGAGAGACGGCTGCTCGGCGATGAAGCCGGGGGCCAGCGAACGCGCCACGCCTTCGGGGGGATTGGTCCTTGCCAGCTCGGCCAAAATACCCGGGGATACCACCCCTCCGGTAGTGTCCCCCAGCACCAGGCCCAGCGTCCGGCTGGGATGGGCCAGGGCAAACTCCGTGCAACTGATCCCGCCCATGGATTGCGCCACCAGGAACGCCTCTTCTATTCCGAGGTAGTCCAGCAGCGCGATAAGGTCGGTTCCGAAGTTCTCACGCAGCGGCGAGCCATATTCAGCTATGGACTGGCCCCAGCCACGATGGTCGAAGGTGATGCAGCGGAATTCGCCTGAGAACCGGGCCACCTGTTGCCACCAGCTCATGTGGTTGCCGCCGCGTCCGTGGGCGAATACGATGACCGGCCCGCGGCCATGGGACTCATAGTAAAGTTCGATGCCATTGATCGGCGCTTTGGGCATATAAGCCTCCTTTGCGTCTCTGCGTCAAAAATGCCTATACCGGCCATTGCTCGCGCCGGTAGGCCGCTTCCCAGAACATCCACTCGTAGCGGCTGCTGGTCAGAAAAGCCTGCCGCATCGCCTCCAGTTCTTCCGGGCCGGCCTGCTGCGCTTGTCGGTCCACAAAGCTGCGCCATGCCGCCACGCTGTCCTCCAGCAGCCCTGATACGTAGAAGCTGGTCCACTGGCCGTACAGCGGATGCTCCGACTGGCCCAGTTCCTCTCGCAGCATGTGGTACGTCCAGGGACAGGGCAGCATGGCCGCTGCCGTGGGCCCTAGGCCCTCGCGGTTGGCCACAGCGAGCATGTGGTTCACGTATCCGGCGTTGGTGGGCGAAGGGACGGAATTCTGCGCGTCCTCCAGCGTCAGGCCCGCCGCCGCCAGCAGCTTGTGATGCAGCGGTCGCTCAATGGGAGTCATCACCCGCTTGGCCATTTCCTCCAGAACATCGGCGTTGGGGGACTTGGCCAGCGCAATCGCCACGCATCGAGCGAACCCTTCCAGGTACAGGTAGTCCTGCCCCAGGTAGTTTTGGAACGTCTCCAGGGGCAGCGTGCCATCCTTGATTTCCCGTAGGAAGGGATGCGCGAAAATCTGACGCCATATCGGCTCGGCCTCGGCGCGAAGCTGTTCGCTGAAACTGTCCATTGCTGTTACTCCATCCTTCGTTCTCTCCCATAAAGGAGAGGGTTGGGGGGACGTTCCCGTCAGGATGACCTTGCCCGCTCTAGCTCCGTCTGCCGAAGTTCGACTCTTCGTATCTTTCCGCTGACCGTCTTGGGCAGCTCGGATACGAACTCGACGGCACGAGGGTACTTGTAGGGCGCGGTGGTGCTCCGCACGTGGTCCTGGATGCTCAACACCAGCTCGTCGGAAGGCACGTAGTCGGGCGCGAGAATGACGAAGGCTTTGACAATTTCGCCCCGCACGGGGTCGGGACTCGCCACCACGGCGGACTCGGCCACCGCCGGATGCTCGATGAGGGCGCTCTCTACTTCGAACGGGCCGATGCGGTATCCGGCGGAAATGATTACGTCATCAGCGCGGCCCACGAACCAGTGATAGCCGTCCTCGTCTTTATACGCCTTGTCGCCGGTCAGATACCAGTCACCCACGAAGGAACGCTCCATCCCTTCGTCGTCGCGCCAGTATTCCTGGAACAGACCCACAGGGCGCTCCGGCTTTACCTTCACGGCAATCTGGCCTTCCTCGCCGACCGGAACTTCGTTGCCGTCATCGTCCACTACCCCGATGGTGAATCCCGGCATGGGCTTGCCCATGGAGCCGGGGCGCACCGGCATACATCGGTAGTTGCCCACCAGCAGCACCGTTTCCGTCTGGCCGTATCCGTCGTAGATGGTCAGACCCGTCCCGTCTTCCCACTGCTTCATCACTTCGGGGTTCAGCGGCTCTCCCGCCCCGGTGCAGTGGCGTAAACCGCGGAGGTCGTACTGCTTCAGGTCCTCCAGCACCATCATGCGGAAGGCTGTCGGCGGCGCGCAGAACGACGTAACGCCGTAACGCTCCAGCATACGCAGCGTCAGCGGCGCGTCGAACCGGCCGCGGGCGTCGTGCTGCATTACCGTGGCTCCCATTGTCCATTGTCCGAACAGCTTGCCGTAGGCTGCCTTGGCCCAGCCGGTGTCCGACAGCGTCCAGTGCAGGTCGGTGGGTTTCAGGTCATGCCAGTACTTGGCTGTCAGAACGTGGCCGATGGCGCAGGATGCCTGTGTGTGCAGCACCATCTTGGGATAGCCGACGGTTCCCGAAGTGAAGTAGATGAGTAGCGGGTCATCGCTGCGAGTCGGCTCGACGCCTTCCAGTACCGGCGAGGCATCGGAGACCATCCGCTCGTAGGACAGCCAGCCCCGGCGGTCTTCTCCCGTAGCCAGCAGGTGCTTCAGAGTGGCGCAGCCCCCTGCGGCCTGCTCCACCTTGGCGGCGTTCTCGCCGTCGGGGTTGGCCATCACCGCCTCGGCGCGGTTGATGCGATACTCTATGTCGCCGGGCGTCAGCAGCGTCGTAGCCGGCATGGGCAGCGCGCCCAGCTTGAACAGCCCCACCATCGCCACGTACCATTCCGGGATACGGGGCAGCATGATGAACACGCGGTCACCCTTCTGTATGCCCAGTTCCCGAAGGGCATTGGCGAACCTGTCGGTGAGCGTCTTCAGGTCCCAGAAGGTGTGATGAGTGGCCCTCTCGCCGCTGGGGTCAACGGACAGCAAGGCCAGCTTGGTGCGGTCCTCGGCCCACTTGTCCACCACGTCGAATCCGAAGTTGAAGTATTCTGGAACTTCGAGCCGGTCGTTGCGGTAGGCGTACTCGTAATCGGTCATGTTTGGGGCAGGATTCGGCATTGCTTCACCTCGAAGGCAGGCCCCGTCAAGGCTTGGTATTCGGACTGCAGGCCTTATTTTAACACCAACCAATCCACAAAATGCGGAGGCGCCTGCTGCTCCCCTTTTCCTTGAGAGAGGGATTGGAGCAGGGGAACCCCGCGCATACATAGGGGTTATAATCTTCACTACTATCGCACTCGGAGAAGAAAGCATGGCTGGAAATCTTGACGGCAAGACTGCCTTGGTCACCGGCGGCGGCTCTGGCATTGGACGCTCGACCTCGTTGGCCTATGCCCGCGAAGGCGCCCGCATCGTGGTGGCCGACATGAACGTGGAAGGCGGCGAGGAGACGGTGCAAATGATCAAGGAGGCCGGCGGAGAGGCAGTACTGGTCCATGCCGACGTCTCCGACGCCGCAGGCGCGCAACTGATGGTTGACCGCGCGGTGGAAGCCTTTGGCGGCCTGGACTGTGCCTTCAATAACGCTGGCATATCAGGCGGACGTGAGCGCCGCCGCTCGGCGGACTATGAGGAAGAGGACTTCGACCGGGTAATCCGCATCAACCTCAAGGGCGTCTGGCTTTCCATGAAGGCCGAGATTCCCCAGATGCTCAAGCAGGGCGGCGGGGCCATCGTCAACACCGCATCCATCATGGGCCTGATAGCCACCCCCGGCTCCGTGGCCTACATGGCGGCCAAGCACGGCGTCGTTGGCCTGACCAAGGCCGCGGCCCTGGAATACGCCGCCGACGGCATTCGCGTCAACTCGGTTTGCCCCGGTTACATCAACACCCCGCTGGTGCGTCCTCTGTTCGACAATTACGCGAACATGGAAGAGACCATCATCTCCCGCCATCCGATAGGACGCCTGGGCGAGCCGCAGGAGATCGCCGAGGCCGTGGTATGGCTGTCGTCACCGGCCGCCAGCTTCGTTACCGGCCACAACATGGCCGTGGACGGCGGCTACGTGGCGCAGTAATCGAGGAACGCCTTGCCCCTGACGCTCTTCTGGAAGGGCAGAAACTTATCTGGAGTAACAATGACTACCGTTGACCAACAGACCCGCCGCCGCATAGGCCGCAACGGCCTGACGGCCCTAGACCCGGGAAAAGCCTGCCCGGGCTACGTGCTGTATACTCCGATGGCCAGCAGGGGTGATATGTACCTGATTGACACGGAGGGCAACGTCGCCCACCAGTGGAATATGCCCTACCCGCCGGGACTCTACGGCTACCTGCTGCCCAACGGCAACGTCTTCTACGGCGGCAAGGTCGTGGATGAGACATGGGACCGTTTCCCGTCATGGAAGCGGTTCAAAGGCGGTGTGATGGTCGAGGTGGACCGCCACGGAAACGTGGTGTGGGAGCACCGCGACCCCGACCACCACCACGACCATCGGAGAACTGCGTCGGGCGGCGCTCTCTACATGACGGTGGAGCTGATGGAACCGTCGCTGGCGGCAAAGGTGCGGGGCGGCGTCCCCGACTCCGCGCCGGAGGGTATGTGGGCCGACGTGCTGGTCGAGGTAGACGCCGACGGCAACCGCATCTGGGAATGGCACGCCGCAGAGCACCTGGACGTTGAAAGGCACATCCTGACTGTCAACGACCGGCGGGACGAGTGGAGCCACGGCAATACCGTCGCGCCTATCGGAGATGACCGGGTGCTGTTCAGTTTCCGCAACATCTCCACAGTGGGCGTCATAGACAAGGCCAGCGGCGACATCGTCTGGGAACTGGGTTACGAAACCCTGGCCCAGCAGCACGACCCCAATATGCTGCCCAACGGCAACGTCCTGATTTTCGACAACGGCTCCCACAGGCGGGATGCCGGCCTTCCATTTTCCCGGGCTATCGAGGTGAACCCGGCGGACAACGAGATTGTGTGGGAATACACCGACAACCCCGCATACAATTTCTTCAGCGCATACATTTCCGGCGCTCGCCGTCTGCCCAATGGCAACACGCTTATCACGGAGGGGCAGTTCGGCCGGATGTTCCAGGTGACCCCGGAAGGCGAGGTTGTATGGGAGTACATCAACCCCCACTTCCACGTTGACATGGAAGACCAGCCCGTAAACCGAGTCTTCCGCGCCACCCACTACCTGAAGGAAGACATCCCGTGGCTTTCCTGACAACTCATCGAAAGCTACCTCCCTCTTGAGGGGGAGGCTGAGGTGAGGGTGAAAACCTGAACAGGATTAACCGAAGATGTACCAGTTCTTAGTTCTCCTGCATCTAATCGCTGCGGTCACATGGCTTGGTGGGATGCTTTTCCTTCTGATGGTGATGATCCCGCTGGCCCGTCGCAATGAGGCGGTGGGTTTCGGAGTGCTCCGCAGCGCAGCGGAGAAGTTCGTATGGATAGCGTGGGCAGCCAAGATTGTGCTGGCTGGGACCGGAGTGTACCTCGCCTGGACGTACTGGAACGTCCGGCCGGACACCTTCTTCACCGGAGACACGCATTTCCTCGACTATCTACAGAGAAAGACAGGCATCTTCATCATCGTTGTAGTCCTCAGCGCGGCTCATGACTTCTGGCTGGGCCCGCGCATGATGGACCGTCTCGAGGCCGCCCGTTCTTCCGGCTCGCCGCTGCCCACCGGCCCGGCGCGCCTGTTCGTTCAATGGGCCGCCCGCATCAACCTGGTGCTGGTAATCTGGGTGGTCGCCTTCGCAGTCTGGATGACCCGGCCCTAGTGGGTTTGTTTCCTCTCCCAAGAGGTGAGGATTAGCTGAGGCACACTCCAAGCGTCAAAAAGCTATCCAGTCAATACCATCCATAGGTGGTATCCGGCCTCTGCGACCAATGCGCCTGCCCCAGATCTCTCATAGCTGGGCCCAAGGCAGCCATTTGCCGTTTCCACTCTTGATCACCAATGTTGTGCCACATCCCGTGTCCGGCAAAGACCCAATCAACTGGCAAAGCAGCGAGCATATCTATAGTATCTGCCAGTATCGCCCACGAGTAGAATGTCTGTTTGGGGAAAACATCCATCTCGCCGCGGCGATGGTTCCAGTGTAGGGTGTCCCCGGTGAACAGCAATCTATTGTCAATGTGGTATACCACATGGCCCGCGGTATGCCCTGGCGCGGGTATCGACCCTACACCCGGCGAAATGACCGTCACGGTGTCTCCGGGTGTTACGTCGGTCGCATAGGGCGCGGCGTCGCGGTCGGCCTCGCCAATCCACACCCTTGCGCCGTAGCGTTCGGCCCAACGATCTGCGTCAGCCACATCGTCGCGGTGGCTCAGCAGGATATGAGCTATGCCACCCAAGGAATCAACGCTTTCCGCCAGCGTCCGGTTATAGCGAGGCGAGTCAACCATCAAGTTGCCGTCGGGCCGTTCCACCAGGAACGAGTGGGCAGCGAAGGACGACAGCGCGTTGTTGCCCAGGGCTATAACTCCTTCGGTAAGCAGATATGGGAATATACCCAGCGGCTCCGTGGGGTGGGACAGGTTGCCGATGGACTTGGTGGGACAGGTTGCCGCTGCCCGCCACATGGCTGCTTGCTCATCTTCGCGTTCCGGTTGGCGGGCCACATAGGAACGACCCATAGCATCAGCCTCAATCAGTCCGGGAGCCCAATTGCGAGAGGCGTCGCACCGGATGCAACGATTGTCCACATACCACGGCCCTGCTGCGTTGGAGGAGTGCGCCAAGTCTGGTCTGGCCATAATCAACCTCTCTTCAGCGCGCCGATGGGAAGTCCGGGTCGCGCTTCTGGCGCACGGAGTCCAGGCCCTCACGCACGTCGGGGCCGAAGAAATTCAGCATCTCCAGCGCCAGTGAGTAGTCGAAGGCGGTGTGTTCCGCCATTCGCAGCCACTGGTTCAGCGATCGCTTGGTGTAGCGGATGGCCGGCTGCGGCCCGTCGGCCAGCTTGCGGGCCACGCCCATAGCCCGCTCCATCAGCTCGTCGTGGGGAACACACAGGCTGACCAAGCCCAGCCGCTCCGCCTCTGCGCCGTCCAGGAACTCGCAGGTCAGCAGGTAATACTTGGCCTTGGCCATCCCCATCAAAAGCGGCCAGATGACGGCGGCATGGTCCCCTGCCGCCACGCCCAGGCGCACGTGGCCGTCGGTGAACCGCGCCCGCTCCGACGCTATCGAAATGTCGGCCAGCAGCGCCACCGCCAGCCCGGCGCCCACGGCCACCCCATTGATGGCCGATATGACCGGCTTGTCCAGGTTAATCATGTTGTGCACGATGTCGCGGGCTTCCTGCATCGTGGCGGCGATGACCTCGGCGTTCCCGATGGACTGCTCGATCATCTCGAAGTCACCGCCAGCGGAGAAGGCGTTGCCGTTGCCCGTAATCACCGCCACCCGCACCTCCGGGTCCTGTCCCAGGTCCAGCCACACCCGGCTCAGCTCGTTGTGCAGCGTGAATCCGGTGGCGTTGAAGACCTCCGGGCGGTTCATCGTCAGCAGGGCGACGCCGTCTTGTATCTCGATGAACAGGTCCTGGTACTTGCTGTAGTCCATTTGGTTCTCCTTGTTCAAGTCACACAATTGCCCGCTGTTCGACTCCGTATGCCGTGTAGGCCAACACTCTCTCAACACAGTGTAGCTAACCAACCAATCAAACCCAGTATGCCAATAAGAACGAAGCCGTTCGCTGTATTGTTCCAGCCTTGAAAATACACGCTCGCAACAAGTCCGGCAACGAAGGCAGGCACTACAACGATAAGAACCTCGGCGAGGAGGCCGACATCAATCACAGAGTCTGCCAATTGGCTGATTCCAAGACCTGCCAGCAATCCCCCCAGAGCAACTAGACTGACGCGCCAATCGAGGGGGCCACCCCCGTCACCGCCGTCGCCACCTCCCTCGCCGCCACCTCCCCCTTCCATTCTTATTATCATGGGGGTTACCTGTTGCAACCAAGACACAGCAGGTTCTTGTACCTAATACAGCGCTCCTCTTTCCATCAGCGACTCGATTTCGGACTCCGTCATTCCCAGAATCTCTCGGAACACGTAATCGTTGTCCTCCCCGACATTGCTGTACTTCCCGAACTCCATCGGCGTCTCCGAGAGCCGCACCGGGCTGCTCCAAGCCAGGCTGTCGCGTTGCTCCCACTCCCACGCCGGCGTTCCCCTCTCGGCCACATACGAAGTGGAGGCACGGTAGAAGTCACGGGCCTTAAGGTGCTCGCTGGCGAAGAGGTCATCGCCCTGCGAGACGATGCTGGCGGGAACACCCTCGCGTTGAAGGCGTTCCATAGTGTCATCGGCAGAAAGTTGCGACGTCCACTCGCCAATCAAGGCATCCAGCCTGTCCTGGTTAGCGAGGCGCCCGTCCATCGTGGCGAACTCTGACTCTCCTGTCCAGTCGGGATTGCCAAGCGCCCGGCACAGTCCGGCCCACTGCTCATCGTTCTGCACCGCAATAGCGCACCAGCGGTCCTCACCCTGGCACTGGTAAACGCCATGGGGCGCGGCGTTGGCATCGCGGTTGGCAATCCTCTCAGGTAGCCGCCCGTTGACCTGGTAATCCAGTATTGCCGGCCCGGCAGTGACCGCCCCCGACTTGAATATCGAGGACTCCATCGTGGCCGGCTCCCCGGTCATTCTCCGCCGCATCAGAGCGCCGATGATTGCCGAGGGCTGAAAGACCCCGGTGTGATAGTCGGAGTAGGAAGTGTTGATGGCCGATGGAGGCTCACCCTCGTCGCCGGTCATCAGCGACACCCCGCCCATATGCTGCACCAGGATTCCGTATGACTTGTAGGTGTAGTATGGGCCGATACCGCCCAGCCCGGTCTGCCACATCAGGATGATGTCGGGCCGCAGTTGACGCACCGCCGGAAAGTCTATGCCCCAGCGGTCGAGGATGTTGCGCCGGAAGTTGGTCATGAAAACGTCGCTGACCTTGACCAGCTCCCGGAAAACCTCCAGCCCGCCCTCGGTGCGCACGTCAATGCTCACGCGCTTCTTGATGCGCTGGAAGTCGGGCTGCCCGGCGCCCCGCGACCAGGCCGGTATGAAGGCCATCTCGTCCAATACCTTGTTCGTCTCGACCTTGATTACCTCGGCTCCCAGGGATGCCAGGATACGCCCCGTCAGAGGCAGCGCTACGTAAGGCCCCAATTCCAGCACACGGACGCCCTGCAACGCTTTTTTACCGTTGCCTTCCACTTAAATCACCCCTTCGTTCATCAGCGCCGCCAGTTCCCCAGCGCTCAGTCCCAGTTCGCCGCCGTATACGGCGTCGTTGTCCTGCCCCAGCCCCGGAGCCGGGTTGGTGGCCGGAGAGACCTCTTCGCTGTCGAACACGCCGAGAGGATACTGGAGCGTTCCCGTCTCCGGGTGGTCCAGGCCAAACCAGAAATTGCTGGCTTCGAGCTGCGGGTCGGCCAGCAGGTCGGAAACGGTGTTGACCGGAATGAACACCAGGTTACGCCGCTGGCCTTCGTGGAACAGGTACTCGCTGGTGTAGCGAGTCGTGAAGTCTATGACCAGCGCAGTGATTATGTCATTGTACGGAGCGCGGTCCTGGTTGCCGCCGCGATAGGCGTCGTTCAGCACTTCCTCGTTGCCCGTGACCTCGTAAATCCACTCGGCCAGCGTATCCCACTCGCGGGGAGTGATGATGCCTGCGGAAATCCAGCCGTCGGCGCTGGGGTAGGCCCCCAGCGGAATCACCAGCGTCGAGGTGGCTCCGACGCGGGTTACGTTGTCTCCCAGCATCATCCACGCCAGGGCCGGGTGAGCATCGGTGTAGTAGGTAATCAATGCCTCCTGCAACGATACGTCAATGTACTGCCCCTCTCCGTCGCCGAAGTCGCGGTGGTAAAGCGCGGCCAGTATGGAGGCGGCGGCAAACTGCGCGCCGGGGAAGTGGGACTGCTCGTTGCCTTGACGCATCGGCGGCCCGTCGGGTTCGCCGGTAATCTGCATGAATCCACTGGCGGCAAGGGCGATGAGGTCGCTCGACTGATAATCCTTCCACGGCCCGCTCTGACCGAATGGCGTCACCGACGCCATCACGACGCTGGGGTTGATCTCGCGGAGAGCGTCGTAGCCCAACCCCAGCGAGTCCATGTAGCCGACCGGGAAGCTCTCTAGCACCACGTCCGATTGCGCCACCAGCCGCCGGAATAACCCTTGCCCCTGCTCTGACGTCAAATCGAGGGTGATTGACCGTTTGTTGGTGTTGTAAAACAGGAAGTACAGGCTGCGCTCAGTCCCCGAGTCGTCTCCGGGGAAGGGTGCGCGGTTGCGCGAAGGATCGCCGCTGGGCGGCTCCACTCGCACCACGTCGGCTCCGTAGTCCGCCAGCAGCTTGCCGCAGAACACCGCCTCCGGGCCGCTGAGGTCCAGAACCCGGTACGGGGGCAGCAACCGGCCTTCCTCGGGTGTTTGTAAGGGCATAATCCGTAGAGTTCCTTTTTCCCTTATTTGCGTCGAGACACCTTTAACCACAACTCAATAGCATCGGGATTGTAGAAAGCCGCGAATGGGGCGTCAAGTTCGGCATGGCTTCAGCTCCGTCACGGCTGCCCCCTCACTGCTATAATGCCACTTCCGAGTGTTGTAACTGCACCCTCCATTGGAGCTTCCTTTGACCTCGTACTTGGCAGCTACCAGGGATCGGTTCCTGCTGGGCCTGAAATACGCCGATTTCCGCACCATGTGGATTGCCACCACCTGTTCCGGGGCGGCGGCGTGGGCACTGATTGTCGCCCGGGGCTGGCTGGCGTGGGAAATCACCGGCGAGTCTACTTGGGTGGGAATCATCACCTTCGCGGCGATGTTCCCCCGGGTATTCTCCACCCCCATCGTCGGATACCTGGCCGACCGGTTCGACCGCCAGACCATGCTGCGATGGATTTTCGCCCTCAATTTGGCCCACAACATACTGCTGGGCTTTCTGGTAATGAACGACCTCGCCGGGCCTTGGGTGCTAATGGTATTGGCGCTGTTCAACGGCACCCTTCGCGCCGGCCAGATGACGACGGCACAGGCCCTGATACCGAACCTGGTGCCTAGGGAGCACCTGCTTAACGCGCTGGCCTTGAATCAGGCCACGCAGCAAGGTTCGCGACTGGTCGGGCCACTGGCCATATTGCCCCTGCTGGGCTTTCTGAGCCTGGACGCCGCCTTCTGGTTCTGTAGCGTTTTCTACCTGATTGGCTTCGTCCAGGTTTCCAGGGTTGGCACTAGGTCTACCGGCAGAATAGACGCCTCCCGCAGTTTCTGGGGTAACTTCATCGCTGGTTTTGAGTATATCTACACTCACCCCCATCTCCTCGCGGTGGTGCTTCTCGCTGTGGCCCACTGTTCTCTGACCATGTCCTACGAGGCGATTCTTCCGGCCATATCAGAAGACAAGCTGGGCGCAGGTTCCGTGGGAGTCAGCTACCTGATGGGCGGTGTGGGTACAGGCGCGCTTATTTCTTCCATATTCCTGGCCGGAATACGTGGCCCGTCGGTGAGAGGCAAGATATTCCTGGTCTTCGCGCTTTTGAGCGCAGCGGCTCCGATTTTGCTGGCGCTATCCACGATGCGGGAGATTTCCATACTGGCCACGGTGCTCATCGGGGCTACCCAGGCCGGCTTTATGACCATCAGCCACACCGCTATTCAGTCTCTGACTGACGACTCGGTGCGAGGCCGCGTCGCCGGGGTTTACTCCGTCCACGTGGGCGGCAGTATGGCAATCACCAATATGCTGGGAGCCATCGTAGCCGACATATTCACAGCCCAGGCGGTGATGGCCGTCGGCGGTCTGCTGTTCCTTGCCGTCGTCGTCCTCAGCTTGGGCAGCGGCACTGTGCGCCGCGTCTACTTCCCGGCTCCTGCCGTACCCGCAGCAGCATGACTGTCTTGCCCCAATCAATTTCACTCCCGGAGGTATATCAATGGCCACGGAACTGGAACGCTACCTTGAACTCACCCCCGAATCGCGGGCGGCGTGGGAAGAAGCGAAGCGTTATCTCCCCGGAGGAGACAGCCGCAATTCCATCTTCTGGGAACCCTACCCCATCTTTGTCGAAGAAGCCTCCGGCGCTCACGTTGTAGACGCCGACGGCACCGACCGGCTGGACTTCATCGGCACCATGACCACCCTGATACTGGGACACGGGCCGGAGCCGGTAATGGACGCTGTCCGCCGGCAGTTGGAGCAGGGCGTGGTATACAACGCCCCAAACCGCCACCAGGTGCGCCTGGCTCGCCTTCTCTGCGAACGCATCCCCAGCTTCGACCTGGTGCGCTTCACCAACTCCGGCACCGAGGCCACGCTCAACACCATCCGCGCCGCCCGCGCCTTCACCGGACGCAGCCTCATCGCGAAGGCTGAGGGCGGCTACCATGGAAGCCACGACGTCGTCAGCGTCAGCGTGCGGGTAGACCCCGGCAAGGCCGGTGAGCGCCTGCATCCTGATGCCTTGCCCGCTACCGAGGGGCTGGCCGACGGCGTGCTGGAATCCGTGGTGGTGATTCCCTTCAACGAGACGGGACCGGCGCGGGAGATTCTTGAGCAGCACAAAGACCAGTTGGCCGCCGTAATCGTCGAGCCGATGCTCGGCTCGGTGGGAATGTTGCCAGCCACCCACGAGTTCCTGACGATGCTGCGGGAGTTCGCCACCGAGAACGGCGTCGTGCTGATATTCGACGAAGTAATCAGCTTCCGCGCAGCGCCCGGAGGGTCGCAGGAATACTACGGCATCACCCCCGACATGACCTCGCTAGGCAAGATCATCGGCGGCGGTTTCGCCGTGGGCGCCTTCGGTGGACGCGAAGATATCATGGGCCTCTACGACCCCACCAATGGCCCTCGCGTAGCCCACGCCGGCACCTTCAACGCCAATCCGGCGACCATGCTGGCTGGGGCGGTCACCCTGGAGCAATTGACGCCGGAGGTCTACCGACGCCTGGCCGAGGTCACCGAACGCCTCCGCCACGGGCTTCGCGAGGCCGGCCAGGACCTGGAAGTGCCAGTCCAGGTCACCGGCCTTGGCTCGCTCTTCGGCATCCACTTCCTTGAAGACTCCCTCGTGGGATATCGGGACATCGCCCGCGCCGACGCAAAATTCCGCCACCAGGTTTTCCTTGGGCTCCTGAACGAAGGCATCCTGATTGCGCCCAATCTGGTTGGAGCGGTCTCCACGGTCATAGCCGAGCCGGAGGTGGACGTCTTCGTGGACGCCTTCCGACGAGTGCTGCAAAGGCTGGCCTGATGCAATAAAAGTCCCCTCCACGGCATGGTGGAGGGGACTTGCCCATATATCTTCACCCGGGTTCGATGGGTTAAACGAAATCTTCCCGCCGGAACAGCGTGGTCGTCTCGATGCGTTGCGGGTCGCCGTCGAACCAGTCGGCGACGGTCTCGCGCCACTGGGTGTAGTGGGGCATCCCGCGGTGGGCCGTTTCCCAGGCGTCGCGGTCTTCGTAGACCTCGTAGAGGTAGACGGTGTTGGGGTCATTGTTGTCGGCCAGCACGTCGAAGCGCAGACAGCGCGGCTCGGCAGTGTTGGAGCCTTCGGCGTCCCCTTTGGTGGCTGCTATGAACTCGTCCCGGTGTCCGGGCTTGATTTTTACTGTAACGAACAGGGTGAACATTGTTCCTCCATCCCCGGCGTTGCGAGGGCGCAAAAAATTGGTGCCGACTTCATTATAGGCCGCCCCGCCTGCCATAGACAACGGCGCGACTCTTAGCTGCGCTCTATGACCCCGCAGGCTATCCGGGCGCCCGCCGACCCGACATCCTCGCCATAGGCGTCGGGTTTCTCGTGGATTATGATGGCCGAGCCGTCAGAGTCGAACAGAGACCGGGCGTCGTCCGCCGCCAGGGTGACGTCTGCCGTGAACGCGTCGGCCCGGGCCGTACCGTCGGCGTGGGCATAGACGTTGGGCAGGTCGCCAGCGTGCATATCGGTGGAGTGCAGGAAACCGTGGCTTTCCTCCCCGGGGCCGAAGTGGCTGCCTGCGGCGGAGAAATCGGGGGTGCAGGAGCCAACGGCGTGGATATGGAACCCGTGCCCGCCGGGGGGCAGCCCGCTGAGGTCGGCGCTCACCAGCACCCCCTGCGGACCCTGGGTCAGGGTAACAATGCCCAAAGCCTCTCCTTCCTTCCCCATTATCGCGGCTGTGGCCGTGGCTCCCACGTCTCTCTCTGGTTCAGGCAATTCCGCCTCCTGCTGGCAGGCCACCAGCAGGATGGCTAGGAACAGTGCCGCCGGAACTGCCATGCGCTTCAGGTATCTCATTAACTCCCTCCCGTAGAATACGATGGAGATTCATTATAATTTGCAATTGGACGGTAATGTATAACCGCAGCTACCGCAAGGTTGGCGTCGGGACGGGCAGCGTTGTAAAATTGCCGTGCGACGGGGGAACGTCCCCTGAACCCTCCCCATAGGGAGAGAGGAGACCGCAGATGGCCGACATACCCATCGTCTACACCCTCACTGTCTGCCCCGCCTGCGACGCCCTGCGCGCCGCCTGGAAGCGGGAAGGCATCGAGTACGAGGAACGCAGGGTTGACCAGAGCCAGGACACCCTGGACGAAGCCCTGGACTACGCCGACACCGTGCCCATCATCATTCATCCCGACGGGAAGGTGGAGGTGGGCTTCAAGGGCATGACTGGTTGAGAAATCGGATAGCCGCGGACCGTGCGTCCGTTCTACCAACCACCGGCAAACAAGATTCGACACCCACATGGAGGCAGTATGGCGAGCGAAACCAGCGTTGTAACCCCGGACCGGTACTCCCAGGGGTTCGATTACATGGCGTACATGAACGAAATCAAGGTCAATAAGGCCCGCTTCGAGGGCTTCTACGACAGCAGCGCCCTTTCGGACGAAGACGCCGCGGCCTTCCGGGAGTTGGCTTCCCGCGACAACGGCCCCAGGAAGATGCTGGTGCTGGGCGAGGACTGGTGCGGCGACGTGGTGCGCGGGCTGGGCGTGCTGGCCCGCATCTGCGAGGCGGCAGACATGGAAATGCGCATCTTTCCCCGCGACTCCCACCACGACATCATGAACGAGTTCCTGAAGGAAGGGAAGTGGATGTCCATTCCCGTCGCCGTCTTCTACACCGGCGACCACGACTACATCTGCCACTGGATCGAGCGTCCTGCCGTCGCAGAGCGCGAGATGCACCAGATAGAAGTGGACATCCGCGCCGAGAACCCCGACATAGACGACCAGGCCTTCGGACGCGAGCGCCGCACCCGCACCGCCGCCAAGGCCGACGAGTGGATAGCCGCCACCGTCGTCGAAATTCGCGAGCTGCTGGAAAAGAGTGTCTCCTAGAAGGCCACAGGAACTGGACCCTTCGTCTGAGCCGGACTCGTCTGAGTCCGGCTCAGTGTCTCTGACGCTCTAGCCCGCCTGGCTGGTCTGCGCGGCGGTTGCGGCGCGTTGGCGCGAATTTGCGGCCGCCTCGGGGCTGCCCAAGAACAGGAACAGCGAAGAACCCGCCAGGCTCACTATTGCCACCACTCCCATCGGCACTGCATAGCTCTGCGTGGCGTCGAACATAATCCCGGCGAATAGCGGCGCGGCCAGCAGCAGCACATTCATCGGAATCATGGAAATGCCGGTGATGCTGGCAAAAGCCTTTCGCCCGAAGTAGACGCCCCGTATCGCCGTCGTGAGCGGATTGCGGCCTCCAAACCCGATGCCCATCAGAATAGCAAAGAGATAGGCCATCGGCAGGCTATCGGCCAGCATCAGCACCAGCACCGCCCCTGACTGCACTGCCGAAAAACCGAACAGCGCCAACCGTATCGGCAGGCGGTCTCCCACGTAGCCGCCGATGAGCGTGAAGATGGCCGCCACCCCTGTGTAGGCTCCAACCACCCATCCGACCGTTTGTAACGAAAATCCTCTGTCGTCCAGCATCGGCCCGAGATGCACCGTTATGGTCACGATGACGATGGAGGAACAGGCGTGCCCCATGGTAATCAGCCAGAAGGTCTTGGTCTTTACCGCCTCCTGCCAGGTGTAGTCCGGCTCGTCGCTGGCTGTCCCCGTAGCAGCGGTCTGCCGGGGCCGGGCCGTTGCTTCGCCGTCGGGGAATTGCCCATAAGGCTCCGGGGCATTTCGGATTAGACGGGACAGAGGGAAGGCCACGGCAACCAGGAACAGGCCGATTACCAGCGCGGTATTGCGCCATCCGGGACGGCCCGCGACGTCCGGGTCTATCACGAAGGCCAGCAGCGGCACCAGCACCATCCCGCCGACCAGGAAGCCCTCCATCGCCAGCGCCATGGCTGTGGAGCGATTGCGGGTGAACCAGTTGTTCAGCACCGTCATCATCGGCATCCAAGTGCCGAGGCCGACGCCCATGCTCATCACCACGAAGGCCACGTAGAAATGCCAGATGTTGGTCATCTGGCTCATGATTACGAATCCGCCCCCGGCAATCACCAGCCCGATCAGCACCATCCGCCGCGACCCCAGCTTGTCTATCAGGTATCCACTGACAGGGCCCATGATCGAGCCTTCCACCCGGCTCAGGGAAAAGGCGATGGAAAGCTGAGTGCGCGACCAGGCGAACTCGCGCTCCAGCACCACGAACCAGGCCGTCATCCCCTGGAAAAGCGGGACGGTGCCGATGACCATGATGAAGGCTGCGACCCCGACCAGCGTCCAGCCGTAAAAGATGCCCCGGGGAAAGAGGGCGCGGGCGAAGCTCATAGAACGTCCGAGGACACAGGTTGGGGTACTACTGTGGGCGATATGGAGGTGTCAACGCGAGGTAAAGGGCGCACTAGGAGTCGCCCGCCACTGCGGGCGCCGCCAAGGCTGACGCGGTTTGGGCAGCAGGGAGCCGGGGCTTGCGCGCAATCAGGAAGAGCACGGCGCCAATACCATTGAGGATTGCCAGTGTGAGAAAAGCCCACTGGTAGTCACCCAGTTGATCGCGCATGAACCCGGCCATTGGCGAGGCGATGAGCAGGAGAATGTTCATAGGCACCGTGGAGATGCCCAGTATCTTGCCGAAGGACGCCCTCCCGAAGTACTCCCCCCGAATCGCGGTCGTCAGCGGTGTTCGTCCGCCGAATCCAATCCCGAACAGTATGGCAAACACGTAGAACATATAAATGCTGGTATCGATGGTGATTAACACCACCCCTACACCCTGAAGAGCGGTGAACAGGAACAGCGCCACGTTGGTGGGGATTCGGTCTCCGATGTAGCCTCCCGCGAACTGAAAGGGCAGAGCAACGAAGTTGTACAGGGAGACGATAAAGCCGACCTGTAGCAGGGAGTAGTCCAACTCGGTCATCATTATCCCCAGGTGGGACATGATGGCCAGAATAATCATGGACGCGAAGCCATGCCCAAAGGCGATACACCAGAAAGCCTGCGTCCGCAACGCCTGCCGCACCGTAAGTTCCGGCTCTGGGGGAAGAGACGCATCCGCTTCCTCGGGTGTCGGCGCCCGCCTGACGGCCGGAGCCTCATCGGCGGAGTCTCCATCGGGCAGCAAGCCCATGTCATGCGGCCGGTTCCTGATAAGAATCGGCAACAAAATGGCGCCAGCGAGGATGACGCCAGCAATAACCAAGGCCGTAGTCCGCCAGCCCAGCACGGCGGATCCCGTGTCCTGGTCCACCTCAATGGCCCAGGCGATGGCTGGCACTACCAGGAGCGCACCGCCGGTCATAACCGACATCGAGATGCCCATGGCCGTGCCGCGGCGCCGGCTGAACCAGTGGTTCAGCATGGTCATCAGGGGTATCCAGCCCCCCAGCCCTTGGCCCAGTGACATAAATATGAAGGCCAGGTAGAAGACCCACAACGAGTTGACCTGGCTGAACAGAGCAAAGGCTCCCACTAGCACCACCAGGCCAATCAGCACCATCCTCCTGGTGCCCAGCTTGTCGGCCAGGTAGCCTTCTACGGGCCCCATGAAGGCGCCTTCGGCCCGGGTCAGCGACAGGGCTGCGCCAATCTGGGTCGCGCTCCAGCCAAAGTGGTCTCGCAGAACCGGCGCCCACACAGCCATCCCATGGAACACTGGCACCGCAGAGATGACCATCACCAGCCCGGCCAAGCCGGACAGCCACCAGCCGTAGAATATGCTGCGTGGCCTCACCTGGGCCTCCCGTCAGACGCCGAATCTGTCCTCGCCACGAAAAACAGTTGGCTGCCTCCTGGCGCGCAACACAGTCAGGGCTGCGCGATTATGAGGTATTTAATGGCTATATTATTTGGCATCATCTATCCTAAACAATAATACAAGGGGATTCAAGGCGCGGTTCAAGGCTATCGCATTTGGATAACCCAGTGACATCTGCTCCTTGCCAAGCCCGATGGCACATCCTTAACATAAGCCCGGTATGCCTTGTCATATCCAACCCGGCGTCCCCTGCCATCCGCCGGAACACAGGCCGCCCTGAGCGTATCGAAGGACGGAATGGCACAAAATGGCAGAATTTGGCAGAGAAAACGAGTTTTTTCGTCCCCCGCCCGGGCGAAAGCAGGAATAAATGCCCTTGGGACTACAAATGCGATTGACCTGAGGCGCGGCTCGACAAATCCTGATTGTCCTCACGATGCAGCCTACCATTTCCCAACCCGCACTTGACGTGGTAAATTGTGGGCGCGGCAGCGGTTTCCGGGTATGACCCTGCACTTGACCTGACCGCATCCAAACCGGGCCAAAGGGAGGACTGATGCAATACGGAATGTTTATGATGCCCTCGCACCCGCCGGAACGCGATATGTATGTCGCCCACCAGTGGGACCTGGATTGTCTTGAAATGGCCGACAATCTTGGTTTTTCCGAGGCCTGGATTGGCGAGCACTTTACTTCGCCCTGGGAGCCGATTCCCGCTCCCGACCTGATGATTGCTCAAGCGCTGATGCGCACCAAGAACATCAAGCTCTGTACCGGTGTTCATTTGCTGCCTTATCACCACCCTGCCGAACTGGCCTGCCGCGTAGCATACCTGGACCACATGGCCCAAGGGCGCTTCATGTTCGGCATCGGCTCCAGCGGGCTGCCCACCGACTACCGCCTGTTCGACGTGGACGGCATGAACGGCCAGCACCGCCGCATGACCCGCGAGTCCATTGACATCATCCTCAAGCTATGGCAAAGCGAAGAGCCTTTCGAGTACAAGGGCGATTTCTGGGATGTCAACTACCCGGAGCCCTTCCTGGATTCCCTCCGCTTCTTCATCAAGCCCTATCAGAAGCCCCACCCGCCCATCGGCGTCGCTTCCGTCAGCATCGGCTCCGAGACGCTGAAGATCGCCGGCGAGCGCGGCTTCATCCCCATGAGCCTGGCGATGAACCAGGACTACGTCATAAGCCACTGGGACGCCATCGTTGAGGGCGCAGCCCGCGGCGGACGGACGCCCAAGCGTTCCGACTGGCGCATCACCCGCGACGTGTGGGTTGCCGACTCCGACGACGAGGCCATGGACGGCGCAATCAACGGAATGTTGGGCCGCGTCTGGGGCGATTACCTGCTGCCCCTCTTCGGGAACTTTGGCCTGACTCATGTCATCAAGCACGACTCCAGCGTGCCCGACGAAAAGGTAACGCCGGAGTACATGGCGGAGCACGTGTGGCTCGTCGGCTCCCCCGACACCGTTGAGAAGAAGCTCCTCAGCCTCTACGAAATGTGCGGCGGCTTTGGCACACTGCTCACCCTGATCTACGACAACATGGAGAACCAGCAGGGTTGGGAAAAGTCCATGAACCTCTTTGCCAAAGATGTGATGCCCCGCTTCGCTGAACTGAACCCCGACTAACCGGCAGTAATCCAGCGCTCCCCAGAGAAGAGGGCCGGGGACACACCCAACCCACGGAAAAATGACAGCTGACAGATCATATAAAAAAATGCGAGCAAACAAAAAGAAGAGGGGTAGGGGCTTACAGCGA
>VXOI01000163.1 GCA_009840175.1 Chloroflexota bacterium | reverse complement strand
GCGTTTCCCCATCCCTTTTTCGGCCATTTCACCTCACCAACTCTGAACAGTTACATTGACACTCCCGTACCCTGATGCTATATTCCCGTCCGCTGGTAATGCCTATATTCGAGCGAAACGCGCCTGTTGTGGGGCATCGCTTCGAGGATGGTTAACCCTTCGCCGCTATGCTGCTTCAAGTCTTCAACCCTGAAATTTTCACCGAGAACTGGACCGCGGTGGCGCTGTCGGCGCTGATTGCCGCGGTGGCCATCATCGGGATGTTCAGTGCGTCGCAGATTCTCTCAGCCCGGCGGAAGTCCGATGTCAAGCTGACCACCTACGAATGCGGGATTCCGGCTACTCCATACATCTGGTCCAACATCAACGTCCGCTTCTACGTCTTTGCCATCCTGTTCCTGATTTTCGACGTGGAAGCCGTCTTCCTGTTCCCCTGGGCCGTGATCTTCCTGCAAGACCAGGTCACTTCGCTGCCTTTCTACGCCATGATGCTGTTCCTGGCGGTGCTGGGTTTCGCTATCGTGTACGCCTGGCGCAAAGGGGTGCTTGAATGGCAGAAATAATAGACCCCCGACTTAACTCTCCGCCGAGGGGGGAGGGAATCCTGTTGGAGATGGGAACGGGCAACCGGCCCGGCCCCAGCCTGTTCGACCAGACCATCGGCGGCGCGGCTCCGCAGGTCATCACGACTACGACCGACCAGCTTTTCGCCATGGCCCGCAAGTCGTCGCTGTGGACGCTCAGCTTCGGACTGGCCTGCTGCGCCATTGAGATGATTTCCACGTATATGGCCCATCACGACTTCGATCGCTTTGGCGTCGTGACCTGGCCTTCGCCGCGTCAGGCCGACGTGATGATAGTGGCCGGCACGGTGGTCAAGAAGATGGCGGAACCCATCCGGCTGCTCTACGAGCAGATGCCGGAGCCCAAGTGGGTCATCGCCATGGGAAGCTGCGCCACCAACGGCGGGCCGTACTACCGCTCTTATTCCGTGGTGATGGGCGTTGACCACATCGTGCCGGTGGACGTTTACGTGCCCGGCTGTCCGCCTCGCCCGGAGGCCCTGCTGTACGGCATCCTAAAGCTCCAGGAAAAAATCATGCAGGACGCCAGCGCCCCTTCGGCAGGCTCAGGATGACGCAGGCCGGGAACGACGCCGAAAGGGAACCCCCCCACCCTAACCCTCCCCCGGAGGGAGAAGGGATTTCGGAAGAGGAAGCGGAACCGGAAGGGCCGGACCTCAGTTCCCTGAACAAAGATGGGCGCGTACTGCTTGACTCTGTCCTTGACGTTCTGCGTGACTACCTTCCACATCCGGGAACTCTCAGCGACATCCCCCAGGTCACTGTGGAACGACAGCACATCTCCGCCGTTTGCCGCGCCATGAAAGAGGATGAGCGCATAGGGGCAAAGATGCTGCTGTGCCTGACCGCCGTGGACTATCCACCGGGCAGCGGCTCCGGTGGGGGACACGGCCGTGGGCGAGGGGAACCGGAGGCCGAGGTGGAAGAGTCTCCGGGACGGCTGGAAATGGTCTATGTGCTCCAGTCGCTAGAGCCGGAGCGGACGATTGTCCTGAAGGCCGACGCCCCCTACGATGACCCGGTAGTGCCGTCGGTCGCGTCGGTTTGGCGAGCGGCGGACTGGTATGAGCGTGAGGCACATGACCTGTTCGGAGTGATTTTCGACGGGCACCCGGACCTGTCGCCCCTTTTGCTATATGACGGGTTCGAGGGGTATCCGGGGCGCAAAGAATTTCCCTTCTACGAATACCGCGAGTTTTAGTTGCCTGCGAGTCGGAAGGGAGTGGATATTTCGGTGGAGCGGTTGACGCTGACAGCGCAGGTGGAACAGGAGGATGCGAAGTACGTGGCCCGGATCGAGGGGATTGACGTGCGTGGGGAAGGGGAATCCCCTGACTTGGCAAGGGAAGAGTTGATACAGGCTATGCTGTCGTGGATTTCCAGCCAAGACTGCGCGGAAAGTATGTCCGGCGCCCTGACTGCGGCGGGGTTCCCTGAAATAGACGACGATACAGAGCTTCAGTTGGAATTCTCGGACTTGTCGTGAAGGACAGAGTCATTTACCGGATCGAGGAGTCAAGGTACGTAGATGCTTGCCAAGCGGTCTGCCCGGAATTGCTGATTACGGCATTCGGGGATACGCCGGAGGACGCGAGAAACGCGCTCCGCCAACAGGTGGCGGAATACTTGGAAGACTGCGATAATCTGGGCGCGCTGGATGAGACTCTGATAGAAGCTGGCTTTTATTTCGACTCCAGTCCAGGTAAAGATGACGGGGTTTGGATGAGCAGCGAGGTCAAGCCGGTGGAAGGGCCGGATATTGACCTAAGATTCATCTGATTGAGTATTGAGAGTTACGCAGTTGACTAGGGAGTTTGATGCGAAGGACTTCACCCCCACCCTAACCCTCCCCCTCAGGGGGAGGGAGCTCAGGGGCCAGTAGCTGAAAATGGTTGAAGCGGCAAGCGACATAACAGCGGATTCTCCAGCCCCCCTCAGAACGGACGCCGAGCCGATAGAGATGCTGCTCAACATGGGTCCGCAGCATCCCTCTACTCATGGCGTTTTCCGCATGGTGCTGTGGGTTGACGGCGAGAAAGTGGTGGACATCGTTCCTCACATCGGCTACCTGCATCGCGGGTCGGAAAAGCTGTGCGAGGGCGAGCAGTATCACCAGGTAATCACGCTGTTCGACCGGCTGGACTACATCGCCAACTTCAACAACGAGCAGGTGTACTGCCGGGCCGTCGAGAGGCTGATGGGCCTGGAAGTGCCGGAACGGGCCGAGTACGTGCGGATAATCCTTTGCGAACTGAACCGCATCGCCAGCCACCTGCTGTTCATCGCCACCATGGGGCTGGATGCCGGGGCGATGACGCCCTCGATGTTCTGCTTCCGGGGACGTGAGCGTATCCAGGCGCTGTTCGAGCACGTCTCCGGCGCCCGCATGATGCACAACTACTTCCGGGTGGGCGGCCTCAAGGAGGACGTGCCGGACGACTTCATACCCCGCCTGCGGGAGCTGATGCCCCTGATCCGGGAGGACCTGGAAGAATCGGACAAGCTGCTCAGCTTCAACGAGATTTTTCTGGCGCGGCTGAAAGACATTTCCCCGGTCACGGCGGAAGACGCTATTGACTTCGGATTGACCGGGCCGTGCCTGCGGGCGTCGGGGGTGGACTATGACGTGCGGAAGGCCGCGCCATATTCCATCTATGACCGCTTCGACTTCGAGGTTCCCATCGGACTGGACGGCGACTGCTGGGACCGTTACTACCTGCGGGTGCAGGAGTGCTATGAGTCCCTGCGCATCCTCGAACAGGCGATGGAGCAATGGAACGAGAGGTGGCCGGACAATAGCGCCTTGCCCCTTACCGACATCAACTCCGCGCCGGGGGGCAGCCGCCGGTTGCTCCGCCCGCCCGCTGGCGAGGTCTACGTGCGGGCCGAGAACCCGAGGGGTGAGATTGGCGTGTACCTGGTCAGCGACGGGGCAGACCGTCCGTATCGTCTCAAGGTGCGGCCGCCATCCTTCTGCAACCTTTCCGCCATCCGTCACATGTTGATTGACACCTGGGTGGCCGATTCCGTGGTGATCCTGGGTTCGCTGGACATCGTGATGGGCGAGGTTGACCGATGATGCCCACGCTGCTGTTCATATCGTGGGCCGACCTGGGGTGGATTGCCCTGGGCCTGTTCCTCATGTTCAACGCATTGTCCATTGTCGTGCTGTCCCTGACGTGGCTGGAGCGCAAGGCGCTGGGGCGGTTGCAGCGGCGGCTGGGGCCGACCCGGAGCGGCCCGATGGGGCTGATGCAGCCCATCGCCGATGGCATCAAGCTGATCATCAAGGAAGACATAATACCAACTTCTTCGGAGAAGGCTATCTTCTGGGCTGCTCCCCTCATCGTGATGCTCTCGGCGTTCATGATATGGGTAACTATACCCGGCGCGCAGAACGCGGTGATCAAAAACCTGGACCTGGGTCTCTTCTATATCATCGCCTTCTCGGTTATCGGCATCCTCGGGCTTGTGCTGGCTGGCTGGGGTTCGGCCAACAAGTACGGCACGCTGGGCGGATTGCGGGCGGCGGCCCAACTGGTGAGCTACGAAATTCCCATCATCATGGTGGCGGTTTCGATAGCGATGCTGGCGCAGTCTCTGGACCTGCGTGAGATCGTGGCGCAGCAGGGCAGTTACCCATTCGTGCTGGTGCAGCCGCTTGGATTGGTGGTGTTCTTCATCGCCGGGCTGGCTGAGGTGGGACGGACGCCCTTTGACATTTACTTCGCCGAATCCGAAATCGTTGGCGGGCCGTTTGTTGAATACAGCGGGGCCCACTGGTCGCTGTTTTTCCTCGCGGAGTACATCAATACCTTCGCCATTGCCGCTCTGACCGTTATCCTGTTCCTGGGAGGGTGGTCGGGGCCGGGTCTGTCGGGCTATTGGGAAATAATCTGGTTCCTTTTCAAGGTCTACCTGGTAATTCTTGTTATATTCTGGATACGAGGGACCTTCCCCCGGTTGCGCATTGACCAGTTGATGGCCTTCGCCTGGAAAGTGGTGGTGCCCCTGTCCTTCCTGACCGTGGTGATGACGGCCATATACCAGTTTTACGGATGGCCGGCCTGGTCGCTGACGCTGATGTCGCTGGCCGGGCTGGTGTGGGTGGCATACGCAATCTACCGACGGATGGCGGGTCCGGCCAGCCGGGTGGCGCAAGTAAGGGCGCGGCAGGAAGAGCTGATGGCTTCCCGCCGTCGGCAACGGGCCGAGTCCTCCGCCGCATCGGCTCAGGAGACGGGAGACTGATATGTGGAACAGCGTTAAGGGAATGTTCATAACACTGCTCTCCTCGGCCAAAGGGCTGAAGGAACCGGTCACCCGGCAGTATCCGGCCACCGGCAACCTGTTGCAGCGAGAGGAAGCGCCGACGCCGGTGCAGGACCGTTTCATGGGATTCCCGGCGCTGACCTGGGACGAGGAGGTTGGCGAGCCGTACTGCACCAGCTGCATGGTGTGCATCCGCCACTGCCCGACGCAGTGTATGTCGGCGACGATGCAGGACAACCCCCTGCAAGCAGAGGGCAAGAGCACCCGCCGCAAGATTGTGGAGAGCTTCGAGATAAACCTCAACCGCTGTATTCTCTGCGGGATCTGCGTCGAGTGGTGCAACTTCGACGCCATTGTGATGTCCCACGAGCACGAGATGAGCACCTTTGCCCGCAACGGCGACCGGGTGGACCTGCCGGAACTGCTGGAGCTGGGCTGGAAGCACCAGCAGGAAACTGACTGGATTCCGCCCACCAAACGGGCGAAGTAGGAGATGCCCCCACCCAACCCTTCCCCGGAGGGAGAGGGGATTTCGGAGAAGTTTTGACGGGATGATTCGCTAGATGTCTTGGGCTTTGTTCATAGTCCTGGCTGTGGTCACCCTGGGTGGAGGGCTGGCGGTTGTTGCCAGCCGGAACGTGGTGCACGCGGCGCTGGCGCTGCTGGTATCTCTGGTGGCGGTGGCGGGCGTCTACCTGGTGCTTTACGCCGAGTTCCTGGCGCTGGTGCAGGTGCTGATATACGGTGGAGCCATCGTCATTGTGCTGATATTCGCCATCATGCTAACGCGTAGCGCCGAGTATCCCCGAACTTCCGACAACAAGCAGCGGCCGCTGGCGGCATTGGCTGCGCTGGGATTGCTGGGTGTGCTGGTACCTGCATTTTTGATTAACGCGGTGCGGGACACCGAGGCGCAGAACGTCGCGTTCACCGACATCGGCAAGTCGCTGTTCACCACGTGGGCCGTCCCCTTCGAGATTGCTTCACTGGTGCTGCTGGTGGCCCTCATCGGGGCCATAATCATCGCCCGCTCCGGGCCGGGAGAGAACTAGGCTGTGGTTGATCTTGTCTGGTTCCAACTCCTGAGCGCCGCCCTTTTTGTCATTGGGCTATACGGTGTGCTGGCGCGCCGCAGCGCGGTGCTCATCCTGATGTCCATAGAGTTGATGCTGAACGCAGTGAACATCAACCTGATTGCCGCCGCCTCGCACATGGAGGGATTCGGCAAGTTCAGCAACTTCGACGGACAGCTCATCGCAATCTTCATCATCACAGTAGCCGCCGCCGAAGTCGGCCTTGCGCTGGCTATCGTTCTGCGAATGTACCGCAACCGCTCCACGGTTAACGTGGACGAAATCAACTTGATGAAATGGTAGAAATCTCCTGTCATAGCAATAACGCCCTCACCCTAACCCTCTCCCAGAGGGAGAGGGGACTTGTGGGGGCATCGCACTGATGCAGTGGGCCTGGCTCATTCCGGTATTCAGCTTCGCTGTAGCGCCGATCATCGTGATCATCGGCAACCGGCTGCCCGGCAAAGGGGCGCTGCTGTCCATTCCCGCCATTGCGGCCGGGTTCGTTCTCTTCTGGATCGCTTTCTTCGGATGGCTGGATGCTTCCACGGCTACGGAACAGTGCTACACAGCCATAGGAACCGAGGCCCTGACCTGCAACTACGAGCGGGTCTGGTTCAATGCCGGACTGCCGGGGCTGGAAGGAAGCGTGGCCCTGACGTTGGGCTTCTTCGTTGACCCGGTGACCATCGCCATGCTGGGGCTGGTCACCTTCGTAGCCCTGATGGTGCAGATTTACTCGCTGGGCTATATGCACGGCGATCCGCGCATCAACTGGTACTTCGCTGTCCACGCCCTGTTCGCCGCCTCTATGCTGACCATCATCCTGTCCGACAGCTTCCTGCTGCTGTACGTGGCCTGGGAGCTGGTGGGAGTGTGCTCCTACCTTCTCATTGGCTTCTGGCACGAGCGTCCGGCGGCGCGGGAGGCGGCCAAGAAGGCGTTTATTGTCACCCGCATCGGCGACGTGGGGCTGCTGGTGGGCATCCTGCTGTTGTGGCGGGAGGTTGGCACCTTCAGCATGACCGACGCCTTCGCAGCAGTGCAGGCCGGGACCATGAGCGAGGGGGTGACCATCGCCGCCGCGTTGCTGCTGTTCCTGGGGGCCATGGGCAAGTCGGCGCAGATTCCCTTCCACGTGTGGTTGCCCGACGCCATGGAAGGCCCCACGCCGGTCAGCGCCTTGATTCACGCCGCGACGATGGTGGTGGCCGGGGTGTTCCTGGTGGCCCGCGCCTTCCCGCTGTTCGAGGCGTACAGCGGCGTTCCGCTGATGGTGGTGGCGATAGTGGGGTTGGTGACTGCGCTGGTGACTGCCACCATTGCGCTGGTGGCGACGGACATAAAGCGCATTCTGGCTTATTCGACGGTCAGCCACCTGGGGCTGATGATGCTGTCATTGGGGGCGGGCGGTTATACCGCTGCCATATTCCACCTGCTGGCACATGGATTCGCTAAAGCCTTGCTGTTCCTGGGGTCAGGCAGCGTGATCCATAGCACGGAAGAGCAGGAAATATCGAAGCTGGGCGGATTGCGCCGGGTGATGCCGATTACGACTATCGTGTTCGCCATCGGCGCGGCGTCGCTGGGCGGCATACCCATTCTTGCCGGATTCTGGAGCAAGGACGAGATACTTCAGTCGGTGAACAACGGACTGAATCCGGCGTTTATCGTGTTTGCGCTGATTACGGCGCTTCTGAGCGCGCTGTACATGGGTCGCGCCGTGTTCGTGACTTTCTTCGGCAGGCTGCCCCACGAACTGGAGCATACCCACGAATCGCCGCCGGTGATGACCGTGCCGCTGATGCTGCTGGCGGTGCTGGCGGTCGGGTTCGGGTTCATCAGCTTCAACTGGCCGGGGACTTTCGGCGGGTTTGGCTACTTCGTGTTCAACCACAAGCCCCACGGGTTCGAGTTTACCTGGTGGATCGGGATTCTCTCGGCGGTGATGGCAGTCGGCTCCTTTGTGCTTGCCTACCTGATTTACGAGCGACGGAGCATATCGCTGGAGTCCACACGGCAGAGGTTCGCCCCGGTACTGCGGGTGGTGGAGAACAAGTACTACTTCGATGAAGTCTATCAATGGACGATTGACCGGATTGTACTGGTATTGGCCTCTTTCATTGGATTTTTCGACCGCGCCATCGTCAACGACATTGCAATCAACGGCCCGGCTGACACGGTGCGCTGGTTCGGCATCAAACTGCGTCTGCACGTTACCGGGCATTTGTACAGCTACGCGCTGGCGATGACCCTGGGCGTGGTAGGACTGGGCATCTTCTGGTGGCTGATAACTTCGTGAACGGAATGAATTGCGGACACTGCGTTTTCACCCCCACCCTAGCCCTCCCCCTGAGGGGGAGGGAACTTTTGGGTGGGGATAAGGGAATCCGTAGTTGGGCAGGGCAGTCGTGAGCAACTTCGACAGCGTTGCTCTGCTGCTGCTGATCCTGGTCCCTCTGGCCGGGGCCGGGCTGATGATGTTCATGCCCGGCGACCGCCCGAAGGACTCGTGGTACTTTGCGCTGTTCATCGGCGCAATCTCGCTGGTACTGTCGGTGCTGATATTCGCGCGATACGACTACGATGCCGGCGGCTTCCAGTTCATCCGCACCTACGACTGGCTGCCGGGGCCGCTGGACATCAGCCTGGCGCTGGGCATTGACGGGATTTCGGCTCCGCTGGTGGTGCTGAACGGCATCGTGCTGATGGGCGGGGTGATAATCTCGCAGAACATCACATACCGCACCCGCGAATTCTTCGTGCTGCTGCTGGCGCTGGCCGCCGGGGTGTACGGCGTGTTCGTGGTGCGGGACCTGTTCTTCCTGTTCTTCTTCTACGAGCTGGCCGTGCTGCCCATGTATCTGCTCATTGGCGTGTGGGGCAGCAGCACCGACTTCGGCACCTTCTTGCGGACGAAAGAATACGGGGCGATGAAGCTCATCATCTTCCTCGTGGCTGGCAGCATACTCATCTGGGTGGGGATACTGGCGGTCTACGCGGAGGCGTCGGGGCAGGGCAACGGCACGTTCTCGCTGGAAACGCTGGGTCAGATGGCGGCCAACGGGCGATTCAGCACCGAGTTCCAGATGCTGGTCTTCCCGCTGTTCATGATTGGCTTTGGTTCGCTGGCGGGTCTCTGGCCCTTCCACACCTGGTCTCCCGACGGCCACGTGGCCGCGCCCACTGCGGTGTCCATGCTGCACGCCGGGGTGCTGATGAAGCTGGGGGCCTACGGCATCATCCGCGTGGGCATTTTTCTGCTGCCGGAGGCTGCGGATTCGTGGTGGATGGCAGTGCTTATCGGGCTGGGGACGGTCAACGTGCTGTACGGCGCGATGTCGGCGATGTCACAGCAGGACCTGAAGTACGTTATCGGCTACTCCAGCGTCAGTCACATGGGCTACGTCCTTATGGGCATCGCCACGCTGGACACCATCGGCATGGGCGGCGCTGTGTTGCAAATGTTCTCCCACGGGATTATGACGGCCCTCATGTTCACGCTGGTGGGGGCTATCTATGATCGGACGCATATCCGTGACATCAACGTGCTGAATGGACTGTTCGGACGGATGGGTGTAACTAGCTTCTTCTTCGCAATGGCGGGGTTGTGCTCGCTGGGGCTGCCGGGGATGAGCGGGTTCATTGCCGAGTTCATGGTGTTCACGGGGGCCTTCCGCACCTACCTGCCGCTGGCGATACTGGCGGTCATCGGGGCCGCTATCACTGCGGTCTACATCCTGCGGCTGCTGGCGCGAACCTTCTTCGGCGAGCCGGACGTGCGGTGGTCGGGATTGGGCGACGCCAGTGCGCTGGAAAAGTCGGTGGCGGGATCGTTTGTCCTGATTCTGATTATCGTGGGCATCTGGCCGGAGTTCCTCATGCGGGTTATCAACGTCAGCGTCGTAACCATACCGGGAGTCTAGGGAAACGCCCTCACCCTAACCCTCTCCCAGAGGGAGAGGGGATTGAGAAAATGGAGCTATAGATACAAGTGCAGGGCTTAACCGAAAACCTTGACCTGCTGACGCCGGAGTTCGCCCTAGCGGGTCTGGCCTTCCTGGTGTTCGCGGCGGATTTGGTGCTTCCGGAAAGCCGGAAGAACCTGCTGGGGTGGCTGTCCATTGCCGGGCTGCTGGCGCTGATTGCCGTGTCGGTAATCATGCTGTGGGGCGTGGAAGAGACGCTCTACGACGGGCTGCTGGCGGTGGACGACTTCTCGCTGTGGTTCAAGGTGCTGTTCATGGGAATCGGGGTGTTCATCATCCTGAGTTCCCTGGACTTCGTGAGCCAGCACCTGGAGCACAAGGGCGAATTCTACGGTCTCGTGCTTTTCTCGGTGCTGGGCATGAACGTGATGGCCCAGGCCCGGGAGTTGCTGACGGCTTATATCGCCCTGGAACTGCTCAGCTTCAGCCTCTACGTGCTGGCGGCCTACGCCCGCAACAGCGACAAGTCCAACGAGGGCGGCCTGAAGTACATCATCGTGGGCGCGTTCAGTTCCGCCATCCTGCTCTACGGCGTCAGCATGGTCTACGGCGTACTGGGCGTGACCAAGTTCGAGGCCATCGCCGCCGGGCTGGCCGCGGCCGACGCGGTGAGTCCGTCGCTGTGGGTGGGCGTGGCGCTTATCCTGGTTGGTCTGGGCTTCAAGGTGGCGGCGGTGCCGTTCCATATGTGGGCGCCGGACGTCTACGAGGGCGCCCCTTACCCCATCACTGCTTACCTGTCCATCGGCTCCAAGGCAGCGGCCTTCGCGCTGGTGCTGCGCCTGACGGCGGAAGGATTCGTGCCTGCGGGCGACCGCTGGGAGCAGTGGCAACTGATATTGGCGGTGCTGGCCGCGGTCACGATGATGGTGGGCAACCTGGTGGCCCTGGCGCAGCGCAACCTGAAACGCCTGCTGGCCTATTCCAGCATCGGCCACAGCGGATTCATCCTGGCCGGGATTGCCGCGCTGTCGTTGGATTCCAATCTGCCGTCCAACGGTGTGATGCTGTACCTGGTGGGCTATTCCGTCACCAACTTCGTGGTTTTCGGCGGGCTGATTTCCTTCTTCAACATGACCGGCAAGGAAATGATGTCAGACCTGGCCGGTCTGGGTGGAACGCAGCCGTTCCTGGCCGCCTCCATCGGCATCGGTATGTTCTCGCTGGCCGGGTTGCCCATATTCGCCGGTTTCGCCATGAAATTCTACCTGTTCACCGCTGTCGCCGATGAGGGATTCCTGTGGCTGGCCGGCCTGGCGGTGTTCGCCAGCCTGGTCTCGCTCTACTACTACCTCCAAGTAATCCGTTGGATGTACATTACGCCTGCGGAGGGAGAACCGGCCTACGGTCACGGTTACGGCTATGAACACATTGACGCGGAGCACGACGAGCACGAGGAAGGAGAGGAGGGACACGAAGCAGCGGAGCCAGCCCCGCGCTACGGGGCCACGCTGTTCGAAACCTACCCGGCCCTGGGCCGCCGCCCTTCAGTCACGGTCCTGATGGTTCTGGGCGCCGGGCTTCTGGCAGTGTTCTGGCTGGGCGTATACCCTGCCCCTCTCCTGGATACAATAGACGCAGCGAGTAAGGCCCTTTTGCCATGATTATCGCCGTAATTGGCAGCAGCAATCCCCCGCACCAGGAACTCATCGAATTGGGTGAAGGCGTAGGGCGCGAACTGGCCCGGCGCGGCGCGACGGTAGTGTGCGGCGGCCTCAGCGGAGTGATGGAGGCCGTATGCCGAGGGGCCAAGTCCGAGGGCGGAGCCACCATCGGCATATTGCCCGGACGGGTGCCTACCGACGCGAACGAGTACGTGGACATCCCCATAGTCACCACGATGGGTTATTCCCGCAACATCATCGTCGTGCATACCGGGGCGGCAGTCATAGCCGTCGGCGGGGCATTCGGGACGCTGTGCGAAATTGCCTACGCTCTGGACGCCCGGATTCCGGTAGTGGGACTCAACACCTGGCCGTTTACTACTACCGGCGAAGGCACGGACATTCACGACCGTATCATTCGTGCCGACAACCCAGTGGACGCGGTGGAGAAGGCTATTGCCGCAGCGGAGTCTCGCGGGTAATCCGGACTGTGATTTTGTGACGAAATGATGAACAGGATTCCGTCCTCTGAATGCTTCGGCAAGCTCAGCAGGCTAATCTTGTAATCATAAGGATCATAGTTCAAGAGAGAGGCGAGGGCAGTGGCATGAGTAGTGACGCCAGCGTCGGCCCGCGCGGCCTGAGCGCAGACACAATAGTCATCGAGTCCGTGCTGGGGCGGGAAGTGCTGGATTCCCGCGGCAATCCCACGGTGGAAGCCGAGGTGGTCCTTTCCAACGGAGTTATGGGCCGGGCCCAGGTTCCATCGGGCGCAAGCACCGGCAGCCACGAGGCGGTGGAGCTGCGGGACAGGGACGCATCCCGCTTTGGCGGCAATGGAGTCTTGCAGGCAGTCTCCAACGTGAGCAACGTTTTGGGCAGTTACCTCGCCAAGCGTTCCCCGTTTTTCCAGGAAGACCTCGACCAGTTCATGGCCGGACTGGACCATACGGACAATAAGGGAGAATTAGGGGCCAACGCCATCCTGTCAGTTTCGCTGGCGGTGGCCCACGCGGCGGCGTCTGCGCGAGGTCTCAGCCTTTGGCGGTATGTGGCAGAAGGAGGCCCGGTTAGTCTGCCGGTGCCGATGTTCAACATCCTCAACGGCGGCCGTCATGCCTCCGATTCCGCCGACATCCAAGAGTTCATGGTTCTGCCTGTGGGGGTCCAGACATTTTCCGACGCATTGCGGGCCGGAGCGGAGATTTATCAATCGCTGCGATTTCTGCTCCGCGCCGCCGGTCACAGCCTGAATGTCGGCGATGAGGGTGGTTTCGCGCCTTCGCTTCCCTCCAACAAGGATGCGCTGGAAATAGTCCTCATGGCCGTAGAAAACGCGGGTTATACTCCGGGCCGCGAGGTTTTCCTGGGTCTGGATGTGGCTGCGACCGAGTTGTACAACGCCACATCGGAGAGGTATGTATTGGAGCGGGAGGGCGTTACCCTGGACTCGGGAGAGCTGATTGACCTTTACGAAAGCTGGGTGTCTCAATATCCGATACTGAGCATAGAAGACGGTCTGTCCGAGGACGACTGGAAAGGCTGGAGCGCAATGCGCAAGCGTCTTGGGTCGTCGGTGCAACTGGTCGGTGATGACCTGCTGGTGACCAACATAGACCGCATCAACCGCGGCATCGAAGAGCAGGCCAGCAATGCCGTGCTGCTGAAACTCAACCAGATTGGGACGCTGACGGAGACCCGCCAAGCTCTGGAGACTGCGCGAGCCGCCGGGTGGGGCGCGGTGATGAGCCACCGTTCGGGCGAGACGGAGGACACAACCATCGCCGACCTCTCTGTCGGTTGGGATGTGCGCCAGATAAAGACGGGGGCCCCGGCGCGGTCGGAGCGCGTGGCCAAGTACAACCGGCTGCTGCGGATAGAGGCCGAGCTGGGCGATGGTGCGGAATACGCGGGCGCGTCGGCGTTTGACTACCTGGGGAGGGCGCTGTGATAGGATAAGGTAGCCATTGGCTTGGTCAGGTCGGTCTGGTGTTGTTGCTGACGGGGTGTTCTATGCCCACACGCCTCACTTTCTGGATCGTCGGGAAGAGGATCATCCCGAAGCCACAGACGAGCGAATACGCCTTGTGCTGGAAGCCCCGGATCAGACTGAGTCTTTGCAGGGCGACAGGTATGTATGCTGGAGGCGCATACGAGAGGCAGAAGAGGTGGTTTGGTGGATGAAGGTGGTAGTCGTTCTTAATCAGAGTGGTCCAGCAATTCTTACAGCTTATGAGGATGATGAAGTAGGGGTAGCCAGATGGGGAAGGTAGAGTCCATAGACATTGGCTACACTTGGGAAGGTGATTTTCTTTCCATTTGGAAAAAGGACGCCTCTGCCAGGGGTGGCGGATATACCATAACTTGGAACACCATACTCACAGGATTTTATGCGAATCCCGGCAAGAAGCATTGCATTGGATTCGAGTTGCTTGATGCCGCTCAGATGCTGTTACCCTACCTGCGCCGTGAAGTTTCCCAAGGTACGGTTTGCAATGGGGAATTGCTAGCTTCTTATGAGGTGGATACGGATACACTGGTTCTCCTCAGTACCGCAGGAGACATCACAGATGACCAAATAATAACCGGTGGTCTTGTCGCGCACTGCAACGAAAGAGGACTTGCCGTCGGCTTTACCCTGAATCGCGCCGCCGAACTGCTGCTACCTCATCTCGAAACTTGGCGCCCGTGGACCGAGGAGGAAATGGCGCAGATCCAAAAGGTGATAGCTGAACACGATGCTGCCTTGCGAAAGAGGATGGCCCCGGGCTCATAGTGTAGAATACTGGCAATTTGGAATGCAGAGGTAAATGATGGTGACGCGAATCGGAATCAACGGCTTTGGACGGATTGGCAGGCTGGTGCTCCGAGCCAACCAAGAACGCAATGAGGGCAAGGTTGAAGTAGCGGCGGTCAACGATCTGACCGACGCCGAGACCAACGCCCATCTTCTCAAGTGGGACACCAGCTACGGCGGCTACCCCGGCAAGGTGGAGGCCAACAACGGCGACCTGGTCGTAGATGGCCGCGCCATCAAGGTCTTTTCGGAACGCGACCCGTCGGCCATTCCCTGGGGCGAAATGGGTGTGGATATGGTGATCGAGTCCACCGGCATCTTCACCGACGCTGAGAAGGCCGCTGGGCATCTGACGGGGGGAGCAAAGAAGGTCATCATTTCCGCGCCCGCCCGTGGCGAAGACCTGACGCTGGTGCTGGGCGTCAACGACCACCTGTACGACCCGGACAGCCACACCATCGTATCCAACGCCTCCTGCACTACCAACTGCTTCGCGCCGATGGTCAAAGTGCTGCACGATCAGTTCGTAGTGGAGCATGGCCTGATGTCCACCATCCACTCCTACACCAACGACCAGGCCATACTGGACCAGCGCCACAGCGACCTGCGACGGGCGCGGGCGGCGGCGATGAACATCATCCCCACCAGCACCGGCGCGGCCAGGGCCGTGGGTCTGGTGCTGCCCGAACTCAACGGCAAGCTGCACGGCATGGCCTTCCGGGTGCCCACCGCCACCGGCTCCATTACCGACTTTACCGCCCAGGTAGCCCACGATGTGTCTGTGGCAGACGTCAATTCGGCCTTCGAGAAGGCGGCGGAGAACGAATTGAAGGGCATACTGGAGTACTGCGACGAACCACTGGTGAGCTCCGACTTCCGGGGCAACCCGCACAGTTGTATCTTCGATGCCCTTTCCACCATCGTGATGCAGGACCGGATGGTGAAGATCATGGGCTGGTACGACAACGAATGGGGCTACTCCTGCCGCACCGCCGACCTGGCGGCCATGATGAGTGAGAAGGGCATCTGAACCCATTCGTCTCTTGGGAGCGTATAGAGTTCCGGAGGAAAGAGATATACTTTTCTAGTGGCTTCTATGCTCCCATCCGCTAACCTTCGTCATTACTTGACATTGAACGGCCGGGTTTCCTGGCCGTTCTTCGTGTTGGCGGGCATTGTCGTTGTTGCTCTGGCATTGAGGCTGCACGGCATCAACTGGGACGACGGCTATGCCTTTCACCCCGACGAGCGGGACATCTACATGCGCTCGGACTGTATGTATGCCCTGCTCACCGATGCCCCTCACGCGCCGACCTGCGGCTATCTCGCGGGTCACCCGGAAGCCGAGCCCGGAGTAAGTGGCCTCCGAGCTTTCTTTGACCCGGAACGCAGCCCCCTCAACCCTCACTGGTTCCCCTTGGGTAGCATCCTCATTTACGTCATGGTGTTCTTCCGTTCCGTGGTGGAGCTGTTCACGGACATTGGCGGACTGGAGATGCGGTACGTGGGCCGCACACTGTCGGCCCTGGCCGATGTGGGGTCGGTGCTGATGGTCTTCGTGCTGGGCCGCCGTCTGTATGGCCGGAACGTGGGGCTTCTGGCAGCCGGGCTGACGGCGCTGGCGGTGATTCACGTCCAGCACAGCCATTTCTACCGTCCAGAGACTTTTACCGTCCTGCTTACGCTGGCAGTAATCTGGGCGACTTTGCGAATGGTTGAGAAGCGGCGGCTTCGAGACTCGGCACTGCTGGGGCTGATGCTGGGATTGGCGCTGGCGCCCAAGGTGAACGTGCTGCCGTTGCTGGCTCCTCTGGCCTTGGGGTACGCCTATTGCGTGGTGGACGAGGCTGAGGGACGCTGGGACGGCGTCACGCCGGAGGTCTTGCAAAGGATAGCCGGTCACGCCCTGCTGGCCGGAGCAGTGGCGCTGGCGGTTTTCTTTGTGACTACCCCCTACGCTTTCATTGACATCGGGGCCTTTGTCGGCGATGTGATGTTGCAGACAAAGATGGCCCGCAATGCAGGGTTCTTCCCCTTCACGGTGCAGTACGTGGACACGCCAGCGTTCCTGTACCAGATCCAGCAGACTACGGTTTGGGGACTGGGGATACCGCTGGGTGTGGTAGCCTGGCTGTCCATTCCGTTCACCGTGGTCTTGGTGGCCTTAGAACGCCGCCATATTCGCGCCGACTTGCTGCTGTTGGCGTGGGTGGTTCCGAGCCTGCTCTTCTACGAGAGTTTTGAGGTCAGATTCCTGCGTTACCTCTTCCCGCTGATGCCCGTGATGGTCCTGCTGGCGTCGCGGATGATGCTGTGGGAGGTGGATAAGGCCCGTTTATTAGCGAAGCGCGCCGCCGCCGCTGGGTCCAATGCAGGACGGGCCTTGACTTCGGAACGGGCAGCGAAGGGTTTGCTGGCGATTGCCGTGGCGGTGCCGGTGTTCGTAATGGCAAGCACTGCATTTTACTCCCTTGCCCTCCAACGGATGTACACCAACGATCATCCTGCGCTGGAGGCATCCCGCTGGGTTCTGAACAGTGTCCCACGGGGAACTTCCATCGTTATGGACAATCATTGGGACGAATGGCTGCCTGGCCTGTACTCATACGACATCTGGCAGTTCCCGTTGTATGAATCTGATACACAGACCAAGATGCGGACCCTTGCCAGGGAGTTGGCTCGTTCCGACTACCTGGTTTTCTACAGCCATCGCCCCTATGCCAGCGCAGCCCAAGACCCGGAAAGGTTTCCGTACGGCAATAACTATTACAGGCTGCTGTTCTCGGGTGAATTGGGCTACCGGCTGCACCGGGAATTTGCCAACTATCCTTCGCTGGGCGGCGTGGTCTTCCGCGACGAAGCTCTGGCCCGCGCTGGCCTCAATAACCCGGAACCGGAAGTGCCGGGGGACCAAGGCAGTTTTACTCTCGACCTGGGGTACGCCGACGACAACGTGGTGGGATATGACCACCCGCGTGTACTGGTCTTCCGCAATGCGGTTCACCTGAGCGAGTTTCAACTGGCGCAAATGCTGACTCAACCTCAGGAGGCGGAAAAGGAAGACTCGCCGTCCACCGCTCTGATGCTGTCACCGGAAGCATTGGGCAAACAGCGCGGAGGGGGCACTTTCAGCGATATTGTGAATCGCGACGGGTGGAACAACGATGCCCCGGTCCTGGCCTGGCTGCTGGTGGTGGAGCTGATATATCTTCTAGCCCTGCCGCTGGCCTTTTTCATATTCCGGCCATTGCCCGACCGGGGGATCCTTTTGGCCCGTATCCTGGGATTGCTGGCGGTTTGCTATGTGGCTTGGATCATAGTCTCGCTGGGCTGGGTGGACTTCTCTCGGGGCGCGGTCTATGCGGGTATGGGAGTGGTGGCAGCAGCTTCCGGGGCTGCCTTATGGTTTATCCGGCGGGAGATGCGGGAATTTGTGCGGGCGAGGTGGCGGCTGCTGTTATTCAGTGAAGCGCTGTTCCTGGCCGCCTTTCTCGCCTTCGTAGCGGTGCGTTACTTCAACCCCGACCTGTGGCACCCGTACCGGGGCGGCGAGAAACCGATGGAGCTTGCCTACCTGAACGCCGTATTCCGCTCAACCACGCTGCCCCCTTTCGATCCGTGGTTCGCCGGGGGGTATCTGAACTACTACTATTGGGGGTACTTTGTCGTCGCCTCAATTACCCGGGTGGCGGCCATCCTGCCTACCACCGCCTTTAACCTGGCGGTTCCTTTATTCTTCGCGCTTACCCTGACAGGCGCATTCTCCCTGGGGTACAACCTGGTTGCCGGGGTACGGCGTGCAGGGGTTCGGCGGAGGAACGCCAATGCAGAGCCAAGCAGAAACCGGATACTGCCGCCGGTAGTCTGCGGGCTCGCCGCCGCGCTGTTCGCCGCCGTTATCGGCAATCTCGACGGGATTGTCCAGATTGTTCAGGGCGTATGGGGCAAGTGGGTTGACGGTGTAGTCTGGGCCGGTTTCGACTTCTGGCGCAGTAGCCGGATGATTCCGCCGCTGGACAGTTTCGAGCCGCCGGCGCTGGCCTTCTGGCTGCCGGATTACATCGCGGGCGATGCCGGGTCTTCGTGGCATATCACCGAGTTCCCTTTCTTCACCTTCCTGTTTGCCGACCTGCACGCCCACATGATGGTTATTCCGTTCACGCTGCTGGCCTTGGGGCTGGGGCTGTGCCTGGTGGCCGGGCTGCGTGGCGGCGGGTGGGGATGGCTGGCCGCGGTAACACTGGCGCTGGCGGTGACGTTGGGGGCGTTGTGGGCCATCAATAGCTGGGACTACCCTTCCTATCTATTGCTTTCCCTAGGGTTAATCGCGGTTGCCGCACTATTCACCCGCGGCAGCCCCAGGCGCAAGCTGACGCTTTTTGCCGTGCTTGGCGGTGGGATACTCGTGGTGAGCTTGCTGTCCTTCTGGCCCTTTCACCAGTATTACGAGACTTTCAACAATGGGCTGGATGCGTCGAGATGGCGGACGCCCGTTGATCGCTTTCTTGCCATTCACGCGCTCTTCCTCTTTGTAGTCGGGACATACCTCGTGGTGCGTACTCGCCGCGACTTGCTGATGCTTTTCCAAAGCATATGGCGTGGCAAGGAGGCGTCACTGGAAGTTCGTTGGCTACGCCTCGCAATCGCCCCGGTGATAGTCGCCGCCATCGTTGTTGCTGTCCTCGGCTACTGGAACGTGTTGCTGCTGCTGGCGCTGGTGGTGCTGGTGGCCGTGGCCGGGTGGCGCGTTTTGCAATCGCCGGAACCGTCACGGCCCTATGAGGCGGTGATTCTGGCGATGGTGGCGATGGCGGCGCTCATAGCCATTGGCGTTGACTTCGTTACGGTCGAGGGCGACATAGGGCGGATGAATACCCTGTTCAAGTATTACCTTGAAGTGTGGGTATTCCTGGCCATTGCCGCTGCCTATATGCTGTGGCGTTTGGGGTCGTCCTGGTTGCCGCGTCTTCGGCCCGGGCTGGCGGCGGGATGGCTGTTCATTCTGGCTCTGCTGGTGGGCTGCTCACTGATATACACCGGCCTTGGCACGCGCGACCGTCTGGATGACCGCTTCGCCGATTTGCCGCCAACCCTGGACGGCACGGCTTATATGACGGTGGCGGAGCACTGGGAGCGAGATGAGCTGTTCCCGCTGGTGTGGGACTATCAAGCTATCCGATGGCTTCAGGACAACGTGGAGGGTTCGCCCGTGGTGCTCGAAGCCCACATGGACCAGTACCGGTGGGGCGGACGCATCGCCAACTATACCGGGTTGCCTACCGTCATCGGATGGCCGTGGCACCAGACACAGCAGCGGTTTGGCTATCGTCAGCAGATCCACGAGCGGGCTGCCCATGTCCGGCTGGCCTATGAGACCACACAGGCCGGAACAGCACTTGACCTGCTTGAACGCTACGGGGTTTCCTATGTGGTGGTGGGGGAATTGGAGCGCCTGAATTATGACGCCAAGGGGCTGGAGAAATTCGAGAGGATGGCCGAATCTGGAAGGCTTGTCAAGGTATATGAGAACGAAAGCACGGCGATTTTCCGCACCGGATTTCCATAAAACAAAACCTTGACATAATTTTAAGAATCGTATAATATTCTGGTCAAGTATCCAGCCGTCCGGGAAGAAAGTAACCGGACAGCGTTTGGGCTGACGGTCGGGGGCTTCGCTTCCTTGAGCTTCGCTTCCGTCGGCGGGAGCGTTCCGCCGGCAGGGGAATAACGAAGCCCGACCTAACCGGCTCTCCTCTCTACTCCGGGCTCTTGGATGCGGTCGTGTGGTGCGGCAACGCGGTGCGGAGAAGTCAAAGGGAGGGCCGGTTTTTCTTTGTTTATGGTATAGCTTTGATCAACCGCGCTCCCGGTCGGTTACTGTGGCGTCCACTTCGGATATGATCCCAGTACACGCAGGGAGCTTACCCTTCTCCCGATGGCTTCAATGGTTTCCCGCAACAGGGGGTCTTCCCGGTGGCCGTCGCAGTCTATGAAGAACACGTACTGCCCGAGGGACTGTTTGGTGGGCCGCGATTCTATTTTCGCCAGGTTGATTTCCCGGGTGGCAAATTCCCCAATCACCGCATACAACTGGCCCGGCAGGTCCTGAGCGAAAGTGAAGAACAGAGAAGTCTTGTCATTGCCCGTTGGTTCATGATCCGACCTGGACAGGACAACAAAACGGGTGGCGTTGGCCGCCACGTCCTGAATTCCCGACGCCAGTATCTCAGCGTTGTACAGCGCAGCCGACCGCCGGGGAGCTATCGCCACTGCCGGAGCCTCGCTGCTCATTGCGTCTCCGACGGCTTGCGCCGTACTGAGCGAGGCTGAGCGATCCGCATTGGTGAAGTTCCTTTCCAGGTACTCCCGGCACTGAGCCAGGGCTTGCGGATGAGAATACACCACCTCCACTTCCTCCAACCGGGTTCCTGGCCTTCCCATCAGGTAGTGCTCAATGGGCAGCACGACTTCGTAGCTGATCAGGAGCGAGTTCTCACTGACCAGCAGATCGAGGGTGAAGTTGACCGACCCCTCAATGCTGTTCTCTATCGGCGCCACGCCCTGAGCGGTCTCCCCTGCGGCTACGGCCTGCCCCACGGCTGAAATGTTGGGATACGGACGCAGTTCTGCCGCCGGGTCGTACAGCAGGGCCGCTTCCTCAGTATAGGTTCCGGAAGGTCCCAGGAATGCTAATGTCCGGGGCACGGTCAGACTCCGGTGAGTATGTCGTAGAGTAGTTGCTCGTCTCCGCTGGAAGTGACGGCGATGATCTCGTCCTCCGCTTCCACCAGATAGTGATTCGACGGTAGGTCTGCGCCCCCTTTCTTCACTACCAACGAAATGAAGCTATTTGGCGGTAGTTGAAGTTCGCCCAGCCTCTTGCCAACGATGTCTGCTTCGGGAGGCACGGCCACGCAAACAAGCTGCATTCCCGGTTGCCTCAGGTTCATGAGATGACGCAGCGGATGCCCCGGCACGCCAGCCTCCAGGGCGGTGAGGGCCAACTGAATCCAGTTGACCACCACGTCTACTCCCAACTCCTCAAAGACCGGCTCGTTCTTGGGGTCTTTTACCAAGGTCATCGTGCGGGGTGCCCTGAACCTGTGTTGTACAGTCTGACAGATCACCAGGTTTGTAGCGTCCACCCCGGTCAAGGCCACCACCACGTCTGCCCGCCCAACGCCGGCCTTATCCAGTGTCTCTAAGTCTGCGCCGTCGCCCAGGAGGGCAACGATGCCCAGGCCTTCTGTCAGCAATTGATGGCGGTGGCGATCGCGCTCTATAACGGCGACTTCATGGCCGCTGGTCACCAGCGCCCGGGCCAGATAGTATCCTGCCTCGCTGCACCCAACGATAACGATGTACATCGTTCAGCCCGCGCTTTAGCCAAGTTGACTCTTCGAGACGCCAGTTTCAGGCATCTATAACCTGCCGGATGTCCTGAACAATGCCGCGGGAATAGCCTACCACGTTCAAGCCCAGAGTAGTGTACAGAATCTGTAGTTGGGGACTTTCCACATGACAAATGACATGAGGAACATTAAACATTTGACGAGCGACCTGAGCCAGCAACAGGTTTTCATGGTCGTCGTCTGAAAGCGCCAGAAAGGCGTCGGTATGGCTGACTCCCGCTTCCAGCAGGTAGTCTTGCATTACAGGCTCCGCAAGCAGCACCGCCGTCACGCCAGGATTGCTGCTCAACCGCTCCAACTGACTGCGCTCCTTGCCCAGTACCGTAATTTCCGTGTCTTTTCCTGCCAGGTCGCGGACCACGCTGGCAGCTAGCTGACCCCAACCGTAAATCAGGATTCTCACTGGCGGCTACGCTCCGGGAATGGAGGCAACAGGAACAGTGTCGCGCCACAGCAACACTTGGCATGGAGCGTGTTGGAAGATGTAGGATGCGGCAGGCCCCATGTTGCACTGCCCCATGCTGCGATTGTAGGGGATTCCAACGACTATAATCTCTGCCTGTTTCGCTTGCGCTTCCTGCACAATGGCGGCGCCGGCCTGGCGGGCGCGCAAGCAGCCTGCATCCAGCCCTCGATACTTCTCTTCGTGAGCTATTCCCTCGTATTTGGTTAGCAGCCGCTCCGCCCGGTCAACATCGGCCGTGATTTCCGCTTCCAGCGAAAGAGAGAGAGGGACCTCGATAACGTGAAGGGCATGGATTCTTGCCTTGCTGGAGCGCGCAACCTCGCAGGCCCAGCGGAAGGCGCGTTCGCTGTGCGGTGAATCCGTTACCGGCACTATGATGTTTCTAACGTCCTGCTTCATCAGCCATTCTCAGCAGTAGGGAATCGAACTGCGGAGCGCAATTGCCTCGTTCTGTATCTACGCGCGATTATAAGGGGATCAAGAATCCTGTGGCTAGAGAATTGTGCAACGCAATTTTGACATAATGCATACGATTCTTGCGTGCCGGCACAGGCAGGCCGCAGTCAGGATGAGGAATCTCCGGCTAACCGCTTGGCAATTTCAGGCAGTTTGCTGAGTTGCTCGCTGGTGGCGGCGAGGATAAGAACGTCGCCATGCTGCATTACTTCATCCTTAGAGGGGTGCAGAAAAGAGGTCCGCCCCCGGCGGATTGCCAGCACAGAAATGCCGTGGCGGTCGCCTGCTCCGGACAGACCTGCTGCCTCCAGCGTCCTGTTCAGCATTCCCTCGGGCGGGCGGATCTTGCTTATTCCATAGTCGGCAAGGATGGGCATATAGTCCAGCAGTTCTCGAACGAACTCCAGCTTGGCCACCCGGCGGGCGTTCTCTGCCTCGGGGAAAATCACCCTGTCGGCTCCGATGCGCTCGAGCGTTTCCCCATGCAAATCATTGGCGGCGCGGGCGACGATCATGGGAATGTCCAAGCTCTTCAGAAGCACTGTGACCCCGACGCTGGCCTGAACGTAGTCGCCCCCCAGAGCCACGATAGCCACGTCGTAATCAGGCAGGTCCAACTCCCGCAGAACCGACTCGTTGGTGGCGTCGGCCCGCACCGCATAGGTGACGTGGCCCATCTGCTCCTGAATCCTGACTTCGTCGGCATCAATAGCCAATACATCGTGGCCGCCCTGGTACAGCTCGCGCGCGATGGTGGAGCCGAAACGGCCCATTCCGATGACGCAAACCTGCTTGTTCACTCTCCGCCTCCGCTCCAGCCTTACCCTATTCTAACCCTTTCATGGGCGAAACGATACATAACTACTTCATCTTCTTTCGGAGCCAGAGCCAATGCGAGGATCAGGGGCCCCATTCTTCCTGCAAACATTGCCGCCATGAAAATTCCCTGGGACGGCAGGCTGAGCGAGGGAACGATTCCGGTGGTTGCTCCCACGGTGCCCAGTGCGGATACGAAATCGAAAACGAGCGAAAGGAAACGAGTGTCCGGCTCGAGTGTGATGAGCGTCATTGACGCAATGAATACGATGACCACCCCGAGAACTGCCACGGAGAGGGCGCGATGCACCTGCGGCTGAGGTATCTCCCTCCCGAAGGCCTCGGCGTGGGGTCGGCTCCGCAGGGACGACACCACGGCGGCGATGATCACGGCGAAGGTGACAACCTTAATCCCCCCAGCCACCGAGCCGGGAGCTCCGCCAATGTACATCAGCGACGTGAAGGTCATGCCGGTCGCATCGGCTACCTGGCTGAAGTCTATGGTGCTGAAGCCTGCGGTGCGCCCGCTCACGGTCAGAAACACTGCATTTATTATCCGGTCCACCCAGCCCATCTGCCCCATAGTGCTGGGGTTGGCGAATTCAGTCAAGGACAGGATTGCCGCGCCCAGCGCCCATAGTCCCAGGCTGGAGACTATCACCAGCTTCGTATCCAACGAGAACCGGGCGAATCTTCTTCTCCGCCAAAGGTCCACCATGATTACCCATCCGAGGCCGCCCAGGGCGATCATGGCGGTCATGGTAATCAGCACGACAGGGTTGGAAACAAATCGCGCTGCGTTCCCGGAAGCGGCCTCGGGTATGATGTTGAACCCGGCATTGTTAAAGGATGACACGGAAAGGAATAGCGAATACCAATAGGATTGTCCCTGCCCCATACCGTCCAGCCCGCTTATCTGGGTGAAGTAGATCAGTGAGCCGCCCAGATAAATCAGCAGCACGATCACAATGACGTTGCGCCCCAGAGAGCGGATGGCCCTTGCCTGGTTCACGCCGACTGTGTCGCTCATCAGTCCCCGGGTTATGGCCCGTTGCTGAATGGTGGTTCGATTGCCCATAGCCAGCAGCAGAAAGGTGCTGATTACCATGAAGCCCAGGCCGCCGAGCGTCATCAGGATGAATATAACGGCTTGTCCAAAGGGCGCCCAGTATTCGGGAGTGCTTACCACCGTATGCCCCGTTACGGTAACGGCGGAAATGGAAGTGAAGAAGGCGACTTCAACAGGGGTGAACTCGCCCGACACGGAGGCGAAGGGCAACATGAGCAGGATCGCGCCGAAGCTGATGAACAGCGTGAACCCGATCACCAGGATGCCAGAGACGCCGAGTATTCGCCGAGGCCGGCGCGGCGATTCGTCCCGCCGGATGGTCTGTGAGACCTCGCGTCGGCGGGGCAACCGGATGATGGCGTCTATGGGCCGGCTTCCCCGGTTGGCAGCCAAACTCAAAGGCTCCGGTCGGCGTCGGCCAAGTTAGACGGTGCGGGAATTTTCAAGACTGGGATATGGGGGTATTCGCAGGACATTGCGGCACTTCGCCTTACATAAAGCGGGATTTTAGAATCGTGTCCCCTCACTGTCAATCTGGCAGGACGATTGCAAAGTCGCCTTCATGTCACCCTGAGCGGAGCGAAGGGTCTCTGCGCTGAGGGTAGGATTCTTCCCCTTCGGCAAGCTCAGGGTCAGAATGACAGGTGGTGGAGACAGGTTTGCAATTTTCGGGAATCAACGGTCAGGGCAATGGCATTTGGAGTTCCAAGCGCCTTTATTCCTGCTTTCGGTCGGGCGCGGGACGGAAAATCCTGTTTTCTCTGCCAAATTCTGCCATTTTGTGCCATTCCGTCCCTCGACAAGCTCAGGGCGGCCGGGTCCCGGCAGATGGCAGAGGACGCCGGGTTGGGTCTGAAAGACATATGGGGATTATGTTAGGGACGCGCCACCGGGCTTGGCAAGGAGCAGGTGTCACTGGGTCATCCGAATGCCGATAGCCCTCAATCAACTGCGAAGGTTTGCCTCTGCCGCCGGAACTTCTATGTACACGCGATAAAGGTAACAGCGCGGCTATGCTGGTATAATCTACTGGCGCAGCCAACTCGAGGTGACAGACCGATGACGACCAGCCCCCGACAGGTGGAACTGGGATTCGCCCCCGTTTCCATAGATCGCAAATGGCAGGAACGCTGGGAACGGGACGAACTCCACAAGGTGCCGGACGATGATCCTCGGCCCAAGTGGTACGAGATGACGATGTACCCCTACCCCTCCGGCGACCTGCACATCGGCCACTGGTACGCCATGGCTCCGTCCGACGCCCATGCGCGGTTTCGACGAATGCAGGGCTACAACGTGCTGCATCCCATCGGGTTCGACGCTTTCGGCCTGCCTGCGGAGAACGCCGCCATCAGCCGGGGCATCCACCCCTACGACTGGACAATGGACAACATCGAGAATATGCGGCGGCAACTACGGTCCATCGGGGCCATATATGACTGGGACCGCGAGGTGGTCTGCTGCGACCCCGAATACTATCGCTGGAACCAATGGTTCTTCCTCAAGCTGTATGAGCAGGGTCTCGCCTACCGGGCCAACGCCCCGGTGGTCTGGTGTCCGTCCTGCGTGACCGTGTTGGCCAATGAGCAGGTGCTGAACGGGGCCTGCGAGCGCTGCGGGGCGGTGGTCACCCGCCGAGACCTGGAGCAGTGGTTCTTCAAGATCACGGACTACGCCGACCGTCTGATGGACTTCAGCGGTCTGGTGGACTGGCCCGACAAGATACTTACGATGCAGAACAACTGGATCGGCAAGAGCACTGGTGTTGAAATCAGCTTCGACATCGGTTCCCTTGGGCTGGAAGAGAGGGAGATTCGAACTTTCACAACGCGCATTGACACTATCTTTGGAGTGACGTTCCTCGTCCTGGCTCCAGAGCACCCGCTGGTGGAAAAGCTGACTCTCTCCCAGCGGCGCCAGGAAGTAGACGACTACGTTGCCCAAGCCCGTCGCACGTCGGAGATAGACCGCCTTTCCGCTGACAAGGAGAAGACCGGAGTCTTTACCGGCAGCTACGCCGTGAACCGGCTGAATTACGAGCGAATCCCCATCTATATCAGCGACTACGTGCTGATGACCTATGGCACCGGAGCGGTGATGGGCGTTCCGGCCCACGATGCCCGTGACTTCGAGTTTGCCCGCAAGTACCGCCTGCCCATACGGCAGGTCATAGCGCCCATCTCCTGGGACGGCAAGGACTTGGCCGAGGCATACCTGGGCGACGGGTTCATGACCAATTCGGGGGCCTATGACGGGATGACCAATGAGGAAGGCGTTGAGGCCATATCCGACGACGTTGAGAAGTACGGCTGGGGCAAGCGGGCCGTGTCGTATCGCATCCGCGACTGGCTGATTTCCCGTCAACGCTACTGGGGAACGCCCATCCCGATGATCTACTGCGACAGTTGCGGCGTTGTCCCTGTCCCCGAGTCCGACCTCCCGGTGCTGCTGCCGCAGGACGCGGAATTCAAGCCCAATGGCGAGTCGCCCCTAGTGGCCAGCGCCGAGTTCGTCAATACGGTTTGTCCGTCCTGTGCCGGGCCCGGGCGGCGCGAGACGGACACGATGGACACCTTCATGGACTCTTCCTGGTACATGATGCGCTACATCAGCCCGCATTTCTCCGAGGGGCCGGCCGACCCCGAGATGATCAAGTCATGGCTGCCCGTTGACCAGTACACCGGCGGGGCGGAACACGCGGTGATGCACCTGCTCTATTCCCGCTTCTTCATCAAGGCCCTCTACGACATGGGGATGGTGGACTTTGAGGAGCCCTTCCTGCGTCTGTTCAACCAGGGCGTGATCCTCGGCCAGGACCACGAGAAGATGAGCAAGAGCCGGGGGAACGTAGTCGCCCCGGACGACGTTGTTGGAGTGCTGGGCGCGGATGCTGTGCGCTGCTTCATGATGTTCATCGGCCCGTGGGACCACGGCGGACCGTGGAGCGGAGAGGGCATCAACGGCATCGCACGCTGGCTCAACCGCGTGTGGGACATTTGCGGACGGGACGCGGCGGAGTTGGAAGGCTCTGGTGATGCGGCAGAGCGGGAGACTGAGCGCCTGCTGCACCAGACGGTGCGCAAGTGCTACAACGACCTGGACAAGTTCAAGTTCAACACTGCCATTGCGTCGCTGATGGAGCTTACCAACCACCTGAACAAGGTATGGGCCGATGGCAGCGTATCCCCGGAAATGTGGAGGGAGTGCGTCGAAAAGCTGCTCCTGATGCTGGCTCCGATGGCCCCACATCTCACGGAAGAGCTGTGGGAACGGGCCGGGGGCGAGTACAGCATTCATCAGCAACCCTTCCCGTCGTGGGACGAAGACCTGGCCGCCGACGAGGTGTTCACGCTGGTGGTGCAGGTCAACGGCAAGGTGCGCGACAAGCTCGAGGTCCCTGTGGGCATCCCGGAAGCGGAGGCGCAGGAACTGGCGATGGCCAGCCCGCGGGTTCAGAGCTTCCTGGACGGCAAGGCCATAGACAAGACAGTCTACGTCCCTGGCCGCCTGCTCAACGTGGTGGTGCAGTAGTGGCTACGCCCGGCGTCTTCTACGGCGTTGGCGTAGGCCCCGGCGACCCTGAGCTGCTCACCGTCCGCGCCCAGCGGCTGCTGGAGAAGGTCGGCGTTGTTTGCTACACGCAGTTGGATAACGGAGCCCCCAGCTTCGCCTTGGACGTGGTGCGGCAGTTGCTGTCGGGCGGCGCGGAAATGTTGCCTATCACCATCCCATCGGACGATTCCCCGGTCAGCCACGAGACATGGCATGAGGCCGCTTCACGTATTGGAGTCAGGCTGAGGGAAGGCCAGGACGTGGCCTTCATCACTGAAGGGGACCCGATGCTGTACAGCGAGTTCCCTCACCTGATTCAGCACGTGCAGGCAGAGGGAATAGACGGGCTGAGCGTAGAGGTGGTGCCGGGAGTGCCGTCGGTGATGGCCGCTGCGGCCAGTTCTGGTGTCCCACTAGTCAGCCAGGGCCAGCGGCTCGCCATCCTGCCGGAGGTCTACGGCATAGACGACCTGCGCGAGGCCATCACCAACTACGACACCATCGTTCTGATGGAGATTAACCCCAACCTGATGCGGGCGCTGGCCAACCTGGAAAGCCTGGGACTGGCCGGGCACGCCATCTACGTCCGCCAGGCCAGCACAGCGAGCGAGCGGGTAATCCACGACATCAGCAAGCTCACCGATGAAGACTATGACTACTTTTCGTTGCTGATAATCAAGCGGTAGGGCGGGCCGGTGTCCACCTTGTAGCAGCTTTTCGCCCTATCGCCCGCACTGTGCTAAACTGCCTCAAAATTCGGGATACCCTCTGACTTCATTTATGCCGGAGGCGATGCCATGACCACAACGATACAACCCACCGACGTGATGGTGACCTGCAACGGTATGAATTTTCATTACCTGGACTGGGGCAATGAAGGGGCGCCAGTCATGTTGCTGCTCCACGGGCTGAGGGGCCACTGCCATTCCTGGGACGACGTGGCGGCGCGGTTTTGCGGCGACTATCGCGTACTGGCCCTGGACCAGCGGGGACGCGGCGAGACCGACTGGGCTCCGCGAGGCGACTACTCCACCGACGCCTTCGTAGCTGACCTGGAAGAGTTCTGCTACACGCTGGGAATCTAGAAGTTCACCCTCATCGGCCACTCCATGGGTGGGCGCAACAGCATGGCCTTTGCAGGCCGCAACCCCGGGATGCTGGAAAAGCTGGTGATCGTGGACATCGGCCCGGAGATTGACCCGGTGGGGTCGGCGCGCATTACCCGCGAGGTCGTGGAAGTCCCAGAGGAGTTCGATTCCTTCGAGGACGCTTTCCAGCACGTGAACGCGCAGAACCGATTCGCCTCGGAATCGGTCATGCGGCGCAGGCTCACTTACCAGACAAGAGAACTGCCCAATGGAAAGGTAAGCTGGCGCTACGACCCGGAAATCCGCGAGCAGCGGCGCAACGGCACCGGCGCGCCGCCGCCCGACCTGTGGGAACCCCTGAGCAAGGTGACCTGTCCAACCCTGATTGTGCGCGGGTCTGAAACCGACACCATCAACCTCAGCGTGGCAGAGCGCATGGTGGAGACGCTGGCCGACGGCAAGCTGGTCCACGTTGACAACGCGGCGCACATGGTGTTCGAGGACAACCCCGGCGGCTTCAACGCAGCAGTGGCCGACTTTCTCGCTTAGCGACAAGAAACGGTGATTGCTTGCACCAAATAACTCTAGGGTGTTTTGACTGGATTCTTAGAATGAATTTAGCCATTCATTTAGTATTCTAGTCAAAAAGTCAAACAGTGGTTTACAAAAGGGGACATAAATGAGCACAACTCCCAGCCAACGCCCCGAGTCAGTCAACGACCTCATCAAGCTGTTCCGGGTGACCGACGCCCCTCTGCCAGACGGAGACACCGGCGCAGGATTGAAGTTCCATACCAATCGGGGCGAGTTCAGCGGGATCGTCCACCGGGCGGAGAGAGCTGACCGCGCTGTCATCTGGGTTTGCGGAGCGCGGGGCGGGTTCGGCGGGCCGGGGCCAGGTACCTACGCGCGGTTGTCCGAGCAACTGACAGGACAGGGCATCACCTCGCTGCGGCTGGACTACCGTTTCCCCAACGACCTGCTGGAGTGCGTGCTTGATCTGTTGGCCGGGGTCCAATATCTCAAGGAGAGCGGACATGGGCCGGTGGTAGTGGTGGGTCATTCTTTCGGCGGGGCGGTGGTTATTGCGGCCGGGGCGACCAGCGACCACATCAAGGG
>VXOI01000189.1 GCA_009840175.1 Chloroflexota bacterium | reverse complement strand
GTCTAGCAGCGGCTGCCCCAGCCAACGGCGCAGCAGGCGCGACCCCATGGCCGTTCTTGTGCAGTCAATAGCAGCGAGCAATGACAACTCACGCTGTCCTCCGCGGCCACCTTCAAACAGTTCTAGGTTGCGTCGCGTGCGGGAATCCAAAGCCATGTACTGTCGGGCGGAGTAGACAGAGAGGTTGTTCAGCTGCACTCTCGACCCCGCCGAGTATGCCGTGAGTCGAGTGCGCTCAACGTATTCGACTATCGCCCCGGCGGCGGAGACCGCCAGCGGAAGATGTTCGCATCCAAAGGACTCCAGCGTATGGATGCGAAAATGACCCAGCAAAGCGGCTACGGCTGTCTCATGCTCAAATGGGGCGTCATCCGTTGGGGTGAGGCGATACGGAGATTCCTGGATGTCGATCCCCTCAGCGGCGACCTTGTAGCTCAGGATGCTCCTCGGCACCAACACCTCCGCAGGGTCTATCCGGCCCAGTTCCAGAGACAATTGGGCGAGAGGCATTTGGGCAGCGGCAAACTCGCCGGTGGTGATGTCGGCATAGGCCAGCCCGGCTTGCTCTCCCTCTATTGACACGGCGGCCAGGTAGTTGTTGGCCCGCTGGTCAAGGAGCGAGTCTTCGAAGACAGTGCCGGGAGTTACCACCCGAACCACGTCGCGCTCCACCAGTCCTTTGGAAAGCGCAGGGTCGCTAAGCTGCTCACAGATAGCGACCTGGTAGCCCTTTCTAACCAGCCGGGCCAGATAGGATTCGACTGAATGGGCCGGCACTCCCGCCATTGGCACCCGCAGATTCTTGCCGAGACTGCGGCCAGTCAAGGTAATGTCCAGTTCGCGGGCGACGAGACGCGCATCGTCGTCAAAGGTCTCGTAAAAGTCGCCCATACGAAACAATACGATGGAATCGCGGTGGGCTTCCTTGATTTTCAAGTATTGGCGACGGACCGGCGTCACGGGGCTATTTCCTTCCCGGTTTGCTTTATGGCGACTATGTCAGCGTAGTTCTTTCAAGGCAATCGCATTGGGAATCCCAAGCGCGTTATACCTGCCCCGATTAGGTCGGTCTCTTCGTCTTTTGCGGGGGCGCGGGAGGGAAAATCCTGTTTTCTCTGCCAATTTCTGCCATTCTATGCCACTCTGGACTGCCGACCCGGATTCCGTCAGATGGCGCCGGGTCAGGTCCGACAAGGCATTTGAGGACTATCTTAGAAATACGTTGACGGACTTGGCAAGGAGCAAGTGTCACCGAGTCGTCCAAATGGGATTGCCCTGGTAATTCTATACCACGCAACTCATGGGAACGTGACCTCGGGGTGGCTAAATTCAGAGGAAATTCCCTCTCCCAATCAGGAGAGGGAACAGGATTCAGGGAGAAGGGAGAGGCGACTACTCTTTCCAGAACCGCTCTTCCTTGAAACGCCATCCCTTCGGGGGCAGTTTCCCTTTCATGTCTTCGATCATGCCGGGGTGGCCGCAGGCGTAAACGAGAGTATCGTCCATTGGAAGCTGGAACTTCTCCAGGTATTCTTCGGCTATGACGTTGACCCGCCCGGAAGGCCCATCCCACCCTTCATTGCGCGGATCGTCGGGGCGGCTCACCGTTGGCACAAACTTGACAACGTCGGGATACTTTTCCGCCAGCTGGATGAACTCCTTATCGTAAGTCAATTCATCGCAATAGCTGGCGCCCAGCAGGACGTAGAAGGTGTGTCCTTCGCCATGATTGTGCAGGTAATCCCGCACCATGCTCACCGACGGGGATACGCCAGTAACCGTGGACAGCATAAAGTGGTGGTGCGCCTTCTGGTCCATAGTGAAAATGCCCTTGGCGCGAGGACGTATGGACATCGCGTCGCCGGGTTGAAGCATCCACATGAGCGGCGTAAGTTCGCCATCGGGCACAAGCTCGACGAATACCTCCAGCTCTTTCTCGTGGGGCGCTGAGGCGATGGAATAAGCCCGTTCTATAGGTCCAAGACCTAACGTGCAATACTGTCCGGGCTTGAAGGGGAAGGTCCCTCCTTCTTCCGGCTCCAGCCTTATGACCATCAAGTCTTCGGTGATGTCTCTACGCTCGACAAGTCGCGCCTTGGGGAAAGCGGGATTCGGGGTGAGATCCACGTCTTTGGCAACATCGCTGGCCATCGAGTCTACCATGACTCCCTCCTAATCCCTTTCGTTGCGCACATCCTAGAGCCTTGTTGCGTCATTTAGGGGATGGAGCTCTATACGCGTTCAGTGCCCTGCCGAAAAGAGCTCCATCCAAGTCAGCCTTTAACCAAGCGAGCCGGGCGGACTTCCAATCCCTCAAGGAGGGGCGCAGGATCAAATTCCTCGCTGGCCTCCATGTCAATAGCCAACTGGCCGAACAGGCCGGTAGAAGCAACCACACCATGCGGCAGTCCAAGGTTGAAACGCACAACACCGGGCACAAGCCCTCCTGTTGTCTCGACCCTTACCTTGTCGCCTTCAGCCAAGCCATTGGCGGCAGCATAAGAGGGGTTAAGTTCCACCCATTCCTCGCGCTGGATACGATTTCGCTTGCCCTTGATGATGTCCATTTCCCTATGTTGCTGCAAAAGAACGCGGCCCGGCGCAAACCACAGCGGAAACTCTGTTGATGCCTCCGGCACGGGCAGGTTAAATGCCGGTGTAAGCGGTTCGGCCTTACGTTGTTCGAAACCACCTGAGTAGAGCGTCTGCGTTCCGGGATGTTCTGGGTCAGGGCAGGGCCACTGTAATCCTCGATGCTGCCGGCTGGCATAAAGCACCTGGGTTGGCTGTGGACTGTCAGGCTGCGTCCGCAGCACCAGAGACCCTTCCTTTTCCAACCGGCCGTGGGAAATGCCGCCGTATATGGACGCAACCTGCGCGATCTCGTCAAAAGTCTGGGCTGGCGTCATCTCCGGCAGAGTCCCAGGTCTTATACGTTCGCCCAATTCGGTGAACACCCAGCCTTCCGGCTGCGAATCGTCATCCTTGCTCAGACCCCGCTTGAGTAGCTGCACGCGCCGCTCCAGGTTGGTGTATGTTCCACTCTTCTCAACGAAAGTGACCCTGGGCAGCACGACGTCCGCCTTCTGTGCCAGCGGCGTGAGAAAAGTGTCGTGAACCACCAGGAACTCCGCTTTGGCAAGGTCGGCTATCGCATCCCCCAGTCGGCCGTTGCTGAAATTAGGACTGTTGCCAATGACAACGGCGGCCCTGAGCAGCCCATCGCGGGCGGCCTCGACCATCCGGGCCAGCCCCAACCCTGACTCTTCCGGGATCAATGCGCCCCAGACAGATTCGACAGCCTGCCGGTCTGCCTCTTCGGAAACCCACCCATATCCGGGAAGACGGTTGGGCAGGCAGCCTACGTCCCATCCGCCCTGTTCGTTCGCGCCCAACCTCAAGGGATAGAGCCCAGTTCCCGGTCTGCTCAAGTTGCCGGTGAGCAGGGCCAGATCTACCAGGGCGAAAACGCAGTCTCGTTCGTGGTTGTCGGGAATGTTGTCCAGCCCATATACCACTGACCCGGCATCCGCTCCGGCGTATAATCGCGCCGCTTCCGCAATGTCCTCCACAGGGACTCCGGTGGTGGCTTCCACTTCGTCCATGTCCAGAGAACGGAGAGCGTAATGCAGTGTCGCCGGACTCTCGCAGTTCTCCGCCAGCCATTCCTCTCGCTCAAGGCCCTGGTCCAGAATGCTGCGCAGGATTGCTCCCAGCAGCAGCAACTCCGTACCGGGCGCCGGGCGCAGCCACAGGTGAGCGTACCTGGTTAGCTCAACTTCCCTGGAGTCAATGACCACCAGCTTGGCATTCTTGCGGGCGGCTCGTTTTATGGGAACCGCAAGGACGTTCTGCTCTTCGGTAGCGTTGTTGTTGAACGACAGGATGCAATCGGCTTCCTCCAAATCCCAGATGGAGTTGGTGGCTGCCGGAATTCCAAGGGTAGATTCCAGTCCCCAGACAAGTTCGGGATTTGTGTTGGAAGTCAGGTCAATGTTGTTCGACTGCATCACCACGCGGGCGAACTTCTGGGCCAGATATAGCTCTTCGTTGGTGCCGGTAGGCGAAGCCAGCAAGGCGAACTCCGGCCCGCTAACTGCTCTCAGCCGATCGGCGACATAGTCCAGCGCTTCCTCCCATGCCGCCTCCTGCAAAACACCGTCTCGCCTGATCAGCGGCCTCGCCAGGCGGTCACGGTCGTTGACAAATTCCAAGCCGAACTTACCCTTGAAACAGGCTTGTCCTTTGTTGGCGGGCGAGTTTATTTCTGGCACGGCGCGGATGAGTTCGTCCTTGCCATTGAATTCCAGATTCAACTGACAGCCAACAGGACAGTGGGGACAGATGGACCGCTCGACCCGCCGCGCCTTCTCCCACTTGTGGTCCCGCTCCACCAGCGCACCTACCGGACATACGTCTATGCAGGAGCCGCAGAACTCGCAGCCCGACTCCAGCAGCGACGTTCCGAAGGAGGTGCCCACTAGGGCCTGACCGCTGCGCTCGGTGAAACCGATGGCGTCGTCCCCGCGCAGTTCCTCGCAGGCGCGAACACACCGCCCACAAACGATGCAGAGGTTGTAGTCGCGGTCATAGAAGGGGTCGGAAACCTCCAGAGGTATATTGCGGTATTTGTAACCCAGGGGAGATTCCAGGTTCATGCCCAGATATCGCACGGTGTCTTTCAGTTCGCAACGCTCGTTCTTCGGGCAGGTCACACACCGGTCGTTCACCGAGACGTGGCGGAGGCAGACATCGTTGGGCCCGCAGATGTCTATGCGGTGGCAGGTGAGGCACCCGTTGGGATGCTCAGCAATGAGCATTTCCATCACCGAGCGGCGGAGTTGGTCAACCTCCTGCGCCTGGTTGCGGACCACCATGCCGTCGGCAACCGGAAGCGTGCAGGCGGCGGGATATCCACGCTGACCCTCGACTTCGACGACACACATCCGGCAGGCGGCATAGGGTTTCATGCCCGGGTGATAGCACAGGTACGGCAGGTAGATTCCGGCGTCAATGGCCGCTTCCAGGACCATCTTGCCGGGCTGGGTGGCAACCTCTATCCCGTCAATAGTGATGGTGATGTCGTCGGGCATCTTAGCTCGCTCCAGTCCTGCCTTTCGGAAAGGTCAAGGTGAAAATGGTCTACCGCCGGGACCCGCTGGGGGAGAATCTGGGATTGTGGCAGATCCCCGTGGGGCATCTATGCTCAAGGATATGAGCCTCAAATTCGCCGGGGAAATACCGTAGGGCCGATGACACCGGATTGAAGCCTAACTGGCCGTGGCCGCACAGCGACCCTGCTTGCATATTCTCGCCGGTGCGTCGCATCAAATCCAGATCTTCCGGCTCACCCTTGAGGTCGCAAATGCGCTCCAGGACTTCCAGAATGTGACTCATCCCCATGCGGCAGGGGAAACTCTAGCCGCTGGACACGTTCTGCCAAAAGGCGACCAGGGCCCGCGTCAGGTCCACCACGCAGGTATCCTCGTCCGCCGCGATAATGCCCCCGGAGCCAAGTATCGCCCCGGCGTTGCGCAGGATTTCGAAGTCCAAGAGGATGTCCACATTGTCCGCACCCAGCACGCCCCCCAGCGGGCCGCCCGTCTGTAGGAATTTCAACTCTTTGCCGCCCCGAATGCCCCCGGCGGCGTCATAGAGCACATCCTTCAGGTTGATGCCCAAAGGCACTTCCATCATTCCGGTGTAGTTCAACGCGCCCGACAAGCAAAGAATCGCGGTGCCGGTGCTCCGTTCATGGCCTATGCTGGCGAACCATTCACCGCCCTTCGAGACGATTTCGGGCACGTAGGCCAGCGTCTTTACGTTGTTGATATTGGTGGGCTTTCCGAACAGACCCACCTGCGCCGGGAAGGGCGGACGGAAGCGTGGCATAGCCCGCTTGCCCTCAATGGCCTCCATCAGCGCGCTTTCCTCACCCGCGACGTATGAATCCCCGGTCAGGGCAACCTCCACGTCAAAGCTGAACCCGGAGCCCAGTATGTCCTCGCCGAGCAATCCCAGTTCCTGAGCCTGCCTGACCGCCGCCCGGCACCGGTCAATAGGGCCATCGTGACCGTGCCGGATGAAAATGTATCCCCGGCTTGCGCCGGTGGCATACCCGGCCAGGATCACTCCCTCGACCAGCGTGTGTGGGTCGCTCTCCAGGATCGCCTTGTCATTGAACGCGCCGGGGTCGCCTTCTTCGCAGTTGCAGAGAACGTACTTGTCGCGCGACGGATTCCCTGCCAGGAAACGCCACTTGGTGGCGGTGGGGAAGGCAGCGCCACCACGTCCGCGCAGGCCGGACTCGTTCACCTGCTGCAAAGCGTCTTCGGGCGTCATTTCCAGCAGCGCCCGGTTCAAGGCGCGATAGCCGCCAGTGGCGATGTACTGGTAAATGTCCAGCGGGTCTATGTTGCCGGCATTGCGGAGGGCGATTCGATTCTCCCACGCCCGCATCGGATGGAGGGCCAGGTCTCGCAATCCCGGGGGAGGGACGAAATCATCTCCCGCATTTTCGGGAGCCAGGTAGCCCAGCGCCAGCTCTTCCACAGGCTGTCCGCCGGCGACATGGGCGGATACAACCTTCGCCGCCTGCTCAGGGTCGAAGTTGCCGTAAAACACCCGAGGGCCGCCGGGCAACTGAACATCCAGAAGCGGCTCGGCGTAACACAGGCCGATACACCCCACCTCGCTGATGCGGGCGTCCACGTCCTGGCTTTGCAAGGCGTCTTTCAGTGCCGCTACAACGGCATCCGACCCGGCTGCCTGGCCGCACAGAGCAGTCCCGACGCGCAACCAGGGACGCATGGATTCCGCGTCCCAGCGGCGAGCGGCCTCCGCTTCCAGTTCCGGCCACTGATTCATCTGATTACACTGATTGCCATGATTACCCTAATCCTGCCCATCCCATAATCACAAAAATCACAGTTTAGACAGTATGTCGGACACCCTCCGGGCCGCCGCATCAGGGCTGACACGACCCACCAAGTGATGATCAAAGGACATTACCGGGGCTTGGGAGCAGGCGCCGAGGCAGGTGTTGAGCCGCACCGACAGGCGATGGTCGGGACGCTCACCTTCGCTTTCCAGCCCTGCGGCTTCCAGGACGGCGTCAACTACTCTCATGGCACCCATTAGATGGCAGGACGCACCCCAGCACACTTCTACCTGGCGTTGTGCCGGAGGCTGGAAGCGAAAGTTAGGGTAGAAGGAGGCCACAGCCCACACGTCATTGACCGTGGCATCCATGAGCTGGCCCACTATTTCAACGGCCTCGCGGGGGATGTAGTGAAGTTCGTCTTCGACGGCCAGAAGAGATGACAGGATGGTGACCGTCGGTTGAGTCTGACCGCGGACAGCCCTTTCTATGCGCTGTTCCAGACCATCCATCTGGCCGGACTCCTGGGCGGGAAATCCAGAGTGACATCACTCCCGCCAACCGCTCGTGAAAGAATTAACAATCAAGCTGATACTACCATACTGCTTAATGGCGATTCAATAATGTGCCTATGCTGACCACGAATCTTCCGGAGGGCCGATGAGAAGAAGGAAGGGCGGGTGAGTGACCCGCCCTTGAAACAAGGATCTTCCAATTACCGAAGTACGGAATGCCAGACAGCGTTACTCCACGCGGGCCACGCTTCCCAGCAGAATCCGCTCGACGTCCGGGAGCAGTGCCTCAGCCCTCTGACGACACTCGTAGTCGCTGAGGCTGGACAGGGGATGCGGAGCGACAGCGTACTCGTAGTCCGGCACGCCCATCATACGGGTCATTGCCTTGGCCGTGTTGTTGAAGACGTGGGTGATGATGGACGCGGTGGGAATGCCCAAGCGCTCCATCTCGATGCCGTCGTGCACACTGCACGAACTGCAAGACCCTCAATCCCCCACCCCGGTGATGAGCACGTCCACGCCGTTCAGCATGTCCTCGATGGTTTCCGACTTGGTGGGTAGGGAGGCGGAATGCTTGCTGAACATCCGCACTTCTTTGAAGCCATACTTCTCCTGGAGCATCAGCCCCAGTTCGTTCAGCACCTTGTCGGAGTTGGCCTTGGAGTTCTCCAGCAACCCCAACGTCTTGCCTTCCAGCGAAGCGGGCCGGTCGTTCAGCCGGAAGTCGCCGGCGGGCAACTGAACACCCGATGGATCCACAAGTCTGACGTTTTTGACCATGACTGTATCAGCCATATACTTCTCCCGCGTGGTCGGTTCCGTGTTGTGTGTCAGTGAACAACATTCAGGACGATATTTCAACCACCGCTACTAACTCGCAACTTCTATCCTCCGGGTGCGTATCTGGTAGTTGGTGGTGTCTATGATGGCGCTGTTTCGTCCGCCGGTGCCGCCGCCCATGACGATGATGATGTCGTCGGGTTCACGGGAGCAGCGGCGCAGCAACTGGTCGTCGCCGTCGCGCTCCGGGCCTTGGGCGATTCCCAGGCGGATAAGCTCGGCCTGTGGACGGGCGGCATTCTCAATGAGGTACTCCTGAATGCCCCGTCGTGTCCAGCCGCCTTCGTTCAGGGTGATGGCGTGTTCCGGGCCGAATACCAGCGCCCACTGAGCCGGGAAGCGCCAGGCCAGACAGGCGCTCTTCAGAGTATCGGCGACGGAGGCCAGAATCATCTCCCCGGTTTGCCCATAGGCATTGTTGACGGTGATGGGATTGTAGGCCACGGCGATGGTTACACAGCTATCCCCGGGCTGGAATCCGCGGCTGACGTGCAGCGGCTCCCAAGGCGAGTCCTCTTCGTTTTCGGCGAAGGTCAGTGTGTACTTGCTGGGGTTGCCCAGCGTTCCCCGGTCCAGGATGCCGGGGCGCGCCTCAAATCCGTTCATAAAGCAGAGCCGCACCGCCCGTCCTAGACAGGCGTTGGCCCGGTTGCCGGGGCCGAAGATGCCGTCCCGCGAGTTCATCTCCAGCGTGTGCCGGATGGGGCCGTTGACAATCATCAGGATGGCCGGGGAACTGGTGGACGAAGCGGCCATGTTGACGTAGTTCTTCTCTTCGTCCAGCGTCCGCAGGGCGGTGGTCAGGACCGGGAAGTACTCCGGCAGGCAGCCTGCCATCACGGCGTTGGCCGCCGCGTTCTCCGCCGTCAGCACCCGCCGACGCATATCGAAGGTGATAATCTCTTCTTCGCCGGTCAAGCCGGACAGTTCCAGCATCTCACGCACCTTGTACTCGACCGGCGGCACCACCGGAAGGCCGTCGCTCCAGCCCATCCGGTAGCATTCTTCGATGATTTCGACGGTATCGCTAAATTCTACGATTTCCGAACGGTTCATTTCTGCCTCTAGCATTGGGAGGTGGAATGACTGGAGAGAATCAGACGTCCAGACGAAGCTGTACGCCCGCCTTCTCCTCCTGGATGCGGGCCACAGCATCGGAATCCTCGGGGCCGAAGCCTCGGAACATCGCCTCGACGTGGCGCTGGTCCACCAGGTTAGACAGGTCCATTGGAACGCCGTATTCCCGGCCGAGGTCGGTGGCGAGCCGTACATCCTTGGCAGCCAGTGCGGTGGCAAATCCCGGCTCGAAGTTGCCCTGGAACAGGAACCGGGAGAACTTCTCTGTAAGCCGTCGAGAACTGCCGGAACTGTGAGCGATAACGTCCGCCAGGGTGCCCAGGTCAACGCCTGCCTTGACCCCTAGCGTCAATGCTTCGGAAAGCAACACTCCAATGCCCATGCTCATCAGGTTGTTGCATATCTTGCAGACCGACCCGGCCCCGATGTCGCCGCAGTAGACCACGTGGCTACCGATGGCCCCCAGCGTTGGCTCGAAGCGGTCGAAGGTGGCCCGGTCGCCGCCGACCATCACGGCCAGCGTTCCCGCCGCCGCGCCGTAGGTGCCGCCGCTGACCGGAGAGTCCAGCAGGGTGACGCCCCGCTCGGCGCAAACCTCGTGCAGACGGCGGACAACGGTGGGGGAATTGGTGGAAAGGTCGAAGATTATGGAGCCGCTATCTGCGCCCTCCAGTACTCCGCCCTCGCCCAGGACCACCGCCTCGACGTCCCTGGGGACGGGGAGGCTGGTTAGGACCGCGTCGTTGCCCGGGACGGCCTCTTTGGGGCTGTCCGCCCAATCGGCGCCCATCTCCAGAAGATTGGTTGCGGCCTCCCGTCGCAGGTCGTGGACGGTTAGCTGGTGGCCGGCCCGAATTAGGTTGGCGGCCATCGGATTGCCCATGTTGCCGGTTCCGATGAACCCTATCTTCATCCCTTTCTCTCCTGTCGCTTGGTCTCCGGTCGGAGCTGCCGCCTTCACGTCGAGGCCCCCCCTGCGGAGGCGCTCCCGGGGCTGTCCTCCCTGTCGCTTCCTGGCCGGGGCCGACACGGGGCCGGACTCTGATGGGCGGTTCTTCGTCGGACAGATCATCAGGGCCGTAGTCGCCGACATTCTCCCGCCGGTACGGCGGGGCAAAACCGCTAGGGGAGCCTCCACCAGCGCGAGCGGACGGCGGAGGCGCAGCCGGGGTGACGCCCGCCTGCTCGTCAAAAGTCTCCTTGGCTATGCGAAAGGCGTTCACCGCCGCTGGCATCCCGCCGTAGAACACCATCTGCGCGATGATTTCCGAGATTTCTTCCTCGGTGACGCCGATATGCAGCGCGCCCGTGATGTGGCGCTTGATCATCTGCGGGCTGTGCCCCAGCACCACCAGCGCGGCGATGGTGCACAGGCTGCGGGTTTTCAGGTCAACGGCGGGGCGGTTGTATATCTCGCCATAGACCACCGCGTCCACCAGCCGCATCACCTCCGGCGCCAGCTCGACCATGGCTGCCGGGGGCTGCGGGTTGTTGTCCGGCCCGTAGTACCGCATACGGAACTCGGCTGCGGCCTCGTCCAGGTCAGTCACCAAGTCATCTGACTCATCATCCTCGTCCGACTCATCATCCAGATCAGGACGATAGGGACGGAGATACGGATCGTCTTCGTTGTTGTATTCGGTGGTCACGGCATTCACCTTGTTGGCGTTTCACCCCCACCCTAACCCTCCCCCTCAGGGGGAGGGGACATGTCAACAAGGATGGGAGGCAGTTACAGGATTTGCCAGTAGCGGCGTCCTTCTTTCCTGATGACGCGCCCGATATGGTCGTCGGGGTGGAAGTGGCCGGCGGCAATCACGACGTTCTCCGCCTCAGCCACATCCAGGACCCGCTCCCGGTTGCGCTGGCTGTCTTCCTTGTCGGTGTCAACGCCGGCCGTCCAGTCGGGGCGTTCCACCTGCACTTTGCTGTGCAAGAGGTCACCAACCACCATCGCCCGCTCGCCTTGAGAGGTAATGTCTATGACCATGTGTCCCGGCGTGTGGCCCGAAGCGGTGAGCATCTTTACTTCGCCGGTGATGGTGTGTTCGTCGTCCACCAGGTCCATTGCGCCCATGCCTTCCAGGGGAACGACGCTGTTGGTGACCTGTGGCGCGCTGCCAATGACGTCAGGCTTGGTGAAGTAGTCCCAGTCCAGTCGCGGAACCAGATAGCGAGCCTTCGGGAAGGTTGGCGCAGGACTTTCTCCAGTGTAGTCAACATTCCAGCCCACATGGTCGCCATGCAAGTGAGTGTGGGCCACAACGTCAATGTCTTCCGGGTTCACGCCCTTGAGACGCAACTGGTTCACCAGGTCGCCTGTGCGGTTGCCACGTTCCGGGTGCGGCCCCGGCCCCATGCCAGTGTCAACCATGATGGTTTTGCCTTCGGAGCGCAGGAAAAAGTGGAGGTAATACAACTGGAGCTGGCCACACTCCAGAGCGTGCTGGTGATCTGCCCAATCGGGCTCGGAGGTGGTGGGAAACATCATCCACGGGTCGCGGGGCGGGGGAACCATGTCCAGCACCGCCACGATGTCCACGTTGCCTACTCTGATCTGACCTGCCATGCCAAACCTCCCTAAAGTTGCGCTAACTTCGTCTTAAGGGGTTCAGAATCGTTTCTAATACTGGATAAGGGATACCACGTCGCGCCCTGCCAGCCTGCTGCGTCCGTCCAGGAAGGCGAGTTCAATGACAACTGCCAGCCGCGCCACCTCTCCGCCGCAATCCTCCACCAACTGAGAGGCGGCGGAAAGGGTGCCTCCGATAGCCAGCAAATCGTCAACAATCAGTGCCCGTTGCCCTTGTTGAATGGCATCGGTATGAATTTCCAAGACATTGGACCCGTATTCCAGGTCATATTCGACGGCGTGCCTTTCTGCCGGGAGCTTGCCCGCCTTCCGTACCGGAATCAGTGGTTTTCCTAACTCCCTGGCCAACGGCGCGCCGAATATGAATCCGCGCGACTCAATAGCTACCACGACGTCAAAATCCGGCTCACTGCATTGCTCCGCCAATTGGGCAACGGCAAAGTTGAATGCGTCCGGGTCGGCTAGCAGTGGAGTGATGTCGCGGAACAGAATGCCCGGTTCTGGGAAATCCGGGACGTCTCGAATGTAGTCCTTCAGATTCATTTGGAAGTCCTGCGGACGGTATCCCAGAGGTATTCATGTCGTCCGTCAAATAGAGAGCGGTAGCGCGGGCAGTTTAAGTCACCCCCGGAGTCCAGTCAACCCGAAGCCAACCAGTGCGACGGGCCATGCCTCCCCGGGAACTGGCCTGATAATGGTGCGGTACAGGTTTGACTTGCTGCCTATTGGTCAATATAATAATTACGAATGCCGCACCATAGATAGCCCCGCGGACGTGGGGCTATTTTCTAGTGCCGCATCTTGGCCGTCATGTTCAGGCTTCGTTGATGCCCCTGTGGCGCAATGGAAGCGCAGTCGATTTGTAATCGACAGGTTAGGGGTTCGAATCCCCTCTGGGGCTCCAAAATCGCTCTCAACAGATTGCGCAGCGTAGCCCCGCGCGGCTACGGATTGCGTCTCAGACTGGGAGTGTGCGAATATAGAAAGGCCATACTCTGGAGGGGTGGGTGAGTGGTTAAAGCCACCAGACTGTAAATCTGGCGTCCGGAAGGACTTCGCAGGTTCGAATCCTGCCCCCTCCACCACCCAATTTGGTAAAATTTTAGCCAGATCCAATAATTTCAAACGGGGTAACGAGCCCAGATAGCTCAGCGGTAGAGCACGTTCTTGGTAAGAACGGGGTCGGCGGTTCAATCCCGCCTCTGGGCTCCAGAATAACGACAACAATAGTCGCAGGCAATTAAGGAGGACACGGCACAACATGGCCAGACAGCAGTTCGACCGGTCGAAGGATCACGTCAACGTGGGAACCATCGGACACGTGGACCACGGGAAGACCACTCTAACCTCCGCTATTACCAAGGTGTTAGCAGACCGGGGCCAGGCCAGGTACCTGGACATGGACTCCATTGACAACGCCCCGGAGGAAAAGGCCCGCGGCGTAACCATCGCCATCGCCCACGTGGAATACGAAACGGAACAACGCCACTACGCCCACGTGGACTGCCCCGGCCACGCCGACTACATCAAGAACATGATTACCGGCGCGGCCCAGATGGACGGCGCAGTGCTGGTGGTGAGCGCCCCCGACGGCCCCATGCCCCAGACCCGTGAGCACATCCTCCTAGCCCGCCAGGTGGAAGTTCCCCGCATTCTCGTCGCCTTGAACAAGGTTGACATGATGGATGACGAGGAATTACTTGAGCTGGTGGAACTTGAAATCCGGGACCTCCTGAACCGCTACGATTTCCCGGGCGATGACACCCCCATCGTTCGCGTCAGCGGGCTGAAGGCCCTTGAGGGCGAGTCCGAATATGAGCAGAGCATTGTTGAGTTGGTAGACGCGATGGACGACTGGATCCCGGTCCCGCCGCGCGCCACTGAGCTGCCCTTCCTCATGCCCATCGAGGACGTGTTCGGCATCAAGGGACGCGGCACCGTAGTGACCGGCCGGGTCGAACGCGGCACCATCAAGGTCGGCGAGCCGGTGGAAATCATTCGCTTCGGCGATACCCGGGCCACCGTTGCCACGGGGCTGGAAATGTTCCACAAGTCTCTGGACGTCTCGCAGGCCGGCGACGCTGTGGGCGTGCTGCTGCGCGGCGTGGACCGCGACGAGGTGGAGCGCGGCCAGGTGCTGGTGAAGCCCGGCTCCATGAGGCCGTACACCAAGGCCAAGGCCGAGGTTTACGTTCTGAGCCGTGAGGAAGGCGGACGTCATACGCCGTTCTTCAGCGGCTACAAGCCCCAGTTCTACATTCGCACCAGCGACATCACCGGCTCCATCGGCCTGCCCGAGGGAGTGGAAATGGTGATGCCCGGCGACAACGTGCAGATGGACATTGAACTGATTTCCCCGGTGCCTCTGGAAAGCGGGATGCGCTTCGCCATCCGTGAAGGCGGCCGCACCGTTGGCTCCGGCGTAATCACCGAGGTGGTGGACTAACATGGCCAGAAAGACAGCGGACATCCGTCAGATCATCACACTCCAGTGCGGGGACTGCCGCGAGCGGAACTACACCTCTATGAAGAACCGCCGCAACGACCCGCAGAGGCTGGAGTTGCGCAAGTACTGCTCCCGCTGCCGCACCCACCGTACCCACCGGGAAGTGAGGTAGCCAATGGCCCGGGCCAGTTCGCGCGCCCAGCGGATACTCGCGCCTAGCGGGGGCGGACGCACAACCCCTACACAGTTCATACGGGAAACGTATGAGGAACTGCGGAAGTGCGTCTGGCCCAGTCGCGAGGAGACCGCTCGCCTGACCATGGTGGTCATTGTTCTGGCCGTCGCCGCCGGTTTCTTCCTAGGAGGCCTCGACCGGGTGTTTGCCGAGCTGTTCAATCGCGTGATTTTCGGCCTCTAATCATCGGCCCGCTATGGGCCAGACCCACGGAGATTTCTGAACCCTGCCCCCAACCCGAGCGGTCTGGGGGCGTGGTCAATTAGTACCGGGTGGCCCGAATGACGAACAGAACCGACATATCGGAGACCGGAGCGCAGCCCGAAGAAATGCGCTGGTACATCGTGCATACCTACTCCGGGCAAGAAGACCTGGTGGAGAAGAACCTTAACCTGCGCATCAACAGCCTGGATATGGAAGACCGTATCAAGCAGGTGCTGGTGCCAACCGAGGAAGAAGTTGTTTTCAAGGACGGCAAGCGCCGTTCCGAACGCAGGAAACTGTTCCCCGGATACATCCTGGTCCACATGAGCATGGACGACGAAAGCTGGTATGCCGTCCGCAACACTCCTGGCGTCACCGGTTTCGTCTCCACGGAAGATGAACGAGACAGCCGGCCCAAGCCGGTGCCCCTGGAAGACAAGCAGATCGAGGACATTCTCCGGCAGGTGGAAAACGACTCAAGCCGTGTCAAGATCGCTCTGGAACGCGGTGAAACCGTCCGCATCACCGAAGGCCCCTTTGTGGACTTCATCGGCGCCATCAACGATGTTGATGAAAGCAAGGGCAAAGTTCGGGTTCTGGTGTCTTTCTTCGGACGGGAAACGCCGGTGGAGCTTGACTTCCTCCAAGTGGAAAGAATCTAGCCGAAAGCCCGTTGCCTTTCCCTGTCGCGGGAGGCAACGGATGCCATTCAGGAGTCCCAAGTGGCGAAAAAGGTTCGCGCAATCATCAAACTGCAACTGGAAGCCGGTAAGGCAACTCCCGCCCCCCCAGTAGGGCCGGCCCTGGGTCAGCACGGGGTCAACATCATGGGCTTCGTCAAGGAATACAACGCGCGCACGGCCAACGATGCCGGAACCATCGTGCCTGTGCATCTGACCGTCTACGAAGACCGCTCCTTTAGCTTCGTAACCCGCACGCCTCCAGCCTCCGATATGTTGAGGAAGGCTGCAGGCGTTGACAAGGGCTCCTCGGATATACGTCAGGGCAGGGTGGGAACCATCAGCCGGGACGCCTTGCGGGAAATCGCCCAATCCAAACTGCCGGACCTGAACGCCGGAAGCGTAGAAGAAGCCATGGCAATCATAGAAGGCACCGCCCGCAGCATGGGCATCCAGGTGTCGGGAGAGTAAACCATGCCCAGCCGCAGCCGACGCTATAGCAACGTAGCCGAGCGAGTTGACCCAGACCAGCTCTACAGCCCCGAAGGTGCCGTAGATCTCCTGAAAGATATCTCCACGGCTAAGTTCGACGAAACCGTAGAGTTTCACCTGCGAACCAATGTTGACCCGCGCCACGCTGACCAGATGGTGCGCGGCGTGGTCGGTCTGCCTCATGGCATCGGAAAGACCGTCCGCGTCTTGGTGTTCGCCGGAGCAGAGGGCGGTGAAATCGCCCGGCAAGCCGGAGCCGATTACGTGGGCGAGGACGACTTGATTGAGCGGATCGAGGGCGGTTGGGTGGACTTCGATGTCGGTTTGGCCACCCCCCAGGTTATGCCCAAGATTGGCAAATTGGGCCGCATTCTCGGGCGCCGGGGCCTGATGCCGAACCCCCGCTCCGGCACCATGGTGCAACCCCAAGACCTGCCGCGCGCGATCCAGGAAGCCAAGGGCGGGCGCACCGAGTACCGCACGGACCGCACGGCCATCATTCATTGCGCCATCGGCAAGATCAGCTTCGAGACCAATATGCTGCTGGGCAACCTGGCCGCCCTGACCGACGCCATTACCCGCGACCGCCCTGCTGCCCTGAAAGGCCAGTATTTCCGTTCGGCCTATCTTTCCTCCAGCATGGGCCCCAGCGTGCCAGTGGATCTGGCTGCTCTCCAAGCCTTGCGCCCGGAAGATTAGCCTGTTAAGCTGAACTGACAATCGAAACGCAAAAGCTAACGCCAGAGACAGCGGGTCCCATCGGGATAATGGTTCAACCGCCCGCCGAGGCGCGACGATAACTACTCAGGGCCGTATTGTCCTGCGCCGCGTCTTATAGTCGGCGCAGGGCTTTTCTTTATGGAATCTGTATCGGGAGGTATGAATTGCCAACGCAGGAGAAATTCGATCGGGTTGAGGAACTGAAGGAGCAGTTGGAGCGCAGCACCATCACCTTCGGGGCTGACTATACCCGGACCACGGTGAATCAGATGGTTGAACTGCGGCGCTCCATGCGCGCCAACGGCCTTGAATTCACCGTCGTAAAGAACACCCTGATGTACCTGGCCGCCGAGCAGGCGGGCAAGCCGCAGGTGAAGGAAATCGTCCAAGGCCCCACGGCGGTGGCCTTCGGGTACGATGACCCAGCCGCTGCCGCCAAGGCGTTGGCCGACTACGCCCGCGCCAATGCCAACAGCTTCTCCATTCGAGGCGCGGTGCTGGGGGACAGCCCGCCCATGGGGCCGGAAGGGGTTACCCGCCTCGCCACTCTCCCCCCCAGGCCGCAACTGGTGGCTACTTTGCTGGCTCAGATGCAGGCTCCCATGTCCCGGCTGGTCGGGGCGCTCAACGGCCCGGTGCAGAATCTGGACAACGTGCTGCGAGCCCGGATGCGCCAACTGGAAGACGAATAGTCCTACACCAACATCCAAAATGCCAAAGAAGGAATGAACGATGGCACTGACGAAAGAGGAACTCATTAGCGCAATCAAGGAAATGAACGTGGTTGACCTGGCCGACCTGGTCAAGTCGCTGGAGGATGAGTTCGGCGTTACCGCCGCCGCCCCCGTAGCCGTGGCCGCCGCCCCTGCTGGTGATGCCGCTGCCGCCGCCCCTGCGGAAGAGGAAAAGACCGAGTTCGAGGTCCACATCCGCGAGATCGGCCCGAACAAGATCAACGTCATTAAGGCAGTGCGCGAGGTGACCTCGCTGGGTCTGCGCGAAGCCAAGGAACTGGTGGAATCGGCCCCAGCAGCAGTCAAGGAATCCGTGCCGCGCGACGAAGCCGACTCGGTCAAGGCCAAGCTGGAAGAGGCCGGCGCTGTCGTCGAGGTGAAATAGCCGCACCCATCCCGAAGGGAGGCTCGTTATGGGCCGGAAAGACCGGGAACGATTCCTTCGTCTGAAAGAAAGCAACCCGTACTATCAGGGCTTTCGAGGCTCGGCCACCGCCACAGTCGCCGCACCGCCTCCTCAACCCGTGACCGAGTCGGTAACGTGTTCGGTATGCAACCGGCGGCGCAACGTCAACGTAGAGAACCTGCCCGAGGACCGAAGCGAGTACGTGTGTCTGCGATGCCAGGATGAACAGGCACCCTGAACGAAAACGCCTTCGCTGCGAATAGGATCTTAGGGGCGCACGTTTGTGCGCCCCTTTATCATTTTACTCTTGGCCGGAAATTCCGGACTACCGGAACAGCGGCAATTGCTCATCCAGTAATTCATAAGCGGTATTAAACTGTTGCTCTCCACCCACGCCGGACGGCACTTCCTCGTATTCAACGTAGCGGTCCGGCTGTATTGCCCTATCGCCTACCCAGGCGCCGCCTGGGGTATACCAGCTGGAGGTGGGGATATACAGGGCCGATCCATCCTCCAGTTCCACGAAGCTGTAGTCTGATCCTTCACCGAAGGTGGGGACGCCAACTACTGTTGCGCGCTCCGCTTCCTGCAATACGGCCGCCAGGGCCTCTGCTTCACCGACCGTCAACTCATCCACCAACACTGCTACCGGCAATTCCTCCAGGGATAGACGACCTTCATATTCTGGAATCAGGTGTTCCCGGCGTTCGCCATCCCCGCCTTCTACGAATCTGAATGTGCCTCCGGGGGGCAGAATTTGGGCCGCCACTTCCGCCGCAGCGTCAGCTGAACCACCCGGGTTGCGCCGAACGTCCAGAATAAGGGCCAGCATATCGAACCGCTTGAGCCGCTCCAAGGCCTCGAACACCTGATCGCCGGTATTGTCGCGGAATTTATGGATGCGTATGTACCCGATGCCTCCGCGCACCAGTTGGCTGCTCACGGTGTCCAATTGAATGTTGCCCCGAAACACCTCAAGCTCCAGCGGTTCCGGTTCCCCCAAGCGCTCCAGTTGCAGGAGCACCTTGGTGCCCTCCGGGCCCCTGACCTGCTCTCCCACCTCAGAGGGCGTAGCACCGCCAACCGGAACGCCGTTTACTGCAATAAGAGAGTCTCCCTGCTCTATGCCAGCTTTCTCGGCAGGAGAGTCCGTAAAGGGAAATAACAGGATTCGGCCTTCCTGGGCCACTACGCTGGCCCCAATCCCTAGGTACGAACCTTCAACATCCCGCTCCATTCGCTCTCTGGCTTCCGGCAGTTGGTCGGCAGTGAAATACGCGGAAGACAGACCTGGAAGAGAGTCCATCATCCCTCGCACCAGGATTGGAGCTAATTCATCTGGTCCTATGTCAGGGTTTTCTGCCAAGTAGATTTGCGTCGCCCACCAGAGGTCGGCCATTTCGTCAGGCACGGAGGAGGGTATCTGTCCTCTCATACGGCCCAAATCGGCCAGAAAAGGGTAGGGAGCTATCTCTCCCATCTCCAGGATTCTTACTATTGCTCCTCCAATCATCACCTCTCGATCCAGAGGGTTAGGGGCAGCATAGTTGCTGTTCGCCGCGTCCAACGCTTCCCAGACCAGCCCCAGTTCGTCGCTGGCAGCCTCTGGTTCAGGCATTCCTTCCTTTGCAGTGCAGCCCGCCACCAGGAACATGGCCAGCGCGGCAGCGACGGCCAGCACAAGATAACGAGACACCCGGGAAAACTTCGCAATCTGCAAGACTCTATCCTGAAACTTTGAGAATCCGGACCCGGAGAATCTTGTCCGTCATTGTAGCAAATACGTAGGAACCAAAACTTTGGATGGCGTTGCCAGCATAAGGACCGGAAGGTACACTGAACCTGATCCGGCGTTCCATTAATGCGAAAACGCCAGACAGAACGGCCCATATTGAGGAGAAACCAGATGATAAAAGTAACCGTGCTGTACCCCAACGAAGAGGGTAAAAACTTCGATTTCGACTACTGGGCAGGCACGCACATGGAAATAGTGCATCGCCTGCTGGACCCCATGGGCCTCAGCCGCAGCGAACTCGAACGCGGGGTATCTGCCGCCGACCCCAACGCCCCCGCCCCGTTCCGCGCCATGGCCACCCTGTACTTCAACACCGAGGACGAGGTTCACGAAGGGTTCAAGACGCACGGGCGGGAAATCCTGGGTGATATCAAGAACTACACCGACATCTCTCCCCAGTACCAGATCAGCGAAGTCCTCTAGCGGGGCATCGCAGAAGCATGGCATGGATTCATTGCTGACGGGGCGGCGTAAGACCCGCCCTGGGTTTTAAATCAACCTCTGCCAGGAAAGCAGCGATGACACAGAACAACGATGGCTCCGAACTCAGCTCCTTGTCCGAGAGGCTGATAGGCGAACATTGGGACTTCTATCCAACAGCAGGATCGCGCATCGGGCGGCATGAGTATGACGGCCGCTTGCCGGACTTGTCGCCGGCACAAGTCAGCCGACGCGAGCGTGAGATTCGCCGGGGTATGGCTGAATTGCAAGCCCTGGATAAGTCGTCTCTGGGGCCGGAAGAACTGCTTTCCTACCGGATGCTGGCGCTTTTCCTGGAGCGAGAACTATTCACTTTCGAGGAGATGCGTCCACTGGAAAACAACCCGATGAGGCAGTCCGGGTTTCTCAACATGGGCGGATATGTGCGTCGCGATTACGCTCCGCTGGAGGACAGGCTGCGGGCCGCCACAATTGCTCTTCGTCAGGTTCCAGACTTCCTGCAAACGCTGGATGCAGCCCTGCGCGAAGACCTTTCCCGCCACATGGTGGATATGAGCGTGGAAAGCTATGCTGGAATGGCCCACTTTTACCGCACTGACCTGGCTGCCTTCGCCAATGCCGCGAGAGATAAGGAAATCGCAGCAGCCTTCACCGCTACCCTGAATACCGCCGCAAGCGCATTGGACGGGTTCGTCGAAAGGCTGAAGGCTCGCTCCCGTGCCGGCGATAACGACTTCGCGATAGGCAGGCGGCTATATTCACGGATGCTGGCCACCGGCGAGGGTCTGGACCTGCCGCTGGAGCGTATCGCCGCTGTGGGGCAGGCCAATCTGGACGAAAACCTGGCCGGCATCCGCGAGGTCGCAGCCTCGATTGATCCCGGCAGGAACGTCCGGGAGATTGTGGACGAAAACAGCCGAATCCATCCAACGGCCCAGTCCCTGATTCCCGACACCCGAGAAATGCTGGAAGACATCCGCCGGTCACTGGCTGACTACGACATAATTTCCCTGCCCTCAGAGGATCGGTGCCAGGTTGTGGAGACGCCGGCCTATATGCGTTACGCCTTCGCCGCGATGGACAGTGCGGGCGCGCTGGAGACTCAGGCCACCGAGTCCTTCTATTACGTCACCCCGGTGGAAGACCATTGGACTGCGGAGCAGGCAGAGGAGTGGCTGGCCAAGTTCGACTACAACACTCTAAGGATTATTTCAATTCACGAAGTCTACCCCGGCCACTTCGTACACAACCTGCACAATCGTTACGGCAAGCCCTTGCCGCTGATCAACCGCGCCGCCACGTCCTATGCTTTCAGCGAGGGCTGGGCGCATTATACCGAGCAGATGATGCTGGAGACGGAATACGGGCAGGGCAAGCCCGCGTTGCTCCTTACGCAACTGCTGGAGGCGCTGGTGCGTAATTGCCGCTATATGTGTTCCATTGCCATGCACACCGGCGATATGACGGTGGACGAAGCAACGGAGTTCTTCGTGGAAAACGCATACATGGGCGACCATCCGGCCAGGCGAGAAGCGTTGCGCGGCATTTTCGACCCCGGCTATCTGAACTATACGCTGGGCAAACTGATGATTCTGAAGCTGCGAGACGACTACCGCGGCGAGCAGAATGGCGGCTTCTCACTCAGGGCCTTCCACGACCGTCTGCTGTCCTACGGTGCGCCACCCCTTCCCCTGTTGCGCGACGCCATGCTGAAAGGCGGCGGAGCTCCACTGTAATTTGTCCCCCGTGTCGCTAGGTTCGGAAAGTTATACTGCGGAACGCTTCTCCGTAGCTGGCTCCCGAATCTCCGGCTCCTTCCCGGGCTTGATGTTGGATGTAACCGTCAATTTCCTCTGAGGACTGCCCGGTCAGGCGGCTCTTGTTGACCTTGACAGCGCGAACCTTGAAGGCAATTGACTCGCCTATATCAATGAATGTGTTGGGAGTCTCCGTTCCCCAGAAAAGCACGGTGCCGGTCTTGTGCGGCTCCAGGCCCTCGTCCCGCCACAACTCCTCGAAGTGAAGGTGATCGCGGGCGCACGGAAAAACCGCGTCCAAAGTCACCTGCCCCGTGATGCGGTTATCGCGGTGCCAGGCCAGGTTCTTGCGGTAAGGTTCCGGACATACGACGACATCGGGGCGCACCTGCCGAATCTGGCGCACCAATTCCCGGCGGAAGTCATCGGTGTCTTCCAGGCCACCGTCGGGGCGGCCCAGCGCCACCAGCTCATGAACGCCAAGCTCACGGGCCGCGTCAGCCTGCTCCCGCTCCCGGGTGGCGGCCAGGTCAGGCCGGGAGACTTCCGGATCAGAGGTGCCCCTGCTCCCATCGGTGCAGACCACATAGCGCACGATCGCGCCCTCACCTATCCACTTGGCGACGCTGCCAGCGCACCAGAGTTCGGAATCATTCGGGTGAGGAATCACCACCAGAACGCGCTGCGGAGTATCTACCATCGTCCTGAATCCTCCTGTGGTGAGAACATTACTTGCCTGTGCCTCTGTAGTCCCCATTGATACCTACTTCCGTTTCCTCAAACGCGGACCGCTCGAACACCCGGCGTGTAAGTATCCCGCCGGAAACCACCACGCTCATGGCATCTTCCACTGTTATGTCCGTCGTGATTACTTCTGTGTCAGGGACGATTACCAGAAATCCCGAAGACGGTATAGGCGTGGTGGGGATGTAGACCGACAGAAACTCCCCTCCGTCGGGATTGTCCATCCGGGAAGTGACCAGTCCAATGGAATGAATGCCCGGTCGGGGAAATTCGATCAGAACCACTCCGGTGTATTTGTCGCCGTCTTCTGCGTCAAAGCTGCCGCCCAGCAGTTGCACCGCGGTTCGGGTAGTGCGGTATATGCCCTTGACGAAGGGAATCAACTCCATAGCCCGATGAGCCACGTCTATCAAGCGGCGCCCAATGACAAACGCGGCGACCAAGCCAACCAGATAAATGAGCACGAACAACGCGATTATGCCTGTGCCATGAATATCCGGGCCCGGCACCAGGTCCGTAAACCTCTGGAGTATGGGGTTCAGCAAGTCGAAGACGAATTTCAGCACCAAGGCAGTGATGCCAATGGGGAGCATCACCAGAATTCCGGCAACCATAGTGCGCTGGAAATGACCGGCTATCCGGCGCAGAAGCGAAAAGCGGCGGCGTCTGGTCGCTTCAGGGGAACCACCGGATTCGTCGGGAGATGTCATCACGTCAGTTTCCGGCTCGGTTTTCCCCGGAGATAAGGGCGAGGTACTCTTCGGAAATCATGGCCGCAACATTGCTCCATCCCATGAGCTCAGCCCGGCGCCTCGCAGCCGCCCCCATGCTTTCCTGCAATCCTGAACTGGAAATTATCATTTCCACCGAGTTGGCAAAGGCTTCAGGACAACGCCAAGACTTGAGGTAGCCTGTATGGCCATGGTGGACTATGGTTGGCAGCCCGCCCACGCGGGAGGCAACCACCGGCGTCCCGCAGGCCATGGACTCCAAAGCCACCAGCCCGAAGCTCTCATAGTAGGAGGGCACCACACAGACGTCGGCTGCGTTGTAATAGAGGGGCAGATCGTCATGATCCACCCGGCCTACGAAGTCAATCAGGCCGTCCACCTGTCGCTCCTTGGCCAGTTGACGCACCCGGTCGGTCTCAGGCTCTCCGGGACCTCCGCCGCCCACCACCATCATCCTGACATTTTCCTCGCCTGCTTCCATCTGGGCGGCGGTCTCCACCAGCAGATCCAGACCCTTCAGCGGCTCCACCCGGCCTACATACAGCAAAACCTTTTCTCCGTCCAAGCCCAGGCGCTTGCGGACTTCCCTCTGGTCCAGCGGACGGAACTTGGTCAAATCAACGCCGCAGGGAGCCAGCGTCACCTTCGCCGGGTCGGTGCCGTAGAGACGGGCCATGGCATCGCGCTCGTGGCCGCTGAAGGCGATGATGCGCTCTGCGGTGAGCATCGCTTCCCGCTCCACGGTCGAACGCTCCTCAGGCTCAGCCTCGCCGGCGCGGGACTGCATCTTGATCAGGGCCAGGGTGTGGAATGTGACCACGTGGGGAATGCTGAAGCTTTGGGCCAGACGCTGGCCGACCCACGCGGAGAGCCAGTAGTGGGAGTGGACCACATTATAAGTACGCCCTTCCTCATTACGGAAAGCATGGATTTCGTGGAGGAAGTCGGGAAGGTGGGAATAGAGTTCGCCTATGCTGGCATCATGCGGGCCACCCGGCAGATGGATAACGCGGACGCCCGGGATGATTTCTTCAATGCCGCAACCGCCTTCGTGCTCACGGGTGAAGATGTCCACCAGGATTCCCGATTCGCCCATGGCTCGCGAGAGCTCCCGGACGTAGACGTTCATACCCCCCGACTTCCCTTGTCCGGGGGCGGCCAGGGGGCAGGCGTGGAAAGCAATGAACGCGGCTCGTTCAACGCTCAATTTCGTTTCACCACCACTCTATAGAGACTCTTCTGGCGACCGCCCAAGTGCGCCTTGTAGGGTTCCGGGCCACGCAGGAAATCAAAGTAGCCAAGGCCCTGCTCGATGGCATCTCTTACGCACATGGCGTGCAACAAGAGCCCAACGCTGTAATAGGAAAGGTCCGGGTCGTAGCCGCTATTGTACAACAGGCGCGCTCCACCGTAGTCGAAGCACAGGCTGGCCGCAGCATGAGCGCCGTCTATTTCCATATAAAACAATCGGACGCGATCCAGTTCAGCCATCCGCCGGGTGAGGGCCCGGAAGAACCTCTCCCGCTCGGGGGTCATATACTCTTCCTTATCGGTGCGACTCACCCTCATCAGCGACAGAAAGCTATCGAAGCTCTCCATTACTTCGCCAGGAGAGGTAAGGCAGTACCATCTCCATTCTGTCTGCGAATCGAGACGGCGCAATTTCCTGCGCAGCTCATGGCGATTTTTCTTGGTCAGCAGTCCCAGGTATTGTTCCCAGTCACTGGGAAGGTCAACGCCTGAGGTAACATCTTCGTATTCCACTTCCACCGAATAGCCCCGGTTGCGGGCCATGTCGGGAAGGTGGACAAGGGTAGGCGAATCTTCAATGAGCGAGTCCAACCGCACGTCGTCCCACTCCCAGCACTCGAGGACATCAAGCAGCGTTCCGTAAAAGGCTTCCTCAAAGCCGGGACGAACCAGGAAATCGTTGTAATCGAAAGTGTCGGGCGCTCCGACGAACCCTATGGCATTGTCCAATCGGGATAGCGACGCCAACGCTTCCACGCCCCCATCGCCGGAAGGAACGCTGAAGCTGACCATCTCGCGCCCGTCTCTGAAGTTCTCCCACCACACTTCCTGCCACTGCGGTGACAGAAAGATACTGGCGACAGGGGAGTCACTCAACACGGAATCCCATTCTTTCCGCGCGTCCTCAAAGGATGCGATGGGATTGACAAGCACGTCTAGCTGCTGCGCATCAGATTTATTAATGTTTCCCTGGTCTCCTTGTCGGATGACATGTCCCTGACAGCGGTAGTCAACATTCGGGCGCCCGGTTTGCGGATACCTCGCATGGACATACAAAGGTGCTCCGCTTCCAGCTCCACCACAACGATTTCCGGTTGAAGCGCTTCGTAAACGGCGTCGGCGACCTCAGCCGTCAGGCGTTCCTGTACCTGTGGCCTGGCTGCGGCAATCTCCAGCGCCCGGCCCAGCTTGCTTATTCCGGCAATGCGGCGCCTGGGAATGTAGCCGATCCGGGCCTCTCCAAAAAAGGGCAACAGGTGGTGTTCGCACATCGAGTAAAAGGGCAGGTGGTTCAGTGCCACTGGATCGTTGGCGCTGGTCTCAAACACGGCGTCAATGGCGTCCGCCGCACTCAGGCCGACTCCCGCGAATAGGGACTGGTACATCCGCGCAACACGGGCTGGCGTCTCCTCCAGACCTTCCCGTCGCGGATCCTCGCCTACGGCCTCCAGGATCTCGGCCACCGCCTGCTGTATCCGGCTCTGCTCGACCGTAATTCCGCCTCGTCATTACCCTCTGACTTAAGGAGGGAGTTTATGTGATTCCGGGACGCTAGGACAGGGCAACCGCCTCCACCGCCTCCAGTGTCGGCTCAACAACGATGGTCTGCGGAGCAACGCTTGTAACCGCCAGATCGGGGTCCTTCAATCCAGTGCCGGTGAAGACACAGACTACGCGACGGTCCGATAGGTCCAGCCCCTTCTTGTGTAACTTGATCAGCCCGGCAAAGGAAGCCGCCGACGCCGGCTCGCAGAATATCCCTTCCTGCGAAGCCAGCAGGCGGTATCCCTCCAGTATTTCATCATCCGACACCATGTCTATGGCGCCACCGGAACCATCGCGGGCTTCCAGTGCTCCCTTCCAGCTTGCGGGATTGCCGATGCGAATGGCCGACGCGATGGTTTGCGGATTGCTTACCGGCTCGCCCCTTACGATTGGGGCCGCGCCCTCGGCCTGAAATCCCATCATCCTGGGCAAAGTCTTGCTGCGGCCCAACTGATGATATTCCTGAAACCCCCGCCAATAGGCAGTAATGTTGCCTGCGTTTCCCACAGGGATAAACAGGTAATCAGGGGCGTCGCCCAGAGAGTCGACGATCTCGAAAGCCGCTGTCTTCTGCCCCTCCAGCCTGTAGGGGTTGACTGAATTGACCAGCGTGACCTCGTGCTTCGTGGTGAAGGAGCGCACCAGTTCAAGGGCGGCATCGAAGTTGCCGTTTACCATGATTATTTTCGCGCCATAGGCCATTGCCTGGGCCAGTTTGCCCATCGCAACTTCGCCCCTGGGAATGATCACCAGAGCCGGAAGTCCACTGTATGCTCCGAAAGCGGCTGCGGAGGCGCTGGTATTTCCCGTGGAGGCGCACATTATGGCCCGGCTTCCTTCCTCCAACGCCTTGGCGATAGCAACCACCATTCCCCGATCCTTGAAGGATCCAGTGGGGTTGCATCCTTCCAGCTTGAAGTACAACTCCGGGCATCCCAACTCCGCAGCCAGCCGGTTGGACTTGACCAGTGGGGTATCGCCCTCACCCAGCGTGATCATGGGCGTGGCCTCAGTGACCGGCAGCAGCTCGCGGTATGTTTTCAGTACGCCAACGCCCATATTGTTTCAATCACTATCCCGAACGGTGAATTCCCATCCCGGATTCAGGCAGTTTACTCCTCGATTCTGATCATGTTGCCCACCCGCCGAACCGGGGACAGTTGGCTGATTTCCAACAGCGCCTGCTGGACCGACGACTCCCGTGCAGGATGGGTCATAATGACTATCTCAGCGCTCTGGGTTTCCGCATGAGCATCCTTTTGCAACACAGATGCGATGCTGATGTCGCAGTCGCCGAGAGCTTTGGCGATCTGCGCCAGCACGCCCGCCCGGTCAGCCACCTCCAACCGTATGTAGTACCTGGTATGCAGCTCATCAATAGGCCGCACGGCCAATCCCCGCGAGAGTTCCCGCGGGCCGCCGGGTACGGCGTCATCGCGCACCATACGAGCGGTCTCTATCAGGTCGCCCAGCACCGCGCTGGTGGTGGGACCCCGGCCTGCGCCCATGCCATGAAACAGCACGCGCCCGCACAGGTCCCCGTCTACCTCCGCCGCATTGTACACGCCGTTGACGTTGGCAAGCATATTTTCTTCCGGCACCAAGGCCGGATAGACCCGCAATTGCACCCCTCCATCGTCTCGGTCGGCAATCGCCAACGACTTGATAGAGTAACCGAACTCGCGGGCGTATCGGAAATCCTGTGGTTCGAGTGCGGAGATGCCCTGCCGGTAAACGTCCTCGGGTCGGAAACGGCAGCCATAGGCCAGGGTAGCCAACACAGTGAGCTTGTACGCCGCGTCAATTCCCTCAACGTCGTTGGTGGGGTCGGCCTCAGCGTAGCCAAGGCCCTGAGCTTCAGCCAATGCCTCGGCGAAGGCCGTACGCTGATGAGCCATGCGGGTGAGGATGTAGTTGGTGGTGCCGTTGATGATGGTGCGTATGGAGTAGACGTCGTTGGCAGCCAGTTCGTTCATCAAGCAGCCGACGATGGGGATACCGCCACCGACGCTGGCCTCGAACAACAGGCTGACCCGGTTGGCGCGGGCCAGGGACATCAATTCCGCGCCATCTTTCGCCATCACTTCCTTGTTGGCAGTGACCACGTGTTTGCCAGCCGATATGGCCCGCCGGAAATAGTCCGTCGCCGGGTCTGAACCACCCATGACCTCGACCAGTATATCTATATCAGGATCGTCAAGGATGTCCTCGGCGTTGGTAGTCAATATCCCCGGCGGAAGTTCAACGTCCCGGGGACGGGATATGTCGCGCACCAGCGTCCGGCGCAGGTTTACGGGGCAGCCCACCCGGGCGGATACCGGCGAGGGATCGCGCAAGAGCGCCGAGGCCACGCCGCCCCCCACGACGCCGAGACCCATCAGGCCCACGTTTATGCCGGAGCCGCGATTCATTGCCAAGCTGTCTACCGTCCTGCCGGGCCAGAGACAGGGACACGCGGCGCGGTTACAAATACCTGGTCCGCCACCCAGTCATAAAGCCTGCTGTTGAAATTCATTTTCACCGTTCCGTTGGCGGTTCCTTCCTGCAATGCTTCATCCTGCCACTTTTGGGTAAGCTCCAAGGCCAGCTTGAGCCCAATGCGGTCATCCAATTCCCGCGATTCCGGACCGGACAGCTTTTCGACGATGTAAATTCCGCCCTGCGCGTATTCCGGGGCGCTTAACTCCCCGGGGGCCAAAGCGACCTTGCCTACTTCCGCATCGCCGTACAGCAAAGGATCCAACTCCGGGAAAGCTCCCCGTGGCACCCAGCCAACGTAACCGGACGGGTCGGAATATCCTGCGGAGCGCGAAACTTCGCGGGCAACGGTAGCGAAGTCTTCTACCTCCAGCCGCTTGACGACCTGGTCAGGCAGCAAGTCGCTGGCGCCCGCTTCGGAGGGGTCAATGGGAAGCCGGATCCAACGGACCTCGACCTGCTCTTGCGGATTTTCAATCTCCTGAGCGAGCATTGCGGACAAACCGGCGCGGGTCAAGTCCTCCTCAAGTATAACGCGGTATTCTGAATCGGTGAGGCCCGTAGCCGTAAGAAAGGTCTGGTAGTTGTTCTGGAACTCGCGCTCCAACTGGCCCGGGTCTACTTCCTGACCTTCGGCAGCGATGGGTTGAAACTGGCGGCGCAACGCAGATTCAACTACCTCTTCAGGGGGGGTGAAGCCCAATTCAGGTGCCTTCTGGCGCAGAATTTCAGCATTTATCAAATTTTGCAGGTACTCAAATGGAACTCTGCTGAGGTCCACTGTCCCACCCTGATAGCGGTTGACCCCCTGGAGCACTCGGATGCGTTGGACCAAGTCGCCCATGGTGAATTCCACATTGTTGACGTTGCCGGCCCATACACGAGGCGGGCGATAAAACTCGCGGTAGTAGCCAACAATTACCACGCCGAAAATCACGGCCAGGAGAAACGCCCCAATCCCGATGGACCAGTAAAGCCGGCGACGCTCTCGCCTCTCCGACGGAGTGGGGGCATCGGCATCCGGCTCATCGCCGGAACGCGAACGCATCTGACGGCGGCGCCCGGCGCGGCCCGGCGTGTCCCTAAAGCGGCCGCTGAGGCGGGCAAGGGCCATGGCTAATTCTCGGCGAACAAATTCGGGCGAAGCGCATCCGTGTTCGGAACAGGAGCGTCAGCGCCGGGCGCTGGGGAAGGAGTGGTGGGCGACGAAAGGAATCAGCGCGATATGACGGGCGCGCTGGATAGCCACGCGCAAGGCTCTCTGGTGTTTGGCGCAGACCCCGGTGCGGCGGCGAGGCTCAATCTTGGCCCGGTCGGAAACGAACCGCCGGATCTTCTCGATGTCCTTGTAGTCAATGAGCTTGATGTGCTCGACGCAGAAGGTGCAAACCCGGCGCCTCGGCACAAACCGTCCGCGGGGGCGCCCCCCCGGACGTCCTCCCGGCCTGCCGCCTCCCGGGCCTCCGGGCGGGCGTCCGCCTGGCCCTCCTGGGGGACGTCCCCCTTGTGGTCCATCAGGCGGCCTGTTCGTGGCTTCGGTTGTCATACGTTTCGTTTCCTTTTGAGGTTTCCGGTTGTCTTAATAACGCGACTAGAAGGGCAAATCGTCGGTTTCGTCGTATGGTGGCTCGTTGCCTCCGCCCTGACCGCCGCCGTAGCCGCCACGGTCGCCGTAACCACCGCCTCCACCACCGTATTCGTTGTCTCCCCGGCGTCCCAGCATCTGCATTTCAGTGAGCGTGATGTCCAGCGAGTAGCGAGGCTGGCCATCCCTATCCGTATAGCTGCGTCCCCGCAGACGGCCCTCAACATAGACCTGCTGACCCCTGGTCAAATACTGGTTGCAAACATCTGCAAGGCGACCGAATGCGCTGCACCGGAACCATTCGGTCTCTTCACGTTGTTCGCCGTCTGCCGTCCGGTAGCGACGGTTGGAAGCAATGTTGAATGAAGTAACCGACTGGCCGTTGGGCGTATAGCGCATTTCAGGGTCACTGCCCAAGTTGCCAATGACGATAATCTTGTTCACGGCAAACCCCGCTACTCTGACGGCTGTTCCGGCTGAGGGTCGGCGAGCGGCGTAGTTTCGGGGGCGGGCGTTTCTGTGGAAGTTTCGGCCGGGGCTGCCTCGGCGGCAGGCGTGGCCGGAGCATCGGCTGACGGGGCCGACGCGCCTTCA
>VXOI01000147.1 GCA_009840175.1 Chloroflexota bacterium | reverse complement strand
CCCCATCCCCCGCGGCGCCCCACCGCCCGGGGTGGGGCGTGTTCTGGCCCTGGGGGGCGGCGGGGGGGGGGCGGGGGGGGGTGGCCTGCGGCCCGCCGGAAACAACTCTGACCCCGGAGGCGATACGGCAGGTCTACGGGGCGGAAACGCTGGTGCTGGAACACCCGGAGACGGGCAAGCCCATCGTGGTGTCGCGGTGATTGGCATCGCCGGCCCATCAGGAGTATTACTAGCCCATCCTGAGCCTATCGAAGGATGAGGGATCCGCGGGGGATTTTCCTCATCTACCTCTCCTTGCCGCCTCTCTTGCGGGGCCGGTCAGGGCGAAGCTCCTCCCTTCGCCCCGGCCATCGCAGCCCCGCAGGTGGGGGCGGTGCGCACTACACCCGGAATCACCCGCACTTTATTGCTGACGAGGTTTCCGGACAAGGTCTTCAAGCTCTTTGAGGATTTCCGGGGGAATGTCAACATTTTGCTCCCGCAGTTTCCTTATCACCTCCTCCCTGCCTTCTTCCCGGCCTTTCTGGCGGCCTCTTTCTATGTCCTCCTGTCGTTGCGCTAATGCCCAGAACATCCTGCCTAACATTGATGTGCCATGTTCGTTACATCATGGGGCCAAGTCTTTGTCAGCCGTGGATTAGGTCTTGGGCGGTTCCTTGGAGCGGTCTTTGATTTCGGCCAGGGCTTCCGGGGAAAGCGATACATTTTGCTCTGCCAGTAGCTGTATCAGCTTTTCCCAAGCTTCTTCAAAGCCTGCTTCCCGGCCTTTCTCAATGCCTTCCTCCCGGCCTTTCTGGATGCCTTCTTCCCGACCTTCCTCCCGACCTTCCTCCCGGCCTTTCTGGCGGCCTCTTTCTATGTCCTTCTCTCGTTGCGCTAATGCCCAGAACATCCTGCCTAACCTCTCAATCGCAAAGATGAGCGAGCCATATACTACTGCGCCCAACGGCACAATCTGGCCCATCTCCGCCGCGCTATCCCGATTGCTCCACCACTGCCAGCCGTCGCCGCCGGAGAGCCAGATAAGCCATGTTGTCACCAGCGTGCCGAGGGGCGCCAGGGCCAGATGGAGTTGTAGCCAGTTCTCTTCGAGCCACTTCACTGATTTATTCTAACACCCGCGCCTCCCTGCTAAACGCAAGGTTGCCCATACGCAGGATTTCACCCTCACCCTCAAGGGAGGCGGAGAAGAGCGATGCCCGGAGGGTTAGTTCATGGACAGGCGGCGGAGGGGAGACTGCTTGCTGCCGTCGAGGTTGAGGGTCTCGCCGCCCAGCTTGAGAGTTTCCATCACGCAGTCCCAGACCTGGTGGGCGCGGTGGGAGTCTTCAGGCCAGAAGTCCAGGGTGATGAAGGCGTAGACGCCGGGGCCGCGGGAGAGGCTGATGCGGGAGTGGGCCGGGCGGTCTTCGCCGGGGTCGTGGAAGTCCACTTCCAGCCAGGCCAATTCAATGTCGTCGCGCCACGAATGCTGGAACTGACCGCGGTTGGTGATTCCCCTGGTATCTCCGCCGAGGGCGCTGTCCGCTATCAGCTTGGTCAGGGGCAGGCCGCTCCAGTCTATGGGCAGGCCGGTGTCCGGGTAGCGAAGCGGAGGGTAGATGATGGAGAATTCGAGGCGCATATCGGCGTCGTCTTCCTTGGGCTTGTCGAAGAAGCGGATGGAGCCGCTGCCGTCAGGATTCGGGCTGATGGTCCAGTCGCCGGGAACCTCGAATATGGCCTTGCCCCGGTCAGCCACGAAAACCTTGTTCCCGGGACGGGCTGTCCACTGGTGGTTTGCGGGCAGCCCGTAGCTTGTCTGCTGCCATTTTCTTTTCTTCTTTTTGGGCATGGCGAATTGGCTCCGCTTTGACTTTTGGGGGTATTTTACACGCTTCGCCAGCCCGGTGTTCGATTGACAATCCCGCTTGTGCGGTGATACGTTTTCCGTCGGCTGTCTAGGGGGTTGGGGCGTTTGGCAGGCGCGTAACGTTCCACCCAAAAGGGCTGTTGCACTTGTCGAGATTGGGCCGGGGCGGGCGTGATTCATCCCGGCCGGGAGCTTCTGCCGTCGGCTGTCTCATGGTTCTTCACTGTTTCTGCTCGTCCTTGCCACACCTTCCCATTGTCCGTGCCATGCCGAACGGGGGATTCACCCCCACCCCAACCCTCCCCCTGAGAGGGAGGGAGAGATGTGAGGGACGCTCATGGCCGTAGCTGTCGGCGGCAGGTTCCGGGCGGACAGCCTGGGGGCGGACGGATGGTTCCGGGTGCTGGTCTGGGTGACGGTGGCGTCGGTCTACGCGATGCTGGTGCTGGGCGGCGTGGTGCGGGTCACCGAGTCGGGGCTGGGCTGCGGAGACGATTGGCCGCTGTGCGCCGGGCAATGGCTGCCGCCCCTGGAAAGCAAGGCCATCATCGAATACGCTCACCGGGTGGCAGCTTCGTTCCTGGTGGGGCCGCTCATCGTGGCGACGTTTATCTGTGCCTGGCTGCGCTACCGGCGGGAGCCGTGGATAATCTGGCCCGCCGCCATCGCAGTCGTTCTGGTCATCATCCAGGCTCTGCTGGGCGGCCTCACGGTTACCACCGAGCTTTCGGGTCATGTCGTGATGACCCACCTGGCCGTGGCCGAACTGACGCTGGCCTGCTGCGTGTTGCTGGCGGTGATGGCGCACCGGGGCGGGATGCGCGATAGCCCGGCGACGTGGGCCGTGGGCAAGACGCGGCTGTTCCCTCCGCTGGCGATGGCGGCGGCAGTGGCGCTGTTCCTGTTGATCCTGTCGGGTTCATATCTCACCAATACCGCATCGGCTACATGGGCATGCAACCAGTGGCCGCTGTGCACCAATGAATGGGGCGGGGTGTTTCCCGGCGGCAAGCTGGCCCTGATTCACATGGTGCACCGCTATGTGGCACTGGTTGCCGGACTGTTTATAATCTACGCGCTGCACCTGGGATTCCGGGGACGAATGCAGCCGTCCGTGATACGATTGCTGGCGATGGCGGCGCTGGCCCTTTTCGCTGCACAGGTGCTGGCCGGGGCAGGCATGATATGGGCCGGGTTCGGGCAGGACGTGGAGGTGCGGGCGCTGCATCTGGCGCTGGCGTCGGGAGTGTGGGGGGTGATGGTTGCGCTGGTTACGCTAACGTATTCACGGGAGTCGAGAAAGTCTGACCTGTGATTTTGTGACTGCCATGATGGGCAGGACTTAATCATGGCCATCTCCAAAATCAGGCGAATCACAGTTCAGACAGCGGAAATGACAGGCATTCGGCTCAGGATGACCCTTAGACAGGCTCAGGATAGGGATGGCTGATCAGGCCGGAAATATAGAGATAGAGGAGTCCGAACCTCACGGGGAGGTACGCCCTCACCCCAACCCTCTCCCGGCAGGAGAGGGAGTCTTGGACGCGGCTTCTGCAAGACGGGAGAGGAGCGGCTTGCTGGGGCTGGTGGCCGACTACATCGCCCTGACCAAGCCGCCCATCATCTCGCTGTTGCTGGTGACCGCCATCGGCGGGATGTTCCTGGCGGCACGTGGCGTGCCAGACCTGATGACGCTGCTGCTGGTATGCGTCGGCGGCGCGCTGGGCGCGGGAGGGGCCAACGCCATCAACCACTACCTGGACCAGGACATTGACGCCCTGATGGCGCGGACGGCGCAGCGCCCGGTTCCGGGGAATCGCGTCCGTCCCTTCATGGCCCTGTCGTTCGGAATCGCGCTGAATATCGCTGCCTTCGGGGTATTGTTCTACTGGGTGAACTGGCTGGCGGCTACGCTGACGCTAGCGGCGTCCCTGTTCTATGTGCTGGTCTACACCGGCTGGCTCAAGCGGAGCACCCCACAGAACATCGTCATCGGCGGCGCGGCGGGCAGCATTCCGCCAGCGGTGGGCTGGGTGGCGGTGACGGGCAGCTTCGACCTGCCAGCACTGTATATGTTCGCAATCGTATTTTTCTGGACGCCGCCCCACTTCTGGGCGCTGTCGCTGCTGATACAGCGGGACTACGAGCGGGCGGGGGTGCCGATGCTGCCGGTGGTGGCCGGGGAGCAGAAGACGGTGGAGAACATATTCGCCTACTCGCTGGTGCTGGTGGCGCTGACACTGGTGTTCGCGGCCACGGGAGCGGTCGGCGGGGTCTACCTCGGCGCGGCGGCGGCGCTGGGCGCGGTGTTCATCTGGGCGGCCTGGCGGCTGTTCCGGGCGCAGACGCGGCAGAAGGCGCGGAACCTGTACCTGTACTCGCTGCTGTACCTGGCGCTGCTGTTCGGGGCGATGATGGCCGACGGGGTGTACCGGGTGCTGTAGGCCACATAACCCGGCGTCTCCTACTGTCCCTGAGCGCACAGAAAAAGTGTCTCACAGCCCTCAAATCCGATTGACAGCTACAAGTGGCTATGTTAACCTTTCGCGCGGCAAGTGAAAAATTGCACATAGTCCAGTTGGCGAACTACTAGGGGAGTCCACCTATGGGGTTGTTGCCCAGGAAGAGGGCAGGGTCCCCGCCGGAACCCACACCTGACCAAAACACGCAGCGGCCCGCTCCACTCCGAAAGCGCCTGTCAAGGCTGGCCCTTTTCGGAGCGGCGGCGGCCATTTTCTTGCTGGCCACGGCTTGCAGCAAGGGATTCCAGTCCACCTGGGACCCCGTCGGGCCGGTGGCAGACAAGCAGTTGCAGCTCTTCAACGTCCTGCTGTGGACGATGGTTATCGTCTTCGTGCTGGTGGAAGGCGCGCTGCTCTACATCGTCATCCGATACCGGCGTCGGCCGGGGCAGCCACGCCCGCCGCAGATTCACGGCCATACCGCGCTGGAAGTCACCTGGACGATCATCCCCACAGCGCTGATTCTCGGCCTCGGCATTTGGTCGGTGTTCACGCTGTTCGAGCTGGACCAGCCGCCCACTGACCAGGGCGAGATTCTTGAGGTCACCGTGACCGGCCACCAGTGGTATTTTGAGTTCGAGTACCCCGACGCCGACGGCAACGGCAAGCGCATCAGCACGGCCAACGAGCTGAAGATTCCCGTTGACCGGCCCGTCTCCTTCACTCTGGAAAGCGACGACGTACTGCATAGCTTCTGGGTGCCCAAGCTGGGCGGCAAGGTGGACGTAGTGCCGTCCCGGCAGAACACGCTGTGGCTGATGGCCGATTCGGACATGATTGACCAACCGCTGCCCGCAACCTACTACGGCCAGTGCGCCGAGCTTTGCGGCGTGGCCCACGCGCAGATGCGCTTCCGTGTTACCGTGATGTCCGAGGAGGACTATCAGGCCTGGGTCGCCAATTACAGCCCTCCCCAGGCTCTGACGCCGCGCGCCCAGCAGGGGCAGACACAGTTCCAGATACACTGCGCGCTGTGTCACACCATCAACGGCCCGGAAATCGAGGCGGTGGCCAAGTCGCGTATTGACAGCTTCATGACGGGCGGCGACTCGGTAGCGGTGCCAGGGCCGAACCTGACCGACTTGAGGACCCGGCAGACGCTGGGGGCAGGCATCACCGACCTGACTGTGGAGAACCTGCGGGCCTGGATCAAGAACCCGGACGACATCAAGCCGGGCAACTGGATGTACGACAAGGCCGCTTTCTACGAGGAAGACGGCGACGCCACTTTGACCGACGACCAGATAGACGCTCTGATTGAGTATCTGTTGAACCTGCGTTAGACTGAGCGATACAGGAATTTCACCCTCTTTGCCTTGGGGGAGAAGCAACCGAAGGGGAACTCCCAAAGGCGAGGGACTGAACGGAGGGGAACGCCCTCACCCTAACCCTCTCCCAGAGGAAGAGGGAGCTGGAACGGCAAATTATGGCTACGATAACCGAGGTACTAGCCCGCCCGACATACGGCGCTTCCGGCATCTGGAGCTGGATAACCACGGTTGACCATAAGCGCATCGGCGTGATGTATGGCGTAACCGCGTTCATTTTCATGCTGCTTTCCGGCATCGAGGCTGGTGTGATCCGCACCCAGCTCGCCACGCCCGACACTGACCTGATAGGTCCGAGCCGTTTCAACCAGATGTTCACCATGCACGCCACGGTAATGATCTTCATGGTCATCATGCCGATGGGCGTAGCCTTCTTCAACTTCGTGGTGCCCCTGGCCATCGGAGCCCGCGACGTGGCCTTCCCCCGGCTGAACGCGCTGTCGTACTGGATATTCCTGTTCGGCGCGATCCTGATGCACTTCAGCTTCATCGTTGACCAGGTGCCGGACGCCGGGTGGTTCTCCTACGCCAACCTGACCGAGTATCCTTTCAGCGAGAACCTGGGCTTGGACTTCTGGGCTATCGGCCTGCTGATCCTGGGAACTTCATCGGTGGCGGGCGGTCTTAACTTCGTCGTTACAATTATCAACCTGCGAGCGCCGGGCATGTCGCTGATGCGTATGCCGGTGTTCGTGTGGATGACGCTGCTAACGTCCATCCTGCTCATTCTCGCCATGCCGGTCATCACCGTCGGCCTGATCGAGCTGGTGATGGACCGGAACTTCGGAACGCACTTCTTCAACCCGACGGGAGGCGGCGACCCGATTCTGTGGCAGCACCTGTTCTGGGTGTTCGGACACCCTGAGGTGTACATCCTGATCCTGCCGCCAATGGGAATAGTGTCGGAAATCCTGCCGACTTTCTCCAAGAAGCCGCTGTTCGGCTATCCCTTCGTGATATTCTCCGGCATCGTCATCGCCATTATGGGCTGGGCGGTGTGGAGCCACCATATGTTCACCGTGGGGCTGGGGCCCATCGCCAATTCGGTGTTCACCATCACCACCATGCTCATCGCGGTGCCGACGGGCGTAAAGATATTCAACTGGTTGGGGACGCTTTGGAAGGGCAGCATCGAACTGACGACCCCGATGCTGTACGCCTTGGGATTCATCTTCCTGTTCATCATCGGCGGGCTGAGCGGCGTTTCTCACGCGGTTTCGCCGTCGGACTTCCAGCAGCAGGACACCTATTACATCGTGGCCCATCTCCACTATGTACTGTTCGGCGGCTCGATAATGGGCATCTTCGCCGGTCTCTACTACTGGTGGCCCAAACTGACCGGCAAGATGCTGAACGAGACGCTGGGAAAGATAAACTTCTGGCTGATATTCATCGGGATGAACGTCACCTTCTTCCCCATGCACTTCGTGGGGATGAACGGGATGCCGCGCCGGATTTACACCTACGCTGAGGAATTCGGCTGGGGCACTCTCAACCTGCTGTCCACCGTCGGCTACTTCATCATCTTCGTCGGCATCCTGGTGTTCATCTACGCCATCTGGCAGAACCGCAACGCCCGCCGGGTCAGCCACGACCCGTGGGACGCGCCAGGGGTGGAGTGGAGCATCTCGTCGCCGCCCCCGGCCTACAACTTCGCCGAGGTGCCTTACATCCGGGGACGCGACCACTACTGGATCGTGAAGGACGAGGCCCGCGAGGCCGGCAACCCGATCACCGAGCCGGAAGCGGCGGTTGATCCCCGGTCCATACACATGCCCAGCCCGTCCTACTGGCCCATCATCGTGGCGGCGGGCGTGGGACTCATCGGCGGCGGCCTGCTGTCGCACTACGGCGTCAGCTTCCTGGGCGGATTGATTGCATTCATCGGTGTTATCGGCTGGAGCAACGAACCGGCGGCAGAACCAGAAGAGGGACACTAAAAGAGAAGGCTACAGCCCTCTGGATTCCCGTGAAAGCGGGAATGGACGGAGGGTAGCGGGAATACGCGCAGGCTAACCGGAACGGATATAAAGATAGCGGGAGACAGGGAATTTGGCCCACGCACCTGAAACGGCCCATCACGAACCGGCCCACGGGCACGGCCACGCGGCGCACGATGCCGGAGGCCACCACGAGCCGGTCGGCCACGACTACACCACCACCGGCCTGAGCCACCGGAAGATGCTGATGTGGGTGTTCCTGGGGTCGGACTGCCTGTTCTTCGGCTCCCTCATCGCCACATACATGGTATACCGGGGACAGAGCCTGACCGGGCCCTATCCCATAGACATCATTGACATTCCGATAACCACCATCAGCACCTTCGTATTGCTGTGCAGCAGCTTCGCGATGGTGCGGGCCCTGGCGGCTACCAACGAGAACAACCAGACAGGCATCAAAGTCTGGCTGCTGGCAACGGCAATCCTGGGCGCCATATTCATCGGGTTCCAGGTCTACGAGTTCAACCTGTTCAAGAACGAAGGGCTGACCCTGGGCCAGAACCTGTTCGGGGCCACCTTCTTCACGCTGACCGGGTTCCACGGGGCGCACGTGACCCTGGGCATCATCTGGCTGCTGGCGCTGTTCGTGATTTCCTTCAAGGGACGCCTGCATCCCGGCACTGCGCTGGACGTGGAAATCTGCGGGTTGTACTGGCACTTCGTAGACATCGTGTGGATTGTAATCTTCACGCTACTGTACCTCGTGGGCGGCTTTGACGCCGGCCCGGGTGTAGCTCACTAGCTGCCTGAGCTATGATTACAGGATTACGGGAATTGAAAATTCCAAAGAACCTAACATACGGTAGGTCCTGATTCAGACAGCTAATCGGTAATCCCGGTATTGCCTGGAGAACGCTTCCCGAATGGCAACAACGCACGAAACGGAACACGGCGGCGGAGGGCACCCATCCCTCAAGCAGTACATCTTCATAGCGGTACTGCTGTTCGTCATCACCATTGTCGAGTTCGTCCTTATCCTGGACTCGGTGGGCCTGCGAGAAGCGTCGCCCATCGGGACGACGGTTATTCTGTTCATCCTCTCCGGTTTCAAGTTTGCCATCGTCATCCTGTTCTACATGCACCTGAAGTTCGACAACAAGTTCTTCTTCTGGGTGTTCATAGCGGGAATGGTGCTGGCGGTGATGGTAGGACTGGCGCTCATGGGACTGTTCACCGCGGTGAAGCCGACGCTGGGAGGAGAGCCACGCCTGCCCGACGTGGCCGCGCCCTGCGCCTTCGACCACGAGATAGGCGAGCACGGCGAGAACGTCTGCCCCGACCCGACGCCGCAGCCGACCTCAACCCCGGCACCCACCATCGCGGCCTTGGCCATCACCGCGCCGGTGGTTGTCGCAACTGGTAACGGCGACACGCCTCCGGGCGAGCCCAGCGCGGCCGAGGGCGAGCGCTTGGCTAATGAAGTGTACGGCTGCAACGCCTGCCACTCCACAGACGGGACCGTGCTGGTGGGGCCGTCGTGGAAGGGCATATACGGCAGCCAGGAAGCGTTGGAAGGCGGCGGGTCGGCCACTGTGGACGACGAATACATCAGGGAATCCATACACATCCCCGATGCGAAGATGGTGGAAGGATTCGGCAACCTTATGCCCGTCCTGGGCTTGACCGACCCGGAGATAGACTCGATCATCGAGTACATCAAGACGCTCAATTAAGGCGTAGTCCTCAAGAGAGGGCAGGCGGGTAGCAATGAAACCGAGGCAGGTGTCACGCCTGCCTCGGTTGTTTCTTCGCAAATCTTGATTGCCTTTTGTGTTTGGCGGTGTTGCTTTCGGTATAAGCTGGGCGATCTGGTATGGCACTACCGAGCCATGTACGGAGGGGTTGGCTGAAAAAACTAATTGCAGCTTATCTACGCTTGCCAGGTACGTCAACCTGGATACCTTGACCAAGATGTTCGCCAATGCCGCCATCGCAGGCGGGGCGGGGACCGTCTGGAGTTACATCATGTTCACCAGAGAACGCAGAGAGCGAGAAGCGTTGCAACGGCGTTTGGATGATATGCAAAGGCAAGCCGATGAGGAACGCAGACAAGCCTCCGAGGAACGCCGGCAAGCCTACGAGACTATCCAACGTCTGACTGAGCAAATTGTGCGGCTCACGGAGACAGGGGGTAACGGTAATCCGCCGAGTTCCAAATAAACCGTCCGCATCTCCACGTCTGAATTATCTTTTTCGTCCCACGGTCAAGGCCGGTAGCCTTCCAGGAACCCCTCGCGTATCGGAGCGATGATGCCCTCCCCCATGCGTCGGGCGGCGATAGACAGCCCCTGCTGGGCGAACTTCAGGTCGCGGGCCATGATGTCTTCGGGTGTGGCCTGGGCCATTTGGCGGGCGTACTGGGCCAAGAAGTCGTCCATCTCGGCGCGGTTTTCGGCCATACCAGCCATGATGCGGTACATCGGCAGGGTGCGGACGAAGTTGTGGACTTCCTCGCGGGTGTAATCCGGGTGGCGGGACACCAGCAAGGATACGCCGAAGTCTATCAGCGTGCAGAGTCGCCCTTCGACAGGCTCGGGGCTAACCGGGGCGATGATGAGGTGGGAGCGTCCCTCGGGGTCGGCGAGAGTGGCGTCGTTGTAGTAGACTCCCGCGTCGTGGAGACGCCGCAGCATCCCGCCCAAGCTCAGGCCGACGGCCCGCATGGTGTCGGCGTCGCGCCGTTCCGGGGGCAGGTCGGTGAAGAACACCCCCTCGGCGAACCGCTCGGTCAGATAGCCGGGGAGCGAGGGGAGTTGCGCTGGGCCGACGTTGACTCCTGCGGCGACGGCGGCGATTTCGTCCTCCCGCGTGTTCTGGAAGGGCTTGATTACGATGGCTTCGCCGGCAGACCGCAGGATGGCTGCGGGGCCGCGTGTTCGCCCGGTAATGTGGAGATGCGGAACAGGACGGCCCTGCTCCCGCCACTCCAGCACCGGTGGGAAAAAAGCATACTGCGCGAGAGATACCACCCACGGGTCCTCTGACACCCGGCTGAACAGGTCCGGCTCAAGGTCGCTCAGCTTCCAGAAGGGCTGCATCCACTCAGGCGGCAATGTCCCCATCACTCCCACGAATTCCGCTGGCGGAGGCGGGGGAGGCGGGGCGATGGCTCGCTGAATCTGCGCCAGTTCGGTTTCGGAGTAACGCGATGGAGTTTCGCTCATTTGAAGGGATCACCCCCACCCTAACCCTCCTCCTGAGGGGGAGGGAAATTTTTTACAGCCTATGGCTGCCGTCGGCGTCCAGCGTCAAGTCGCGGACGCGGACGACGGCGTCGAGGTTTATCTTGCCGTAGATGTGAGGGTAGATTTCGCCGGAGCGGCTGGGTTCGCGCTTGACTTCGGCTTTGAGGCGAATGACGTCCACGTCGAGGACCTGCAAGCCAACCACGCCGGAGTACAGCCTCCCGGCGACGCGGAGGGTCTGGGCCTCGTCCTCGGAGCAGTGGATAAACCCTTCACCGGCCAGGCTGGGCGCTTCGTACTCCCCGACGGACTGCGCCGCTGCCCACGCTTCAGGGGTGGTCAGGTGATAGATAACGGTCAAGGCTTGGCTCCAGTTGTTTGAACTGTGATTTCTTTGATTCCGGGATTCATATGATTGGGGAATCCTACTAATCCACTAATCCCTTAAATCACAGTTCATACGAAGAATCGGAAAACCCTAGTGTGAAGGAAATTGTACACCACTCTTCGGGCGGCCTCGTGTTACTATGGATGGGCAGACTGAACGGCAAAGGGGCAGCATGAAAGGCGAGATTCACGAGGGGCCAGGGCTGACATACCTGACGGTGCTGCCCGACGACTACGACCCGGAGACGTCATATCCGCTGGTGATAATGCTTCACGGTTTCGGAGCGAATATGCACGACCTAGCCGGTCTGGCTCCGGCAATCAACCCCACCGGCTACGTCTACGCCTGCCCCAACGCGCCCATACCCTTCAACCTGGGCTTGGGGCACGCCGGTTTCGGGTGGATGACGCCCCGGGGCGGCTCAACGCCGGAGGAGGTCGCCAACTCGGAATCGCTGCTGGCCGGTTTCTTCGACGAGGCGCTGGCGCGGTTCAACGTGGAGCCGGGCAACTGCCTGCTGCTGGGCTTCTCGCAAGGGGGCGGAATGACCTACCGCTGCGGGCTGGGCCGGGCCGACACCTTCGCCGGGCTGGCGGCGCTGAGCGCCACGCTGCCGGGGGCGGATGAGCTGGACCACCGCCTGCCCGTCGAGCGCACCCAGCCGATCTTCGTGGCCCACGGACGGTACGACCAGATGATTGCGGAGTCCACAGCCCACGCCGCCAAGGACTACCTGGAGAAGGCCGGATACTCGCCGGAGTTCCACGTATACGACATGGGGCACGAAATCAGCGGCGAGGTAATCCGCGACCTGGTGGCGTGGATGAACAACGTGCTGCCGCCACGGGAATAATATCGTAAGGGCGGGTTTGAAACCCTACCCTACCCTTCGTCTTCCTTCCATGACATGAAGCGGTCTACGGAAATGGTTATCAGCGTCAGCCGCTCGTCGGCCAGCAGTTCGGCAGCGAACTCCGCGCCGCGTTCCGGGGCCTCGTAAAGGATGCAGGTACGGCGAACCATATCCTCAAGCCCATCCGAAGTAATGTCGGCCCTCCCTTCGATGGTCACGAATTCGTAGGGATGGTCAGGAGTGCAGACGCAGAGGGCGACGGCGGGGTTGCGGCGTATGTTGCGGACCTTGATTGCGCCGGCGTCGGCCATCACCAGCGCCCGGCCGTTGTCCCACAGGAACCACACCGGGGCCACGTGGGGCGTTCCCGAGGCCCGCAGGGTAACCAGTTGGGCCGTCCGTGGCTGGGACAGGAATGCGTCTATCTCTTGGGGGGTGAGATTCGCCATGATGCTTGCGCCCTCCGTCGGGTATGATGGTAAGACAAGAATCCGCGACAAATATAGCATAGCCCCCCGCCGAAATTTCCAATGCCTGGAACGCTCTTCATGTCTCTCCAACCCATCCGGCTTGCCTTCTCCCTTCTGATAACCCTGACAACTATCGTAGTCCTGCTGACTATCGGCTGCGCGGCAGAGCCGACGGCAATGCCAACGGCCATACCTACGCAAACGCCGGTCCCGACGTCAACGGCGAAGCCAGCGCCGACGCAGACACCAACGCCCCAACCGCTGGTGTTCCTCCCCGCCGACGAGGCCCCCCACGACGCGCCCATCGAGTGGTGGTACTTCAACGGGATGCTGCGGGATGACGTCGGGGGCGAATACGGCTACCACTTCGTCACGTTCCAAACGGAGGGAGCGCCCGGTGTCGTGCCCCACCTGTTGCAGGCGACGCTGGGAGACCACGGGCGCGGCGTCCACTACGCGGCGGAGAGGGGCGCGCTGTTGCCGGAGCAGCCCGATGCCCGGAGCGTGGACGCGGAAACCGGGGGGTGGCTGATGCGGGCCGGACCCAAGGGCTACGATATGCGATTTCACTTCGACGAGGGCGAAGTCCCGGTCGCGCTGGAGTTGCGGGCCGTCCCACGGCGCGACCCGGTGCTGCACGGCGGAACAGGGCTGGTGCACATGGGGGCGGAAGCGGGTTCGACCTACTACTATTCGCGCACACGCCTGCATGTGACCGGCTGGATTGAGGACGCCGAGGGCCGCCGCCCGGTGACCGGCCCCGGCTGGATGGACCATCAGTGGGGCGAGATTGCCAGCAGGCGTATCGGATGGGACTGGGCCAGCGTCCAGTTCGACGACGGCGCCGACCTGATGGTAGCAGTGGTGTGGCACCCCGACGGACGCCGACATCTTTCCGGGCACGGCACTTATCTGGAACCGGACGGCACGGTAAAGTACTTGGAGGGTGATGATGTCTCGATTAACGGGCATGGATCATGGACCAGCCCGGAGACCGGGGTCGAGTACCCCATGGGCTGGCAGGTAGGGGTTGCCCCGATGGGGCTGGAGTTGGAGCTGACCCCTTACCTGGAACAGGCGGAGTCCGCCAGCGGTATTCTCGGCGTGTCTTACTGGGAGGGCGCGGTGTCGGTGGAAGGGCGACGCGGCGGCGAGCCGGTGAGCGGCTGGGGCTTCGTGGAGTTGGTGGGCTACGACCCGCGCCAACTGGAGGTGACGACGCCCTCACCAACGCCGGAGCGATAAGGGGCACTGTTGCCACTTTTGGAAAAGCAAAACAGTGTAAAATGGCCGAAGAATTTTCAAAGCAGGCCCGTATGTCCGACTCTCCTGATTTTCTAGTAGCTAGCAATCTCCGCAAGTCCTTCGGCGGGTTGCAGGCAGTGGACGACGTTTCCTTCGGCATCGGCAAGCAGGAAATTTTCGGGCTGCTGGGACCCAACGGGGCGGGCAAGACCACCACGATACGGATGCTGTCCACGGTGTTGGCGCCGGACGAGGGGGACGTGGTCATCGGCGGGCATTCGGTAACGCGGGAGAGCGACGCGGTGCGGCGCTTGGTGGGTGTCTGCCCGCAGGAGCTGGCGCTGTACCCGGAGCTTTCGGCGACCGACAACCTGGTGTTCTTCGGGCGCATGGCCGGGTTGAGCGGACGGGAGGCGAAAGCGGCGGCGGCGGAACACCTGGAGTCGGTGGGGCTTACGGAACGGGCGCGGGACAAAGTAGACAAGTTTTCCGGCGGCATGAAGCGTCGCGTCAACCTGGCGGTGGCCCTGATGAGCCGCCCACAACTGCTGTTTTTGGACGAGCCGACGGTGGGCATTGACCCGCAGTCCCGCAGCCACATCTTCGATACCGTCGAGGGCCTGCGCGACGAGGGCATGACCGTCCTCTACACCACGCACTACATGGAGGAAGCCGACCGCCTCTGCAACCGGCTGGGCATAATGGACAACGGACAACTCATTCGCTTGGGCAGTCCCCATGAGCTGAAGGCGGAGATAGGCGACCCCGAGGAAGTGACGCTGGAAACCGTCTTTCTCGAACTCACCGGGCGCAGCCTGCGGGACTAGAGTTCCCTCTCCCTCCGGGGGAGGGTTAGGGTGGGGGCGTCTTCGGTTTGCCGGGAGAATGCTGCAAGGTCATGAAAGTGGATTAAGGAAACTCCCTATATGCTTCCAATAGGAACCGGACTACACTCCGCCATTCCTGCAAAATTAGATCCCCGTGAGGTTACAGGGAACGCCCCCACCCTAACCCTCCCCCGGAGGGAGAGGGAACTTTCGTGACGCGCCCCGTCCACATCGCCCTGCTGGAACTCAAGCTGTTCCTGAACAACCGGGCCGAACTGGCCTTCAGCATCGCCCTGCCCATCCTGCTGTTCGCGCTGATGTACGGGGCCTTGAGCAGCGACAGCGAGGTCTTCACTCCGGCCAGCGTGGTGGATCTGGACGGCGGAATCCACGCCCGCGAACTGGTGACGCGGCTGGACTCGCTGCCCGAGGTGGAGGTGGAGGAGCGCACCGAAGCCGATGCCGACGGCGCCCTGGACCGTTCGGCCATCCTGTTCGCGCTGGTGATACCCGAAGGGTTCAGCGACGCGCTGGAATCGGGGGAGCCTGCGCCGCTGGTGTTCCGGCAGCGGGGCAACGGCGGCGACACCGGGCAGATTGTCGCTGCCATCGTGCGGGGCATCGCCCGCGACATGGCTACCGGCGCGCGGGTGCGCCACTACACGCAACAAGCCCTGGCCGACTCAGATGTACCGCCGGAGCGTATGGAGGCCGAGGTGGAGGCGCAAGTGGCGTCGCTGCGGGCCAGCCCGCCGGTGGCGGTTGAGGTGCGGCGGCCCTCAGACCAGCCCAAGGCAGGGGAGGCAGGACGCCCCCACTCTAACCCTCCCCCGGAGGGGGAGCGAACTTCGTCGGATGACCTGTTTGCCCGGCTGCTGCCGGGACTGATCGTAATGTTCGTGATGTTCTCGGTGACGCTGGCGGCGCAGGCACTGGTGGAGGAGCGGCGCACCGGCACGCTGGAGCGGCTGATGACCACCCGGCTGGGCGTCAATCAGCTCTTCGTTGGCAAGTTCCTGTCCGGCGTGGCGCGGGCTACGTTCCAGACAGTGGTGATGCTGTCGCTGGCCTTCGTCGTGTTCCGGCCCGCCGGGCCGCTGGCGTTCGTGGAACTGCTGGCCTTTGCTCTGCTGGCCGCAGCGGCTTTCACTGGCGTATCGCTGGTTATCGGGGCGGTGGCTCGCACCCGCAATCAGGCCGCATGGGCGGCGGTGTTCTTCACCCTGCTGATGGTGGTCTTCGGCGGAACATTCTTCCAAATTACCGAAGGCACTCTGCTGGACGCCATATCCAAGGCCACCATCAACGCCTACGCCATAGACGCCATGCAGAACATCATCGCCAAGGGCGAACACTTAGGGCGCCAATGGCTGGAAATGGCGGTGATGGTGGGCGTCGCCGTAGTGGGTCTGACCGTGGCCCGCCTGCTGTTCCGCATCACGCCGGAGGGACGGTAGCAACTTATGAGCACTATTGCCCGACAGGCAGTGCTGCTGGCCTGGAAGGACACGCGCATATTCTTCCGGGACCGGGCGGCGCTGGCCTTCGCCTTCCTGCTGCCCTTCGTGTTCGTCATCGGGTTTACGCTGGCGCTGCGGGACGTGGGGCCGGAAAACGAGGCATTGCACTTCACCATCGCCACCCAGGAGTCGGTCGGCGTCAGCGTTCAGGCCGTGGAGACCATAGTAACCGCCACCGACGGGCTGGCCGCGATCAGGGACTACGACGACGCCCTTGCTGCCGTGGACGCGGGCGAGATTGACGGCTTCGTGGCCTTCCCGCCGGACTTCACCCAGCGTTTCCTGTCGGGAGAGACGGCCACGCTGGAGGTGGTGGTGGGCGAAGTGCCCCCCGCGGAGGAAGCTGCCCTGCGAGGGTTTGCGCAAGAGATCGCCGTCCGCTTCTCCGAGGCTCAGGCTACGATTTCGGCAGTTGTCGCGTTGGGCAGTCCGCAGGACGCCGCGGCGGCGATGGAGGAACTGTTCTCGGACGACGGCGGCCCGGCCATCGGCCTGCGAGTCGAGCAGGTGGGGGAGATTGCGCCATTCAACGCCTCCAACTTCACCCTGCCGGGCTACCTGACGATGTTCGTCTTCTTCACCGCTGCCATGGGAGCCGAAGCCCTGGCCCGTGAGCGTCAGACGCACACGCTGGAGCGTCTGATGGCCAACGGGGTAAGGCGGGAGTCTCTGATAGTTGGCAAGTTCCTGGCCGGGGGAATCATCGGCGTGACGCAGGTGGCGGTGATGTGGACTGTGGGGGCGCTGGCCTTCGGTATAGACCTGGGGGCGTCGCCAGTGGCCGTGGTGCTGCTGTCGCTGCTGATGGTCGTGGCGTCGGCGGCCTTCGGGGTGATGCTGGCCAGCTTCGTCGGCAACGTGCGGACGGCATCGGCGGCCGGGGTGCTTACGTCGCTGGTGCTGGCGCCCATCGGGGGGAGCTGGTGGCCGCTGTTCATCACGCCGCCGTTCATGCAGTCGTTGGCCCGCCTGACACCCCACGGCTGGGCCAACGGCGGCCTGAACAAGCTGATGCTGTTCGGCGCGGAGTTCACCGACGTGGGGCCGGAGATGGCGGCGCTGGTGGTGTTCGCCGCCGTATTCCTGGCGGTGGCGCTGTGGCGGTTCCGGCTGGCGCCTTCGGGGTAGGGCTTTTGGTATGCTATTGAGGAATCTCTCCTCGAGGAGAGGTCTTCAAGGAATAACGGAAGTGACGACAGACATCATCCTGCCGCCGGAACAGTTGGAGCTTGTGTTGAGCCTCACACGGGCGCACCTGCCCGGCGTTGAAGTGTTGGCCTATGGCTCCCGTGTTCGGGGCAACCCACGCCGCTACTCCGACCTGGACCTGGTGGCTTTCACCGCGCCGGGGCAGTCGTTGCGAGCCAACGACCTGCGAGAAGCCTTCGAGGAAAGCGACCTGCCCATCCGCGTAGACCTGTTCCTGTGGGACGAAATTCCCGACTCATTCCACAGGCAGATTGAGCAGGAATATGCTGTGCTGCAACGGGCAGGGGAAAGCGTGGCGACACCGACATATTAGGACAGTACCAAAGGTTGCGCCCAGATATCCCAAAGTTGCGGTGGCAGGGCAGGTTGTTTATCATTTCTGTGACGGATTCGGCACACATTCTGCCGCCGGTTATGGGCGGTAACTGAGGGCCTTCGCTTTGGACTCAGCCAACCTTCGCACTTCTCTCTATGACACACACGTTGCCGCCGGGGCGCGGATGGTGCCCTTCGGCGGATGGGATATGCCGGTGCAGTATCCTGCGGGGATTCTGGCCGAGGTGCGGGCGGTGCGTACCGGCGCCGGGATATTCGACGTGTCGCACATGGGGCGGGCGTACATTTCCGGTAAGTCGGCCACTGACTTCCTGGACTGGGCGCTTACCGGGTCAGCCTCAACCCTGGAAATAGGACGCGCCCGCTACTGCATGATCTGCAACGAGCGGGGCGGGGTGATTGACGACACTATCTTCTACCGCTTGGGCGAAGAGCGATACCTGCTTATCCCTAACGCTGGCAACCGCCATAGGGTGCTGGACTGGTTCGGGCTAGTCGTCGGGCAGCGGTTCTCCGGCGGTGTGACCATAGACGATCAGACGATGCAGACCTCGCTGCTGGCCTGCCAGGGGCCGAACGCCCTGGGGATGGCCTCCGAGCTTTGCGAAAACGGGTTATCGGGCCTGCGTCCCTTCGCGTGGACAGAGACGCGGATGTGCGGCGCCGATGTGTTGGTGGGTCGCACGGGCTACACTGGCGAGGACGGCGTGGAAGTCCTGGCCCCGGCCGCTGCGGCCCCGGCCATCTGGCAGGCGCTCACCGGCGCGGGGGCCGTCCCCTGCGGGCTGGGAGCGCGGGACGTGCTGCGGACGGAGGCGGGCCTGCCCCTGCACGGCCACGAACTGGACGAGTCCACCACGCCCGTCGAGGCGCGGCTGGAGCGGTTCATTGATTACGACAAGGATTTCGTGGGGCGCGATGCGCTGATTAAGCAGCGCGATAACGGCTCACGGTTCACGCTCGTCGGGCTGCAACTGCCGGGCCGCTCGGCGCCCCGGGCCACCTATGCCCTCTCCGTGCTGGGAGTTCCGGCAGGCCAGGTGACCAGCGGCTGCTATTCGCCTACCCTTGACACCAGTCTGGGGATGGGCTACGTTTTCCCGGAATACTCAAGACCGGGAACCGTCCTCGAAATGGATAAACGGGGCCTCATCGAAGAGATTACCGTTACTGCCCTTCCCCATTACCGCCGCCCCCGGCGGTCAAGAACCAGCCGTTCCGCATAGCCTGCTTTCAAGGGTAACAATATGACAAACAACTCCCAACCTACTCCCCGCGCTCTCCTGCGGGAGGCCGCCGAGTGCCATGCACAGGCCGCCCGCACTTTTTCTGCGGCATCTGCTGCCCTACAGAGCGTGGCCGCCTCTGCCGCCGCCGCACAGGTGGCCATAGACGCTGGCTCCAACGCTTTAATCCGAGCCGAGGTCGCTCTCAATCGCGCCGCTGACGCTCTCGATGAGAGCGACGAATAGCCTGAGCTTATAGAAGGGTGGCAAGGTCCACTCAATTAACATGAAACGGAAACCGGAGGAACCTTTGAGTCCGACAGACCGCAGCTACACCGAAGAGCATGAGTGGATTATCGTAGAGGACGCCTACAGCCGCAGGGCGCTGGTAGGCATCACCGACTACGCCCAGGACCAGTTGGGCGACATCGTATATTTCGAGTTGCCCAAGGTTGGCGACAGGATTACGCACCTGGGCAAGATGGGCGAGGTGGAGTCGGTCAAGGCCGTTTCCGACCTGTTCTCCCCGGTGAGCGGCGAGGTCATAGAGGTCAACGGGGCGCTGGCCGACCAGCCGGAGCTTACCAACACCGATCCCTTCGGCGCTGGCTGGCTGCTGCGGGTGACCATGTCGGACCCGTCGGAACTGGACTCGCTGATGTCGGCGGAAGACTACGACGTCTACATCGCCGGGCTGCACTGATGAGCAGCAGCGCCGTCAACGGCGGCGGCAACGGGCACTTCCAGTCGCACTACATTCCCAACACCCCAGATGAACAGGCAGGGATGCTGGCATCCCTCGGCGTTTCCTCGATAGACCACCTCTTCGCTGACATTCCGGCGGAACACCGCAACCCGCCGCTGCGGCTGCCCGACCCGATGCCGGAGCTGGAGATACAGCGGGAACTGGGCGCGCTGGCCGGGCGCAACCGCCCGCTGGGCAGCGGGCCGTCGTTCCTGGGGGCCGGGGCGTATCACCACTTCATACCGGCCATCGTCAAGTCGCTGGTAACCCGCGGCGAGTTCATCACCGCCTACACCCCCTACCAGGCCGAGGCCAGCCAGGGCACCTTGCAGGTCATCTACGAGTTCCAGACGCTCATCTGCAACCTGTACGGGATGGAGGTCGCCAACGCCGGGATGTACGACGGCGCCACCAGCATGGCTGAGGCGGCGCTGATGGCCTGCCGCGTAGCACGGCGCGAGCGAATCGCCGTGCTGGACACCGTATCGCCAGCCTACCGGGCCGTCATCGAGTCCTACTGCCGTCCGCAGAACCTGGAGGTGGCGACGGTCAGCGATGCCGCATCGGGCGTGAACGACGCTACTGCCTGCCTGGTTACGCAGTACCCCAACTTCTACGGCGGTATCGAGGATCTGGGGTCGCAGGTGGACACGGCACACAACGCCGGGGCGCTGTCGGTGGTGTCGTGCGATCCCATCGCGGTGGGGATGTTCCAGCCGCCGGGCCACTACGGCGCCGACATCGTCACGGGCGAAGGGCAGCCGCTGGGGATACCGCCCAGCTATGGCGGGCCATACGTGGGGCTGTTCGCCACCAAGCAGGAGTACATCCGACAGATGCCCAGCCGCCTGTCGGGCCGCACCGTGGACCGCAACGGCGAGACGGGCTACGTGCTGACGCTGCAAACACGGGAGCAGCATATCCGCCGCGAGCGGGCCACCTCCAACATCTGCACCAACGAAGCGCTGTATGCGCTGGCCTCCACCATCTACCTGGCCGCGCTGGGCAAGTCGGGCCTGCGGCAGGTCTCCGAGCTGTGCTACCAGAAGTCGCAGTACGCCGCGTCGCAGATAGCCGCCCTGCCGGGCTATTCGGTAGCCAACGATGGGCCGTTCTTCCGCGAGTTCGTGGCGCAATGCCCAGCTCCGCCCGCCGAGATCAACAGGCGGCTGATGGAGCAGAACATCCTCGGCGGCCTGGACGTGAGCGACCGCTACCCCAACGGGATGCTGCTCTGCGTGACGGAGATGAACACCAAGGACGATATTGACCAGTTGGCCTCGGCCCTGGCATCTGTATAGGAGAAGCCTGAGAAATGCGTCAAGGCGGAAACCGGGATACATCGAAACTGCTGATGGAGCGCAGCGTGCCGGGTCGGGCGGGAAGCGTGCTGCCGGAGTCCGACGTGCCGCTGCAGCCGCTACCCGACGCGGCCCTGCTGCGCGACGAACTGCCGCTGCCGGAACTATCCGAGCCAGAGGTGGTGCAGTATTTCACTGGCCTGAGCCAGCGCAACTTCTCGATAGATACGCATTTCTATCCGTTGGGCAGTTGTACGATGAAGTACAACCCCAAGATCAACGACGAGACGGCCTTTCTGCCTGGGTTCGCGGGCATCCATCCGTTGCAGCCTGCCGAACAGTCGCAGGGAGTGCTGGAGCTGCTGTGCCGCTTGCAGGGGTTCCTGGGCGAGATAACCGGGCTGCCAGCGGTCAGCCTGGCCACGCTGGCCGGTGCCCACGGCGAGCTGGCCGGGATGCTGATGGTCAAGGCGCACCTGAGCGCCCAGGGACAGACCGGGCGGACGAAGGTCGCCATCCCCGACAGTGCCCACGGCACCAACCCGGCGTCGGCGGCCATGGCCGGGTTCCAGGTGGTGGAACTGGCGTCGGACAGCCAGGGCAACGTGGACCTGGAGGCGCTGCACGACGTGGCCGACGACAGCCTGGCCGGAGTGATGATAACGCTGCCCAGCACCCTGGGCCTGTTCGACACCAATATCGTCGAGGTCTGCCGCATCGTCCACGAGGCTGGCGGGCTGGTCTACGGCGACGGGGCCAACATGAACGCGCTGCTGGGCCGGGTGAAGCTGGGCGACTTGGGCTTCGACGTTTGCCACCTGAACCTGCACAAGACCTTCAGCACGCCCCACGGCGGCGGCGGGCCGGGCGCCGGGCCGGTCTGCGCCACGGAGCGGCTGGCGCCGTACCTGGCCGCGCCGGTGGTGACTGGGTCGGAAGCGGACGGATACGCGCTGGCGACGCCGGAGAACAGCATCGGCAAGCTGGCCGGGTTTCATGGTAATTTCGGGGTGCTGGTGCGGGCGTACACCTACATCCGCACGCTGGGGGCGGCGGGCGTCCGCTCCATCAGCGGCAACGCGGTGCTGAACGCCAACTACATGATGAACGCGCTGCGCGACGTGTATCACCTGCCCTACGACCGCACCTGTATGCACGAGGCGGTGTTCTCCGCCGACTGGCAGAAGGCCAGAGGCGCGGGCGGTTTGGAAATCGCCAAGCGCCTGCTGGACTACGGCTTCCACGCCCCCACGATGTACTTCCCGCTGATAGTCCCCGAGTGCCTGATGATAGAGCCCACCGAGTCGGAAACGCAGGAGACCATAGACGACTTCGTGGCGGCCCTGAAACAGATCAACGCGGAGATAGACGAAGACCCGGACCTTGTGCGCAACGCCCCGCACACGACGCCGGTGGCCCGCCTCGACGAGGCGCTGGCGGCGCGGCGGCCCAACCTGCGATGGACGGCGGAGGGTTAGGGCACTGCAAGTTCTACTATACGAGCAATGGCCCGGTCGAGGCTGGGGGCGTTGCGTCGGGCGGCTTCCGGGTTCCAATGTTGCGTAACGAACTCGCCTAGCGAATCGTTATAGGCTGGACCAGCGCGGCCAGTGCCACGAATGCTCTGCGGGGCTATTGCTTCCCTCAATGCTCTGCTTCTACTGCGACGGGCGATCTCAACCAATGTTCTCTTGGGATCGTGAAGGTTCTCCGAACTGGTCGGAACTATGCTTGCAGCAACACCTAGCCATCCTGCAATCCCCCTGCGATCTGCCAATATCCAAGATTCGATTTCCATTACAGCAATTCTTATTAGGAGACTTGTCGAATGAGGTAATCCGCCTATCAATGCGCTAACCCGGTTGGCAGCACAGTCCTCCGGTGAATCCAAATCAGCCAAAACAAGAACCGGATTCTGATAAAGCGCGATTTGGTTCAGATCCCGCATTCGTCGTCTGAGAAAGCCAACTCCCTGATGTCCAAGCGTTTCCCTTATGGCTGCCCCAGGCAAATAATCAGACAGCAGCCGCTTGGCTACAAACTCAGACAGGGCATCCTCAACAGCCAGGGTAATCGTCATCAGGTTAGAGGGAAAGACCTAAGTGCATGGGTAGCTGTGCGCGTTGGTCTCGGAAAGGTGCAATCACCCCAGGCATGACTCCCGCCTCTAGCACCTTACGTTTTCCAGGATCATCGTCTAGCAGATTCACAGTAGAACCATCTTTGCCGGGAGTGATGACCAGCACTTCCCGACTTCCTATGCCCTGGTCGCACAACAAATCAGGACTATGGGTAGTTAGAATGACCTGGCGGCGTTCGCTATGCCGCTCAGTACCCCGTCGGCGCCTGACAGGTACACTCAAGCGGTAGATCAATCCGGCCAGACGCAGTACTATGTCTCGGTTAAGAGAAATTTCTGGTTCTTCAAGCAGCAACGGTCCTCCGCGCTCCAGCAAGGACCAGAACAATCCAACGAGCCTTAGTGTGCCGTCGGAGAGCTGGTCTTCTCTCTGCGAAACATTATTTGCGCGCCAGTTTTCAAATCGAACTCTCAAGTGGGGTTGTCCGTTCGTGGCATCCCTCTCGAAAGTGATTTCTTCCAACTGCGGCACAATATGCTTGAGAGACGCGGCGATCTTATTCAAGCGGCTCTTACGTGTGTTGGTGTTTGTGACGGCTATTTTCTCTAAGAAGCCTTGCCCAAAAGGGTCATTCTCTAGGTGCTTGCCGCCAATTTCTGCACCAAATCTTACAAGCTGAGGCACCAAGTGGAAGTAAGTAACCTCGTTAAAAAACTCGGCCACCGCTCGAAACGGGCGATTAGCATTAATCTGCTCCAATGCAGTTTCTGTTAGACGATCAGCGTCGAGCTTGTCCTCGGAGTCGGGCCTTTGAAGTAGGATCTTTCCTTTGTGTTCGACAACCTCTTGCTGCACAACGATTCGATGATGACCGCGCTGCTCGACTGCAAAGACCAGTCGATACAGCCACTCGGCGGGCTCACCAGAATCTTGGCTGAGGTGAACTTCGATTCCAATTCCGCCGCCCGAGTGGGCTGAGAGACTTCGGATCTGGGGCACCCCACCTCGCCCGCGTACTGCGGCTTGGAGTCCTCCACCCTCGCGCTTGGCCACGTCGCGGAGAAAGCGGATGGCGTCGAGCAAGTTGGACTTGCCCGACGCATTGGGGCCAATGATGAACGCGCGATCCTGGAGGGGCACATCCACCTCGGTGAAGTTGCGCCAATTAGTCAGCTTCAAGCGGGTAATAATCACTGGGCCCTCCGCTTTGACGGCTCGGTGGCGTTTATACCATGATACTACCCCGCCTGCCGTTCCTCCTCCAGCACGGCGTTGAGCAGGGCCTCGTCCACCCGCACCTCTACGCCGGCGCGTTCCTCTTGCAGCAGCATGGCCACGCGGGAGTCGCGGTGGCCCCAGCCACGGTTGAGGGCCTCGGTCATTTCCTGGAGGGTCAGTTGGGCCAGGCGCATGGGGACGTCGTACTCGCGGCCCACGCCCACGGCCAGGTCCACGTCCTTGCGGGCCAGGCGGAGGGCGAAGTCGGGCGGGTCGAACTTGCCGGGCAGCAGGTGCTCGGCCAGGCCTTCGAAGGTGCCGCGCCGTCCCTGCGCGCCCTTGCGGACGGCCTGCCACAGCGCCAGCGGCTCCACGCCGGCCTTGACGCCCATGGTGAACACCTCGGCCAGCGCCGCCTGCACGATGTAGCCGGTGCAGTTGTGCACCAGCTTGGCTACGGCCCCGCAGCCGATGGGGCCGACGTAGTAGGCCTTGTCGCCGATGCTGTCCAGCACGGGCTTGCAGCGGTCGAAGACCTCCTTGTCGCCGCCAACCCAGATGGCCAAGTTGCGGGATGCCGCGCCCCGCGGCCCGCCGCTGACCGGCGCGTCGAGAACATGGATGCCCCTGGCTGCGGCCTGCTCGTGGATGTGGCGTATCAGCGTGGGGGTGCTGGTGCTGAGGTCGAAGTAGACCTTGCCCTCGCTCATGCCTTCCAGGATGCCGTCCTCGCCCAGGCCCACGGCTTCGACCTCGGTCGGGCCGGGCAAAGAAGTGAACACGATTTCCGACGCCTCGGCCACTTCGCGGGGAGAGTCGGCCCAGTCGGCCCCGGCTTCCAGATGCCTGGTGGCCGACTCGCGCCGGATGTCGTGCACCACCATCTCGTTGCCGCCTTGCAGGCAGTTGTAGGCCATGCTGGCGCCCATGGTTCCCAGTCCGATGAATCCAACTTTCATGTCTTGCCTCCGATGGGGGTTGCGGTTTGGCTTCTATCATACCGTAGCCGCTTCCCCGCCGCTTCACCCAAGCAGACACCCCCTTCCCGGTGCGGGAAGGGGGTGTGATGAACAGGTCAATTGCTCCTAGGTTTCGCGTCTCAACTCAATGGGTTCATTATTTGATCAATGGTTTCCCGGATTTCGCGGCCATCGATTTTGCCAACATACTCCTTATTCCCACGTCCCAGAAAAATAACTTTCCGTAAAGCTAAGTCTTTACTCCACCGATCTGCCAGAGCGGAAATCTCAGAAATGGAAACTCCTATGTGCAGCTCCTTCCCCGGGTCGAGAGTAGCAGGCAGGAGGTGATAATGAGCCTTCAAGATCTCTTCGCTACCGAAGATCCTTCGATTGTTGTCCAGTTCAAACATCACATCAACCAAGTGAACAGGTTTCCTGCTCACATTGATTACGTCGATTCCCGCGCAGAATTCGCCACGGTCAAAGCAAAGCTCGCTTTCAATGGAAACGGCTTGGCGGTCCCTTTTCCAACGCTGGAGCTGCGCCAGAACTGCTATGGAACCCACGACTGTAGCCAAAATTGCGCCATAGAGCGCTATCCCCGTGGTCAATTCCATTTTTTTCTCCTACAACCGCCGGTTGGAGACCACCGGCTCCGTCGCCAGCATCCGGCGCAGGGCGGACAGGCCGGGCAGCCCGAGGATGCGCGAGAGGCCGTCGTCCAGGGCGCGGCGGGCCGGGCATTCCGCCATTGCGGGCAGCCGCTCGAACTCCATCTGCGCCAGTTCGTCGAAGAGGCCGGACAGGGCTTGCAGTTGCCCGGCGGGCAGTGCCCTTACGTCCGGGACGGGAAGCTCCTCCAGGTCGGCCTTCTTCAGCGCGACCCAACTGCCGCGTGTGCTGGTGCGGTGGGCCAGCAGGGTCAGCAGGCCGAGGCTGCCGTTGAGCCACAGGGCCAGGGCCTTCTCCCATTCGCGGCTTTCCGTCCTGACCGGCCACCACACGTTGGACAGGACCGGCCTGCCGGTGTGCATGGCTATGACCCGCGTCGTATTGAGCCACAGCCGCTCGGCAATCAGCAGTTGTCCGGCCCTTTGCCACAATTGACTGGTTGACTTGAGCCGACGCCCAGGGCGCGGTTCAACCAGCGGCGACAGGTACTTGCCTGGCTCAGTGGCTATGCTCCGAACAATCTCGGTATCGTGATTCTCCACCATTGGGTAGGCGGTGACGATGTCCGTAGCCTGGAACCCGTCCCACAAATCGCGCCGGTCCGGGCCGACCTGCCCGAGGTCCGTCAGACGACAGAAAGGGACTTTGGCGGTAGCGGACTCCCCCGGGATTACCACCTCTCCCTCATCGAGCAGCCGCAATGCGCTGCGCAGCACGTCGGCGCGGGCGAACTGCACGCCCGGCCAGCGGTCATAGGAAAAGGCAGATTCCGGCATCGAGACCAGTTCACCGACGTGCTGGCCGTCAATTTCCAGGAGCGCAGTACCGGCGCTTTCCACCGGGGCCGGCGGCGTGGCAGCGATGGCCTGGGCCGTCCGCAGGGCGTCCAGCACGCCGTCGGGGTTGCGCCACAGGTTGACGAAGACGGTGCGACGCTCCGCCCCGCCGGACTGCTCCGGCCGACGGGTGGCGATGAGCAGGGCCTCGGAGAGGTCGGTGCTGTCGGAGAAGTTCCAGCGGAGCGGGTCGTGGGACGTGATGACCATGTCCAGAACGAAGTTCTGCTGAATCAGGGCGCGGGTCTGTTCCCAGGAAGGGCCGGTGCATACCGTGGCGGGCAGCACCAAGGCCAGCCGCCCCTCGCCGGGCCGCAGCTTGGGCGCGACGGCGGCCACGAAGGCGGCTCCGAGACCGGCGGTAGCCGACGCCTGCCGCGCCTTCAGCCGACGGGAAAGCTCGTCCTGTAGCCTGCGCCGTTCCGCCTGCGGCAGACTCCCGAACAGCAGGTTGCCGCCCACGGAGCGGGTGAACGGCGGATTCATAATCGCCAGGTCCAGGTCGGGCAGCGTGGCCTGTCCGACTCCCTGTGTGCCGCCGCCGGATACCCTCTCGATGTTCTCTCCCGTCACTCCCAGCGTTTCCGGGGATAAGGCAAATTGCACTTCGGCCCGGGAGGTGCCTAGGAAATCCAGCGACCCCAGCGATATGCCCGAATCGCCCGCCCCAATGGGCATAACGTACAGGTTCATGCGGTCGAACTGGATTTCCTGGTTGAGCATCGCCAGGCTGGTGGCGGCAAAATGGATGGCGGATAGCTGCACGTCGTAGCCGTGGATGGCCTGCTCTACCATCGCCTTGTGCAGGGCCGGGGCATCGCCGCCCCCGGCGGACTCGTGCCGTCGCTGGGCCTCGGCAGCCACCGCCATCAGCAGGGTACCGGTACCGCAGGCCAGGTCGGCCACGTTGAGGGAGGCAGGGAACTCGTGGTCGCTCCAGTCCACCCCCGGCGGCCAGCCCTCGAACACCAGCCGCGCCAGCATGGTGGCCGCCGGAACCGAGGTGTAGTAAGCGCCGGTGAACTTGGCGTCGGTCAACAGGGTGTGGAACAGCCTCCCGGTCAGGTCATGTCCCTCCAGGCGACGGGTATCGGTCATTGACCTAATCAGGGCATCAATCACCGATTCCTGAAGCTCCAGCGGGCCGTCGCCCAGCACGTCGGCAATCTGTCCGGCGATGTCGAACACCGGCACATAGTCAATGTCATCGCAAATGGACTGCCAGGCACGGCGGATGCCGGCCAGCCCGTCATGCCATGCTTCCTGGACCGTCGGCACATCCGGGTTGGACTCGGCTAGCCGGTCCTGAAAGGCTAGGGCGTTGAACAGCACCAGGCAGCCGATGCGGAGGGCGGCCAGCCGGTCGCTCTCCTTGTCGGCTTCGGCGATGATGTCGGATATGCGCTTGGCAATGCGCTGGTGCTGCCTGACAGGCTCGACGGCCCGGTCTATAGCATAGCTGACAATACCGGCGGCGGCGTCAACCCGGTCTGTCCCCTCCAGTTCCAGGGGGAGAACGCGCAATTGGTCGGCCAGGTTGGCCACGGAACCGGAACGGGTCAATTGTTCCGGCGTCGGCCTGCCGCGGGAACCGCAGAGTCGCCAGCGCAAGTCGGCGGCCGCTTCAAGGGACGCCAGGAGATCATCCTCCGTGCGCAGCCGCTCCGGGTAAATAACGCCCAGAATGCCCAACGCTTCGGGGAATAGCTCTAATCGCTCTTCAATCTGATTATCCAATGACGCGGCTGAGCTTTCCCACTTGCATTCCAGCAGGATCAGGTCGCCACTGCGCAATTCGACCCGCACGTCGGGCACGCCCTCCCGGCTGCGCCGCTCCGCCTTTGCGTCCAAGCGCTGCTGCCGCAATGCTTGCCCCAGCAGCGTGTTAACCGCTTCCTCCCGGGTCGTTGCCTGCCTTCTTCGTCGGGTGGTCATGCGAGCCATTGTATCAAACGCCCCGGCAGCGGGTTCCGTTTGACAGCGGGGCGTATGATGCGGGTAATAATCAAGGGTCAGCGGGGGGAACGGGATTATGCCGGATACACCCGAAGAACACCCTGAAAACCCGAAAGACCAGCAGGAACAGCAGCGCGAAGGCCGGGAATCTCTGGCGGGTTACGTGGTATCGCTGCCGGAGCGTCTCGTCCGCACCACGGCGGCCAGCGGCGGCGGCCTGCTGCTGGAAGCCGCGGACCACATCCTGCCCCCGCCGGTGCGCGACGCCAAGATTTACCAGTGCCTCATTGCCCGCCCCCTGCGAATCACCGTCGAAGCCGTCGGCGGAGTCAGCGGACGCTTCCCGATGCAGGATATGTCGGGCCAGGAGCTGATCCAGCGCAAGGTGGCGGGCAACTTCGTGGAAGCCTTCAGCGTCTTCACGGTGGGATTTTCGCCCCTGTGGTTCCTGGCCGTGGCGTCCGACGTCACCGGCGGCACCCGCGTTTACCTCGACGCCTTCGTCAGGGAACTCAAGAAAGCCGACATTCTGCCGGACAACACAGATGTCTCGTCGGTGGACGACCTGCTGGCAGTGCTGGACAGGACCGTCGGCCAGGCGGCAGATACCATAGACATACCGCCCACGGCAATTTCCGATATGCGCGACTCTGTGGACCTGCTGCGGGAGAACGCCGAACTGATTCCAGGCCCGCAGCGCCTGGCCGAGCTGTTCTCGCAACTGAACGAAGCGGCAAGAGAGCAGAAGCGGTCGCCGCTGGTGGTCTCCACGCTGGTTGCCGCCGGCGCGCTTCAGGCCGGCATACAACTGGGCAGTGTCCATATAGTCTCCTTCTACGCCGAGGCCCTCAGCACCATTCGAACGGAAGGGGTCTCACAGTATCTTGGGCGCATCAGCCAGCCATACGTTGACGCCGCGACCAGCCACCTCAAGCGCGGCAGGCGCACCCACACGGGCCGGATGGTCCGGCGGGTGCTGGACAACGTCCCCACTTCCGGGCCGGACGCGAACAACTGGACGGAATTGAGATAGTAGCGCAGGAGGGCGCGCAGATGGTAGAGCAGGCGGAGAAGCTCTGGACCTTCGATGCAGTGGACCCCGGGCAATACGGCGCGGAAACGGTGGTGGCAATCAACGCCGGGAACATCGCCGGGTATGCGCAGGTGGCGCTGAACGACGACCCCCGATACCGGGGCGCGGGCGCGTCTCTGGCAATGCCGACGATGGTGCTGGCCTACGCGCCGTTGCTCCGCGAGGAAATCGCCGAGGCCAACGGGTTCATCGCACAGGAGCAGTCAAAGACCGCCCGGCGCCAGACCCCCTTCGCCAAGTGCGAGATACGCTGGCACCAGCCCGTCGGCGACGGCGACACCATCACCGGCACCCGCGGCGTGCTGGAGAAGTACGAGCGGCGGGGCAGCCGGTTCGTCACCTTCCGCGTCGGCGGCGTCAACCAGCGGGGCGAGACGGCGGTGGAGTACGACTACACCTGCATCTTCGACTACGCCGGGGGACAGCGGGAGGTTCCGAGGGGGTCGGGTTCTTCAACGGGAGCGTCTCACCCCCACCCTAACCCTCCCCCTGAGGGGGAGGGAATTATGGCGGGGGCAGGGATCAGGCGTCCCCGGCTGCTGGACTACGATTCGGCGGTGGAAGGAACGCCGCTGGCCGAGCTGAGCATCACCGAGAGCCAGGAAATCATCAACAACCGCAGCGCCTTCCGGCTGGCCGGGCGTCCCAACGAGAGCAACATCCACACCGACGAGGAGTTCGCCCGGCAGAATATCTTCGGAGGAACAGTCAATTCCGGCCCGGCCACCATGTCCTACGTGGACCAGATGCTGCAACTGTCGTTCCCGCCGGAAGCCTTCTACAACGGCGGCAGCCTGCTGATGCGGGCCATAACGCCCTTCCGCAGCGGGGACACGGTGAACTTCGCCGGGGAAGTGACGGGACGGCGGCGGGAGAACACCCCCACCCTAACCCTCCCCCGGGGGGAGAGGGAACGGGGAATCGTGGAG
>VXOI01000194.1 GCA_009840175.1 Chloroflexota bacterium | reverse complement strand
GGGTACGCCCCCACCCTAACCCTCCCCCGGAGGGAGAGTGGACTGAGGGGAGCGAGGGAAGGATGACAACCGCCAACACTCCCACCTTGCGCGAGCTGGTAGAGGACTTCCTGTTCAGGGAAGCCGAGCTTCTGGATGACTGGCGACTGGACGACTGGGTCGCTCTGTTTACCGAAGATGCCAGGTACGTGGTCCCCACCACCGACTTGCCGGAAGGCGACCCCCAGCGCGACCTGGTATTCATTGACGACGACATCACCCGTCTGCGGGCGCGGGCGGTGCGGCTGAACAGCAGACACGCTCACCGCGAGTATCCGTGGTCGCGCACCCGACGGTTCGTCTCCAACGTGCGGGTTTCGGAAACCGGAGACGGCCAGTTATCGGTCACGGCGAACGTCATGGTGTACCGGTTCCGCAGCGGGGAGGGAGCGCCCTACGTTGGCAGCGTCCACTACACCCTACGGCGGGACAATGGCGAACTGAAAATAGCCTACCGCCGCGCTGTGCTGGACCTGGAAGCCCTGTCCTGGCACGGAGCGGTCAGCATCATCTTCTGAAAGAAAGTTCCCTCTCCCTCCGGGAGAGGGTTAGGGTGAGGGCGTCCCTTGAAACTCGAAGGCAAAACGGCACTGGTGACCGGCACCAGCCCCAACATCATGGGCGGCATTGCCGAGGAACTGGCACGGGAGGGCGCAAGCCTGGTCTGCGTGGATATACGCCAGGAATTCGCCGGGAAATGCGCCGCCGCTATAGTCGCAGAGGGGCATGAGGCTACCGGCGTGGCCTGCGACGTGACCGACGAAGGCCAGGTACTGGCCGCCATCGCCGCGGCCACGGAGCGGTTCGGAGGCGTGGACATTCTGGTGAACGGCGCGGCGCAGTTCAACTTCAAGGGGGTGCTGAATATGCCGGTGGACGAGTGGCGCCGCCAGACCGACATCATCCTCACCGGCGCGTTTCTGTTCACCAAGCACGTGGCCCACTTGATGATTTCGCAGAACCGGAAGGGCAACATCATCAACATCATTTCCACCGCCGGACACCAGGGCGAGCCGGGCAACGTGGGTTACGGAACCGCCAAGGCCGGACTGCTCAACTTCACCCGCTCGGTAGCCATGGAACTGGCCCGCTACGGTATCCGAGTGAACAGCCTGACTCCGACGGCCACCGACGCATCGGAGGCGCAGGAGCGGGCCGCCCGGTGGGGCGTGGACTGGCCCGGCCCTCGCCTGGGGCAGCGCGCATCAGGACTGCTGCCGGACGCCAGCCGGGGGGCGCCCCTGCTCAAGCTGCCCAGCCCGACGCATTACGGCAAGGCTGCCGTTTTCCTGGCGTCGGACGATGCTGAGATGATTACCGGATTCGACCTGCGCGTGGACGCCGGGGCGGTGTCGAGGTACTGGATCTGGTCTCCGGGAGACGCTTAGGAGAAACGGAATGGGAACGGTGACCGTGACAATAGGAGTTGGAGACCCCGGCGGGCAGCTTTTTGAGGAACTGGAAGTCGAGGTGGACACCGGCTCTACCTTTACGGCGGTGCCCAGGGAACTGCTTCGGCGGCTGGGGGTGCCGGTAACACGATCGGCGCTGGCATCGCTGGCAGACGGGAGCAGCGCTCCGGTGGATATAGGACAAGCTGTCATAAGACTCGAAGGGCAAGAATTCACTACACAAGTGATATTCGCGGAAGAAGGGGAGCCCAGCCTGCTGGGAGTAGTCACATTGGAGGAAGCGCTACTGGCAGTGGACCCCGTGGCCGGACGTCTCATACCTACAATAGCGAAACGTTACTAACCGAGTCCGGGCCTGTAAGCACCGGGTATTCGCCGCTAAGGAACTCAGAAACGGGAGGTCAAGATGGCCGAGATATTGGGCGCTGGCGTAACCCACTACCCGCCGATGGTAGTGTCGGATGAAGAGAGGGCGTTCCCGCTCAAGATGACGCTGGCGCGGGACGAGCGGGTTCCCGAACACATGAGGAACCCGGCCAACTGGCCGGAACCCATGCGCGTGGAGTACGGAGAGGATGAGGGCGTCGCCTCTGCGGTTGCTCACCGCGAGCGGCTGGTGAAGAGCTTCCGAGTTATCAATGAAGAAATTCAGACGTTTGAGCCAGACTTCGTGCTGATATTCGGCGACGACCAGTACGAGAATTTCCGGGAGACCATCATCCCGCCCTTCTGCATTCTGGCCTACGAAGAATCGGAGTCTGCCCCGTTCCAGAAGCGCTTTTCCGCCGGTATGCGCAACGCCTGGGACGAGCCGGAGGACAAGGTATTCCGGTATCGGGGTCACCCAGAGGCAGCCCGGTGGCTGACCACCCAACTCATCGAGCAGGGCGTGGACATGGCCTACGCCTACAAGCCGCTGCACGACCCGGGGCTGCCCCACTCCATCCTCAACACCCTGCTCTTCCTGGACTACGACCGGCAGGGGTTCGACATTCCGGTGGTGCCTTTCGCAGTCAACTGCTACGGCAGCAAGGTCATCAGCAACCGGGGCGGCGTCCTGCCGTACAAGGAAAATGGCAAGTTCCTGGAGCCGGACCCGCCGGGGCCTTCCCTCAAGCGCTGTATGCAGGTGGGTGCGGCGACGGCCCGGGCGCTTCGGGCCTCGCCCTGGCGCGTGGCGCTGGTGGCCTCGTCAAGCTGGTCGCACGCCTTTCTGACGGAGAAGAACCATTTCCTCTGGCCCGACATTGAGTCTGACCGCACCATGTTCGAGGCTCTCCAGTCCGGCGATTACGACGCCTGGGGCCGGGTCTCCACACCCCAGATTGAAGCCGCGGGTCAGCAGGAGCTCCTGAACTGGGCCTGCTTGCTGGGCGCAATGGCCGAGTTGGACCGGAAACCGGAAGTGCTCGACTATATTGAGACCTACGTATTCAACTCCAACAAGTGCATGGCCGTATTCCGGCCCTAGCGGCCAAGCAGGTCTTGCTGCGACGGCGCGAGCGCTTTCGGCCAATCTTGCGGGAGGAGAACTTATGCCTGACCTGAATGACATGCTGGACCAGGTTGATGAAATGCGCGACGAGATTGTCGCGTTGGAACAGGACATGGTCCGCATTCCCACGGTAAACACCGGCTTTATGCCCACCGGCAACGAGACGGAACTGTGCCGGTACATCGAGAACTGGCTGGCCGAAGACGGCATGGACTGCGAGATTATCGAGTCCGCTCCGGGCCGGGGCAATCTTATTGCCCGTATGGAGGGCAGTTCCGGGAAGGCCGGGCTGATGTTCATGTCTCACCTCGACGTGGTGCCGGTGGAAGAAGAGGAGAAGTGGCGGTTTCCTCCCTTCAGCGCCACGGTGGCCGATGGCCGCGTATTCGGTCGCGGCGCGACAGACTGCAAGGCACTGCTCACCTGCCAGTTGATTGCCATGCGGATTCTCAAGCGGAATGGCGTCCAGCTCAAGGACAGCCTGATCCTGGCCTCGTGCGCGGACGAGGAGCATGGCGGCCGCTACGGGTTCGGCTGGATGGCCGATAACCACCCGGAGAAGCTGGCGGCTCCCCTGGCGGTGAACGAGGGCGGCGGATACCCCATTGAGGCGGCCGGGAATCTCACCTACCTTCTGGGCGTGGGCGAAAAGGGCCGCTTGCAGTTGGAGATTGACGTCCGCGGCTCCAGCGCCCATGCCTCAACACCTTGGCAGGGATCCAATGCCCTGTTCGGCCTGTCGGAAGTCGTGAAGCGCATCGAGGCTTACGAAGCGGAGCGGGACACATCCACCAGCCTGTTCCAGCACCTGTCGGTTTTCGCCATCGAGGACAGGCCGGAGCCAGCCAACATAGACCAGATTATCTCGGACACCGAGGACTCGAATCCCCGCTTCGCGTCCATCATGCGGGCGCTGTCGCGTATGACCATCACGCCCACCATGATCCAGGGCGGCATCAAGTCCAACAGCGTGCCCGAGTCGGTACGGCTGACCTGCGATGTCCGGACGCTGCCCCACCAGGACGAAGCCTATGTCCGGCAGGAGTTGGAGAAGATTCTCGACGGGATTCCGGGGGTCGAGATTGACATAGATTACATGTCGATCCCCAACGCCTCTCCCTTCGAGACGGAGTTTGCCGACCGAATCCGGGTCAGCACTGCCAGGGCCTTCGAGCGTGACGACATCCAGTGGGTGCCTTCGTTGAGCACCGGATTCACCGACTCCCGCTTCACCCGCAACCTGGGCACCACCACCTACGGCATGGTCGGCTCGCACCCCGACGACGACCCGATGCTGGCCAACATTCACGGAACCGACGAATCGGTGGGCATCCAGAGCCTGGTGAGCGGCTCGCGCATAATGCTGGCGCTGGCCTACGACATACTGGCCGAGAAATACTAGCGCCGTCACTGAGTGAAGCCATGCGCCTCTGTGGTCCAGGCCGGGATTCTTCGCTCCGCTCAGAATGACAGGCTGAGGAACTTGAAGGAGGGCCAAGACAACAATGAAGTTTGCCCTGTTTTTACTGGGGTCCTGGACAGAGCCGGAGGCCAGCGCCCAGAGCCGGATTTTCGGCGAGATGCTGGAACAGGCTGAGTATGCCGAAGAGCTGGGCTTCGACTCCATCTGGATAGCGGAGCATCACTCCAGCCGGTACGGCATTTGTCCGTCTCTTATGCCGCTGCTCAGTCACATCGCCGCGCGGACGAAGAAGATTCGCATCGGGGCCGGCGTCAGCGTCCTGCCTCTTCGCGATCCCATCTCCCTGGCTGAAGAGAGCGCCATGCTGGACGTGCTGAGCAACGGCAGGCTGGACTTCGGGGTGGGACGCGGCTCGGCGGACTACGAGTATGGCAACTTCAACATCGCCTTCGACACACGGGACGTGCGGACCCAGGAGGCGCTGGACATCATTCTCGGGCTGTGGACTCAGGACGATTTCGCTTATCAGGGGGAGTTTTACCAGGTTAATGGACTCACGATAGCTCCCCGGCCGGTGCAGCAACCTCATCCGCCGGTGTACATGGCTGTCTCCCGCACTCCGGCCAGCGTGGACGTGGCCGTAGAGCGGGACCTGCCCATCCTGACCAGCTTCTCCACCCCGGAGGCCGACAACCTGGGCCTGTTTACGCTTTATGCGGAACGCTGCGCCGCCGCCGGAAAGCACTTGCCAGTGGAGGAAATGCCCTACTTCCGTTTCGTGTACCTGGACGAGGACGAACAGGCAGCGCGGGAGTACCCCAGGCAGTCGCTGACCTGGGTGCGCGACCTAGCCGGTTACCGGCGCACTCTGACCCACGGCGACGAGATCAATGTTGACCTGGACCACTGGCGCAGAATTCGCACCGTTGAACCGGCCAGCTATGAGTCGGAACTGGAGACCACTGCCTACTTCGGCAGCCCGGAACAGTGCGTACAGAGAATCGCCAGGTTACGGGACGAACACGGCATCGGTTACTTCGGCGCCAGTATGTCCTTCGGCAGCATGGAGCACTCACGGGTAATGCGCTCCATGGAACTGTTCGCCAAGGAAGTGATGCCCAAGTTCAGTGACTAATCCACTCATCGGTAGTACATTGGTTAGTACACTGTTCCAGTGTTGGGCAAGGCCGACAGTACACCTCGGCTGCCCCAAGCGCCGTGCCGGGATGGCGGAATGGCAGACGCGGCGGACTTAAAATCCGCTACCTTAACAGGTGTGTGGGTTCGAGCCCCTCTCCCGGCACCATCATCTTCTCTGCGCTCAATCGCACCTGTGTCTTACTCAAGGTTGCGCAGCAGGCTGCCGTAGCCGTAGATGGGCCTCGTCCAACCCAGGCGGCGCAGGGCGAGCCAGATGCTGGCCTGGTTTACGGTGATGACCGTCTTGCCGAGCCTCTGCTCCAGCTCTTCGGCGGCGTCCAGCGCGCGCCATGCCGTGCCGGGCAGGAAAATGGTGTCAGCCTCTTCCTCGGCCACCGTGGGCACGAAGTCTATGATGGTCTGGGGCGGCTCGGCGTCTATTTCGCGGGGATTCATCGAGTCCTGCATCCACGGTTCGCCGTCGGCGCTAAGCACCTCGAACCCGGCCTCCTCCATCAGCGGCTTCAAGCGGTTTCGCAGGTGGAAGTTGCGGTAGGGGCCGGCGATGCTGATCTTTCGGCTGCCCATGTGCTTCATGGCGGCGATGCAGGAGGTGACGGCGGTGATGGACTGTATGCCGCTGGACTCCTCCATGATTTCGGCCATTCGCTGGTCGAAGGCCATGTAGCCCTTGTGCCATGTGCCGGAGGTGCAGGCATAAACCAGCACGTCGGGGCCGATGTTGGACAGGGCGCTTGCCCCACGGGCGACATCATCGTTCATCTTGTTAACGTCGAATCCGAACAGCGCCCAGTCTATTTCGTTGGCCTCGCTGCTGGACATGGCGAGCTTGTGGCCGCTATCGGCGGGGGCTTCCGGCTGGCTGCCCCAGGTGCCGTTCCACATCCGCTCGAAGTGGACAGTGATTTCCGGCGGAACAACGCGGTAGAAGTCGGGTTCGACCACGGGGTTGGTGGCGGGAACGAGGGCGCCGATTCGCTGGGTGTTGGTCAGGTTGGCCATGTTCCTCCTCCTGCCCCTTCGGCAAGCTCAACACTGCGGGCGGGGCGTGTTGAGGGTATTGTACTAGATTGTCTGAATCAGGAGCTGAATTGCGGTCAGGCAGGCACACCATTGACTAGCTACGAGGCTGATTTTCTGTTTTTCCGCTCATTTCCGAGCATTTCCGCTCATTCCGGCTATTCCGGCAGGCTCGGCAAGCCCACCGTTGCCTGGCCGAGAGGCTGATTTTTTTATCATCCGGTCATTTCCAGTCATTTCCTGCCATATACGCGATTCCTGTACGTCCGCCCTCACCCAAAAGCGTTCAATCCATCCCATCCAGCCTGACGCGGATGACAAGGGCGCAATCCATGCCCGGCCATCACCCTAACCGATATGACGGGCCGGTTGCGCTTGCCACCCGTGACACTTGCCATCCGTCACAAATGCTAAAGACGGGACACAGGACTCCGCAAGGGGCAAGTGTCAGCAAAACCGGGGCAGTCGCTGCTCCCAGCAAGATTGTAAAGTGGGTTCGTGCCTGCTTTTGTCTGAATCAGGATTCTCAGGATTAAAGGATGTACAGGATTTGATCACGATCAGCGGCCTGGACGGGCATCCTTCGACAGGCTCAGGATGAGGGAACACCAAGCCCAGGTTGAGGGAACACCAAGCCCAGGTTGAGGGAACACCAAGCCCAGGTTGAGGGGATACCAAGCCCAGGTTGAGGGGATACCGTGCTCAGGTTGAGGGTACGCCATGCTCGGAATGAGGTGGACAGCAGCAGTTGGGGTTACTTTGCCATCGGCCTGCACTTCTCCTGATTTTTCATTCCACTGGGTACGAAAGGGTATAAGATAGGCCACCAGTCCAACAGCGAGAGATTGCAGCTTGGAAGACGTGGCAATCTGGCAACTTACGGTCCTCTTTGTCGTCGCAGCCATTGGCATGTCTATGTCGGGAGCGGCTGGCTTTGGCGGAGGAGTGATCATCCTGCCGGTGCTGGTGTGGATCTACGGCCCGGAGGTTGCTGTTCCGGTAGTGGCCCTTTTCCAGCTAATCGGGACAGCTACCCGTTTCTGGCTGGCCCGCGACTCCATAGACTGGAAGGTCGTGGCCTGGTTCGCCGCCGGTTCCACCCCCTTCGCCATACTGGGCAGTTTCATTTTCATCGCCACCGACACCGATCTGCTAATCCGCATCATGGGCGGCGGGATGATAGCCCTCGTGACGCTGATGCAGTTACCCTGGACGAAACGAGTGCGAATGGCGCTGTGGGGATTCCTGCCTCTTGGAGGAGCGTCCGGGTTCCTGGCCTCGGTGATAGGGATACCCGGTCCCTTTCAGCCTGTGTTCTACCTTGCCTACGGCCTGAGTCCTCGCGCGTATATGGCAAGCTTTTCGTTGAGCATGTGCATGATCCAGGTGCCCAAGCTGGCGGTCTACGGCGCCGGCGGCGAGCTGATTACCCCGTTGGTGGTGGGCCTGGGGCTGTCGCTGGGCGTTGTTGCAGCCGGCGGCGCTTACTTCGGGGCCAGGCTGCTACGACGCATACCCGAGAAGTGGTTCGCCATCAGCGTCAATGTCATAGTATTCGCCTTCGGGGTGCTGTTCCTGGTGGCAGGTGGGTGACCGCAATCTGAACTGTGATTCATGTGATTAGTGGATAGGAGTTACGCAGTTGAAAACATCCGCCCCGCCTGTCATTCTGAGCGAAGCGAAGAATCCCTGTCTGCGGGAAAGGACTCTTCGCTTCGCTCAGAGTGACAAAACAACCAACTGCGTAAGTCCTATAGTGGATTAGAATGATTTCCCAATCATGGCAATCCCACAATCAGAGAAATCACAGTTCAGACGAAGACCGGAAGAAGGACACCATGACAGACAGCACTGAGCTTTTCGATATCATGCGCACCACCCGCGCTATGCGCCGGCTGAAGCCCGACCCGGTGCCGGACGAGCTGATCCGGCGCATTCTGGAAGCTGGATCGTACGCGGCCAATGGTGGGGCCAACCAGCGTTGGCGGTTCCTGGTAGTCAAGGACCGGAGCATCAAGGAACAGGTCCAGGTCTGGTACAAGAAGGCTTACGACGAAGTGGTCGGGCCGCGTTACGCGAACAGCGCGCCTCCACCCGGCTCCAGCCCCGGCCGGTACCGGCGCCAACACGACGCGGTGGAATACCTGACCGATCACTACCACGAAGCTCCCGTCTGGATCGTCGCGTGCATGGAAGGCGGGGACGGGCTGCCGGACCGGGCTTTGGGGGCGTCCATATATCCCGCAGTCCAGAATATGCTGCTGGCGGCGCGGGCCCTGGGGCTGGGATCAACCCTCACCTCACGTCACCTGATGCACGCGAAGGAAGTGGAGGAAATCCTGGGGTTGCCTCCCGGAGTGTATTCCTATGCCATCCTGCCCATAGGCTATCCAATGGGCAACTTCGGGCCGGTTCGCAGAGGCCCGCTGTCGGACGTGGTGTTCCTCGACAGGTGGGGCGAGCGCTACCTGGATGAATAAGTGGCGCAAGCCGGAACTGGCGGACGAAGTGAGTCGTCGGGCGTGGGGGGACTGAGAAACTATCTCAAAACCCGTTAGGAGTTACGCAGTTGGGCCACTGGATTCCCGCTTTCGCGGGAATGACGGGTATGTGGTTGTGCGCTTCCATGCTGAACTGCGTGACTCCTACCCGTTATAGCTCTTTCGGCGACCTCTCTATACTATACTGCCTTTTCACCCCCACCCTAACCCTCCCCCTGATGGGGAGGGGATTTTCGAGGGGGTCAGATCCTGCGGGTAATCTTCCCTGTCTCCATCATCTCCTTGACGCGGGACAGGTGGGGGCCCGGGGAGGTGCGGCCCACCATTCGAGCGAAGGCGGCCCGAACCATGCGGATGGCATAAACCGGGCCAATGAAGACGCTGGGGACCATAATCTCGACCTCGGACGCTTTCGTAACCCATGCGCCCTCCTGGGAGGGCTGTAGCTCGAAAGACGTCCGCTCGACGCTGTATAGCAGGCCGTTGTAGCTGGCCCTGGTCTCGAAGGTCAGGGCGTCGTGGGGCTGGTAGACGGTGATGGCGGTGATCAACGTCACCGTGACGCTGCTGGCCGGGCCGGGGCCGGGGCGAATAGCCAACGGCCCTTGGGACTCGCCAGTGCGCTCCCGGCTGAAAATCGAACCGACGCCGGGCTGCCCTTGGGGCTGGGCGGTAACGCGGAAGCCGTCCAGCGGGTCCCACTCGCCGTGGCGAGTCATATCGGCCAGGTAATCGAACACCTGCTGGGGCGGCGCACCGATCACCGCCCCGTTGCGGCTTACTACGAACGGCCCGGCCATGGGGCGGCCCTAATCCTGGCTGACGTCTTCGCCCGAGTCCACCCGGAACCCGATGCCCAGCTTGACCTGATACCAGTTGGCGCTGTCGCCGTCTATGGTGCCGCGGATTTCCCGAACTTCGAACCAGTCCAGGTTGCGGATGGTCTGCGAGGCCCGGGTGATGGCCCCGTCAATGGCCTGTTGTACGCTTTCGCTGGAAGAGCCTACCAGCTCGACCACCTTGTAAGTGCTCCCGACTGCCATTTCTCTCTCCATAAGCATCTGCGAGCTGTAGGTCTCGTTGTCTCGCAGCGGAAACATATAATATGCCCCACGCCCCCATACGGCAACAGTGGGGTATGCGGCTTACGCCAATTTCAGGAGCGTTATGTTTTCCGACATCCATCACGTCAGCTATCTGGTACCCGACCTTGATACCGTCATCGAGTCCTATGCCCGTATGTATGGAGCAGTGGTCACCGGGAGGGGAGCGGTGGCGAACCTGGGCGAAGTGGCCTTTCTACAGGCAGGCGAGGTCGAGGTGGAGTTCATCTGCCCCGAAGATTCTTCATCGCTGGAGGCCGGCGGCGGGAACTACGTCGTTCACCACGTGGCCTATGCGGTGGAAGACCTGGACTTGGTGGTGGCAGAACACCGCGGCCGCGGCTTTCGATTCCTGACCCACGAGCCGTTCACGAACTTCATGGGCTACCGGCTCATATACTTCGACCCGGAGGACACCGGCGGGTGCCGGGTGCACCTGACCGACGCCGCCACCCTTCGACCCCGCTCAGGACAAGCATTGCGGTAGGGGTCTTTCGGATGTTTTTCTGAATCGAATGCCCTCCCCTGTGGTAAGATTCCAGTAAGACTTAGCCGGTAGTATATCGGGCAGACAGGTTACGCCGGATTTCAGGAGATTGGCGGGAATGAAAGCACTGGAAGGGCTGAAGGTGCTGGACCTGACACGGGCGCTGGCAGGACCCTTTTGCACGCTGATGCTGGGGGACCACGGGGCCGACGTCATCAAGATCGAAATTCCGGGCAGCGGCGACGACACCCGCCACTGGGGGCCTCCCTTCATTGAGGGCGAGAGCGCCTATTTCATGTCCATCAACCGCAACAAGCGCAGCCTGACCCTCAACTTCAAGGAAGACGAGGCGAAGGAGATTTTCCTCAAGCTGTCGGAGGACGCCGACGCTATCGTCGAGAACTTCACGCCTGGCGTGATGGAGCGTTTCGGGCTGGGCTACGACGTTATCAGCTCGGTGAACCCCCGCATCATCTACGCTTCCATTTCCGGCTTCGGGCAGGACGGCCCCTACCGCCGCCTGCCGGCCTACGACCAGATCATGCAGGGCGTCAGCGGGATGATGAGCCTGACCGGCGAACCCGACGGCGATCCGCAGAAAGTGGGCATCGCCATTTCCGACATCGGCGCCGGTATGTGGGCCGCCTTCGCCGTCATGGCTGCGGTGCATCACCGCGCCGAGCACGGCGAGGGACAGTACATAGACGTTTCCATGCTGGACGGACAGGTGGCGTGGCTCACCTACCAGGCGGCCACCTATTTCGCCAACGGCAAGCCGCCCGCGCGGCTGGGGGCGGCGCATCCCAACCTCTGCCCCTACCAGGCGTTCATGTGCCAGGATGGGAAGTTCATCAATATCGCCGTCGGGTCCGAGCGCATCTGGGAGCGCTTCTGCGAAGCGATGCAACTGGAAGAGCTGTCCAAGCCGGACTACGCCACCAACGGCGACCGGGTCAACAACCGCTCGGTGCTGGTGCCGTACCTGCAACAGGTGTTCCTCACCCGACCGGTGGCTGAGTGGGTGGAGGATCTGCAGAAGGTCAGCGTTCCCTCCGGCGCCATCAACGATCTGGCCGACGTATTTGCCGATCCGCAGATTGAAGCCCGGGATATGCTGCAGGAGATGATCCACCCGGTTGCCGGGAAGATCAAGCAGACGGGCATACCCGTCAAGTTTTCCCGCACACCCGGCGGCCTGGATCTGCCACCGCCGTTGCTGGGGGAGCACAACCGGGAGATACTGGCCGACTTGGGCTACTCCGACGACGCGATCGAATCGCTTAAGCAGCGGGAAGTGATCTAAGAGGGTGTTTGACTATTCAGATTTCAGCTCCTGTTTCTATCCAGTTAAGATTCGTTATAGGCACTGGATTCCCGCTTTCGCGGGAATGACGGGCTGGTGCAGGCATTTGTCACACACCCTATAAGACATACTGGGCATTCCAGCGGATGTACCCGCCATTCCCGGCAGCTTCGGGAACCAAGTATGTCCGGGTGTATGTCAACTTTCCAATAGCAAAGGCCCTTCTGGATTCCCGCTTTCGCGGGAACGACGAGTGAGGCGAGTACAAGTTATGGATTTGGGTCTGAAAGACCGGGTTGCCATCGTGGGCGGCTCCACACGCGGCTTGGGACGCGCCATTGCCTTGGCCTTCGCCCGCGAGGGCGCCAACGTCACCATCTGCGGCCGCACTGAATCCGACCTGCGGCGCACCGAGATTGAGATGGCCCGCGCCAGCTCCCAGCAGCACGTCCTCGCCATCCCCGCCGACATCACCGACGCCCGTGACATCCGCCGCGTGGTGCGGGATACCCTCAGTCGCTTCGGGCAGATAAACATACTGGTGACCCACATGGGCTACCATTCGGCGGAACGGCCATCGGAATTGAACGACGACAGGCTTACTTCGTCCCTGGATGAAGGATTCCTCAGCACGGTCCGGTTCGCGCGGGAGGTCGTGCCTTATATGAAGCAGCAACACTGGGGACGCATTCTGAACCTGCTGCCCGAATTTTCCCACGGACCCTTCGGGACGGATGCGCGGGACGAACACGGCGAGACCTCCCTTGCCAACGCCAACCAGTTGGCCCTAGTCGGCTATTCCAAGAGCCTTGCCAACGAACTTGCCCCCTTCAACATCACCGTGAATAACCTGATTCACGGCCCGGTGATGACCGACGCACTGGAGACGGCGATGCAGGAACGAAGCTGGGCCGAGAACCGCCCGGCGGATGAGCTGCTCCAGGAAGCCACCGCTGCCGTGCCCATGGGCCGCTTGGGCAAGCCCGAAGAAGTGGGCGACCTGGCGGTCTATCTCGCCTCTGAACGGGCTTCCTTCATCACCGGCTCCAGCGTGATCCTCGACGGCGGTATGCAGCAGGAAATCCACTAGCCCCTCCCACTGGCCTCCCACATCATCGTCTTGCCCCGGACGTCATTCCTGCGAAGTCAGGAATCCAGAGCCGCAGGTATGCAACAATTACCACGCCACCAATGCCAATACAGAACGGGGAGGATATGGAGAGGCAACCGCGATAGACGTCTTCATATCCGAGGACGGGCCGCGTCCGTCGTCGCCGGTGCAACGTGAAGTGGTGCTGATGGGGTAGAAGTTTTAGAGAGATCGCAGAACCCGAATCCCCTCTTCAGGGAACCGTTGGTCGAAGGAATAGATTGCGCCACTACCGGCAGTGCGAACCGTCGCCCAAATCAATGCATCCGCCACGGAAACCCGGCCTGAGGGCAGCGTCATTTCCAGTCCCCGCAGCAAGAAGTCTATGTCTACGGCGTACGGAAATATGTTGTCCTTCTGCATGAAATCAATCAGCGCTCTGACTACCTCGACTCTGGGGATGCCAGCCACCCTGGACATTATGAAATAAACTTCGGCCAGAGAAGTGGCCGTTATCCATAATTCGGTGCCGCTGTCGATAATATCGGCGGCGGTGGCTGCCTGGTCCGGCGGCAGACCGGTCAGGTAGCGAACCAGAATGTTGGTGTCAATGAAGGTCATTGCTGTGCCGGGTCATTGGAGGATATGCCGAGTCTCTCATCCCGCTCTTCAGCAATCCCTTTCCATCCCTCATCCTCTATATCGGCCCAACTCATTTGCGTAAGCCGCTCAGCAGCATCGGGCGTGATATGCTCTCGAAGGGTCCCCAGCAGAGAACGGCTATGGGGCGGGGGGCGGAAGTATATCTTCACACACCCTTCGTCCAGTGTCTGGTAGGCCCGCCAGCCCGGGGAGATGCCCAGCCGCTCACGGATTGCCTTGTCAATGACTACCTGCCCCTTCGTTCCTACAACGGCTGACATTGTATAACTCCATAGAGAATGTATTACGATAATACTTCAATCCTACTGTGCCCGATACAGCAGCGCAAGTTGCGGTATCATTTGGTGAACCTTAGAATTGCGAACGACGCATAGATTCTACTGAGAAGGTTTGTGATGGAGTTTTCGCTGGCTTACGAGATGCAACGCCCCGTGCTGGACGACCACGCCGTCATCGAAGAGACCATCGAACAGTGCATACTGGCCGATGAGATGGGATTCGACGCAGTCTGGTTCGTGGAGCACCACTTCCTGACCACATTCTCCGGGTCGCCGTGCCCAGAGGTCATCTTTGGCGCGCTGTCCCGGCTGACCAAGCGCATCCGCCTGGGGTTCGGGGTGGTGATCCTACCCTACCACCACCCGATCCGGGTGGCCGAGCGCGTGGCAATGGTGGACCATCTCTCCAACGGCCGCGTAGAGTTCGGCACCGGCCGTTCCGCGCCTTACGAACAGTTGGGGATGGGCATTGACCCCAGGGACACGCGGGAAATGTGGGAGGAGTCCCTGACCATGATTCCCAAGATATGGGAGTCGGACTACTTCGAATGGGACGGCAAGTTCTGGAAGGTGCCGCCGCGCCAGGTGCTGCCCAAGCCCTACCAGAAGCCGCATCCGCCCATCTGGGTTGCCGCGCTGCAACCGGCCACCTACCAGCTTGCGGCGCAGAAGGGCATCGGCTCCATGGCCCTGGGCGTCAACGCTCCGTCGGTGCTGGAGCCCTCAATCCGCGAGTACAAGACGGCCATCAAGGAATCGAACCCGGTGGGGGCCTTTGCCAACAACAAGTGGCTGTCCTCCTGCTTCGGCCTTTGCGGCGAGGACGACGCGGCCACCAAGGAATTGTCGGCGCAGTCGCTCAAAACCTTCTTCGGCCCGGGCCGTCCCTACGTTCAGGACCAGAAGGATGTCTACTCCCGGCTGCTGGAGCAGTGGGGCGGCGTGCCCGATCACCTGGCGCAGAACTTCTCGCGCTACGTGGACGTCCCGACGCAGGGAGGCAACGGCGGCAACGGCCTCGACCTTTCCGGCGGCAGCGCCCTGGCCCAGAAGGTGTGGGAGGAATTTGACGCCGGGACGATGGCTGAGCGCGGCATTATCGTGGCCGGCGACCCGGAGTCCTGCATCAGGGCAGCCAGGCTGCACGAGGAGACCGGCGTAGACCAGTTGCAGTTCCTGATGGCTACGGAGACCGTCCCCCACAAGAAGGTGATGGAATCCATCGAGATGTTCGGCAAGCACGTCATCCCCGCTTTCCGCCAGTCGGAGCAGAGTGCGCCGTGATAACCGATTGACGTGAACGCCGGATAGCCGCCGTCCTAATTCAGCAACGTCCCAAGAGGTCCTGGTGCATATCAGGGCCTCTTTCCTAATCTTGATAGGACTTACGCAGTTGAAGAGGACGCCCTCACCCTAACCCTCTCCCAGAGGGAGAGGGGATAGCTTTCAAACTGCGTAAGTTCTATCAAGATTCAAATGAAAAACGGACGGTTTTGCCATTGGGTTACAATGTAGGGGGCAACCAGAAGCTGGGGGTACTGCTATGCCGTTAGGTATCCGTCGCAGTACGGGCGTTGCGGTAGTGGAAATGCATGGCGTCATCGGCTCGCAGATTCGGGCCGCTCCCTACGCCCGTATCTTCGAGAACGTCGCCAAGAACAAGTCATACCGGGCCTTGCTGCTGGACATTGATTCGCCGGGAGGTTCCGCGGCGGCTTCCGAGGCTCTGCACCGCAGCATCGAGCGGGTGGCCGAGAGCAAGCCGGTGGTGGCATACGTGCGGGGCATTGGGGCCTCCGGCGGCTACTACCTCTGCTGCGCCGCCAGCCAGGTCTACGCCCTGCCAACCGCGCTGGTCGGCTCCATCGGCGTCATATACCTGCGCCCGGTGCTGGAGCAACTGCTGGGCCGGGCTGGTGTCGAGTTTTCCATATTCAAGGGCGGCAAGTACAAGGACATGACCGGCTTTTGGCGCAGCCCCACCGCCGAGGAGTCGGAAAAACTTCAAGAGCTGATTACCGAGATATACGACAACTTCGTGCAGGTAGTGGTCAAGGGGCGCTCGCTGCCGGAGGAGGCGGTGCGGGAGCTGGCGACAGGCGAGGTGCTGACCGGGCAGAAGGGCATAGAGACCGGGCTGGTGGACCACATCGGCGACTTCACCGACGCCCTCAACGCGGCAGCCGAGGCGGGCAAGACACGTCCGCGCCCCAAGTTCCTGCAACCCCGCCGCAGCCTGTCGCAGCGGCTATTCGGGCGCACGTCCGCCGACGCATCGGCGATGGCCGGGCTGGCCGGCGGTTTGCAGCGAGTACTCAGTGGCGGAATCTACTACCTGGACCCGGCGTATCTGGCGGGCTGGCCGGGGGAGGGTTAGGCAACCCCTGCGCTCTCGGCCAGCAGGTAGGGCCGCAGCAATTCGGCGGCGCGCTCGATCACGACGCCCATCGCCCAGCCTTCAGGGTCGAAGTTGACGCACAGGCCCGGCGCAACGGTCTTTTCCGTGTACCCTGTATAGGGCGGCTCCCCCGTCTGGAGCCTTAGCGTATCCGTTTCTGGGGCATAGGTGATTGCCATATCTTGGCCTTGGCTAAAGAGGTTGCTTTTGCCGATATGTTCGTCGTCAGGAAACAGGTACGGCCCTAGCATTTTGGCGGCATGGTCAATCGTAACCGAGCTCACTTCCCTGTCGCGGCCATACATTACCCATAGATCGGGCGCAACGGTTTCCCCAAACCCTGTCGACTCCGCGATATGGAAAAACAGCGTATCTGTATCGGCAAAATATCTGATGGATAAGCCTTCCCGACTCACGAAATCTGCCAAATGCGTTGTCCAAATGTAATAGTCGGTGGGATTGGACATTACCCGCCGGGCGTACTCTCGCCTGCTAATCTGATCCATTCAGTTCCCTCTTCACTTCCTGCCACAGCGCCTCCTTCTGCTCCAGCGGCAGGGCCTCGAAGTCCAGGCCCCGCTCTTCGGCCAGCTCCTCCATGCCCAGGTAGCGGGCGCGGAAGCGGCCGTTGGCCTGGCGCAGCACGTCTTCGGCGTGGGCGTCAACCCAGCGCGACAGGTTGACCAGGGCGAAGAGTATATCGCCTAACTCGTGTACCTGTTCCTCGGGTGTCCTGGCCTGGCGAAACTCGCCGATTTCTTCCTCAATCTTGTCCAGCACACCGGAAACGTCGTCCCACTCGAAACCGGCGCGGGCCACGCGGTCCTGCATCAGTTGCGACGCGGCCAGCGCGGGCAGGCTGGCCGGGATGCCATCCACGGGAGACTTGGGCGTTCCGGCGGCGGCCCTTTCTGCCGCCTTAATACGCTCCCAGTTGCGCTCCACTTCGCGGGCGTCAGACACCGATTCATCGGCGAAGACGTGGGGATGGCGGCGGATGAGCTTGCGGTTGATGCGCTCCACCACGTCGCCCATGTCGAAGTTGCCTGCCTCCCTGGCTATGTCGGCGTGGAAGGCAATCTGCACCAGCAGGTCGCCCAATTCCTCGGTCAACACCGACGGGTCGCCGTTGTCTATGGCCTCCAGGGCCTCGTGGGCTTCCTCCAGCAGGTTGCGCTTCAGCGATTCGTGAGTCTGCTCGCGGTCCCAGGGGCAGCCGCCGGGGGCGCGCAGCTTTGCCACGATGTCCACCAGCGTCTGAAAGTCGGATATTTGGCCGTTCAATTCGTATTCATTCATAGGGCGATTATAATTGGCGATGCTTATGTTTCAATCACTGACACATCCCGATAATCCAATCGTCAGGTTTGGAAACCGGATGCGCTGGCTGCCCGCCGCGCTGTTCGTCGTGGCTGTGCCAGTATTCCTGGTGACCGGCAGCATTGCCTGGGCCTTCAACAACATCGGTCTGTACGAAGGTGGCTTCGAGAAATACCGCATCGCCTGGGTCAGCGGCATCACCCCCGAGGACCTGCGGCAGGTGGCGCTGGACCTCCGCGCCTACTTCAATTCCGGGGACGAGCCGCTGGATGTGCGCACCCGCATCTTCGGTTCGGAGCGGGAGCTGTTCAACGAGAAGGAAACACACCACATGTATGACGTGAAGCGGCTGCTGTGGGGAGTGTACGGGGCGTTCGCGGCGTCGGCGGTCTGCCTCGCAGCGCTGACGGCGGCAGGGTTCGCGCTGCAACGTAGCGCCTTCCTGCCGACGCTGGCCCGCCGGACGCTGTGGGGCGGTGGGCTGACAGTGGGGCTGCTGGCGCTCTTCGGGCTGCTGTCCGTGGTGGCCTTCGATGCGCTGTTCCTGCTGTTCCACCGGGTCAGCTTCGCCAACGACTTCTGGCAGCTCGACCCGCGCACCGACTACCTGGTGCTGCTGTTCCCGCAAGGCTTCTGGTTCGACGCGACGATGTGGGCCGCCCTGCGCGCCCTGGCCGCGGGGGCGCTGCTGGCTGTGGTGGGCGGAGGGTATCTGGCATGGCGGCGGTGGGGAGGGCGGTGACGGAACAACTAGACAACTGTCTGAATCAGGATTTCCAGGATTAGAGGACGTACAGGATAGTTCCGTACCTATCCTGAAAATCTGGAAAATCCTGATTCAGACAATCGGCACTGGAATGCGATCTTGCAGAGCCGTGGTCTAGTGACCGTGGCCGCAACCACAGCCGCCACAACCGCCAGCGTTCAGCGGCGGCAGGGGGCCGGGGTTGAAGGACTCCTCTTCGCCAGCTCCTCCGACCCTGGCGAACATCGATATGGCCCGCCTGGCGGGCTGTTCGCAGTTGGGGCAATCGGCGCCGGTGGCGCTCATGGGCTGGAGCTTCTCGAACTTGTGGCTGCACCTGGGGCAGTGATACTCGTACAGAGGCATAACATTGCTCCGAATTGGGTGTCGTTGACTGAAATTTAACTGAAGCGGCAGCAGGGGTCAAGGGAGTGCCCAGCCCCGGCAGGATTCCGTTTCAGGTAGTCCAGTTGAATGGTGCCAGGGGTTTGGATTCCCGCTTTCGCGGGAATGACGGGTTGTCTGACGGCTGTGGTGCTAGGCGGAGAGCGCTGCGGCGGCGCCAGCTACTTTCCCTGGCCCTTCTGTAGTCAGCTCGCCGACCGCCCTGACGATGTTCGGGTGCTCCAAGCCCGATACGAGGAAGGTCCACCGGCAGGCCCGCTGCGTCTTCGCCGTAATCTCCTCTTTCTCGGCATCCGTGAATGTGCGTCCTGTAACCCTCTCAAGGGCATCTATGTTCAGCCCGATCTGCTGGGCCAGTAACCCGTCTACGGCCCCGCCAAGCTCCAGGACCTCATCTATTGCCGCCTCACGCTCCTCCAGGGTCAGGTCTTCGGCCACTTCGCCAATCAGCAAGGTGTCCAGCTTGGCGTGCTGCGCCTCTTCCATCCAGTGAAACCTCAAGAGGTCCCGCATCAGCCCGTCGAGGTCGGAGTCGTCGCGCACGTGCTCTATGTAATGGAGCTGGGTGAACCATTCGATAATCGCGGTGAGGACCATGACGGCCAGCTTCGACTTGCTTCGAACTACTTGCGCCACCTCTTCCCGGCCGGGGATCAGGCCGCACTCAACGCCGAAACCCTGGCCGAAGAGTTCAACCGATCTCCGAAAAAGCTCCTGATGCTTGAACTCTTCCTCAGCGAACCGCAATAAGGAGCGCGCCCTGACTTCATCCCCATAGACATCCTTCATAGCCTCTTCCGTGACGGTGGGGATGATAAATTCCTCCACGAACGCGAAGATGTGGCAGTAGGCGTTACCCATAATCTGATTCAAGAGCAGCTTCTCGTTGTCACTCAGGCATCCGATCTCGTCCACGCCAGCCAACCTGTTGGGCAGAAAGCGTTTCGAGAAGTCGAAGTTCTTGTCAGCCAGGACATCGTCTTCCAACCACGAGACTCTCTTGGAGATGTCCAGACATTCCTGATACGTGTAGTTGTGTGTAAGCATGGGCTTCGTCTCCTCCTGCTGGGACTCTCGGTATTAGGCTGCCGGGCCCAGCACCAACCCATAATCATCGGCGAGAGTCATAGTACTATCACTCACGAATGGGGGCAAACCTCAGGGCTCACCACCGACGGGTTCTTCCTGACTTTGCCATCGCCCTGTTGCGACCTGTGCTGCCTGAGCAACGGCTGTAACGCCGCAATCATTGAGGACGCGCCAAGCCAGTGAGCCTGCCGATTTACCGAAAGGCCACCCCAAGTAGGTTATAGTTGCCCAATGACAGGACTGTCCCTGGCGCTGGTTCTACTTTCCGCGCTGTGTCACGTGACCTGGAACCTACTACTCAAGCGATCGGGCAACCAGGAGGTCTTCGCCTGGGCGCTTCTGATCGCCGGGAGCGTGATGCTGGCGCCCTTGGCGGTCGCACTGTTCTGGTTCCACCCCATAGGAATGCCGGGCTGGTGGTTCGTCACTGCCACAATGGCCCTGCACGTCCTATATTTCTTCCTGCTGGGGCGAGCTTACTCCCGGGGAGACCTTTCATTGGTCTATCCCGTCGCCCGGGGCATCGGGCCTATGTTCGTTCCTATCATGGCGGTGCTCATCCTCGGAGAGACAGTGGCCCTGCCAGCCGCAATCGGCATAATGCTGATTATCGTGGGCATCTTCATAGTGTCGTGGTGGGGCCGGTTCGCTGAGGTAATCTCCAAGCCCTCGCTGCTGTTGCGGGGGGCCGGGATGGGCTACGCGATACTGACCGGATTAGTGATCACCGTCTACACCCTTGTGGACAAGCAGGGAGTGGAGCACGTCCAGCCGTTCCTGTACATGTACTTTCTCATCCTTGGGTCGGGTGCGGGACTTGCGCCGTACATTCTGCGCAGCTACGGGCTGCTTCCCGTATTGCAGGAATGGCGGCAAAACGCATGGCCCATCCTTGCCTCGGGACTGCTGGTGTTTGCGGCCTATGGCCTGGTGCTGACCGCCTTCTCATTGTCCCGGGTCAGCTACATCGCGCCGGCGCGGGAAGTAGGCATCGTGGTGAGCGTCCTGATGGGTGCGCTTCTGCTGAAGGAGTCTTTCGGAAGAGGCAGGCTGCTTGGTTCCGCATTCATAGTCGCGGGACTGGCCCTCATCGCCCTTTCTCCCTAGACTCGCTTCTCGCACGATTCGTCTATAATAGCCAGTTGCGACTGCGCACATTTCGGTACGGCGGCGGAAGGCTCGGCTTCCGTATCGCACAGGACTCCAGGGTGTTCGAGATTTGCTTTCCCCCATAAGGACCAGCCGTTCCTACAAGTGGTGGGTGTTTGCCGCCATCGCCATCGGCACCTTCGTTTCCGTGGTCGACAGCGGGTCGGTGCTGGTGGCGCTGCCGGAGATTGAGGAGCATTTCGGCTCCGACCTGCCGACGGTGCAGTGGGTGGTGGTGGGCAACGCGCTGGCCATCAGCGCGCTCATCCTGCCCATGGGACGGCTGGGTGACATCGCCGGGCGCAAGTGGGTCTACATCGGCGGACTGGCTATCTTCGTTGCCGGGTCGCTCCTGGCCGGACTGGCTTTCAACCTGCCCTGGCTGATTAGCGCGAAGGTCTTTCAGGGCTTCGGGTCGGCCATGATCCAGGGCAACGGCATGGCCACGGTCATCTCCTCCTTCAGCGGCGCAGAGCGGGGCAAGGCGCTGGGCACCCACATGAGCGTCGTCGGCAGCGGGGCTATCGCCGGCCCGGCTATCGGCGGACTTTTGGTCGCCTCCTTCGGCTGGCAATCTGTGTTCTTCGTCAACGTCCCCGCTGGCGTCTTGACCATCCTGATTACGTGGCTGGTTATGCGCCCGGCCGGGAATGGAACGTCAGAAGAGCGGGCTGCGGGACGGTTCGACTGGCCGGGCGCGGCGCTGTCGGCTGGGGCGCTGCTGGTCTTCCTGCTGGTGGTGAGCAACGGGCACCGGCTGGGCTGGAGTTCTCCGCCGGTGCTCGTCGGCGCGGCGGCGACGGCGTCCCTGCTGGCCGGGTTCGTCTGGTGGGAGCTGCGTACCTCATCTCCGATGCTGGAGCTGCGGCTCTTCAAGCGCAAGCTGGTGGCCATCGGCGCGGCGGCGGCCTGGCTGTCGTTCATGGGGATGTCGTCGTCCCGCTTTATGATGCCCTTCTACCTGCAACGGGTGCTGGAGATAGGCCCGCGCGACGTGGGGCTGCTGCTGATACCGCCCGCGCTGTGCATGGTACTGCTGGGGCCGGTGAGCGGGCGGCTGTCGGACAGGTTCGGCTGGCGCGCGCTGACGGTATCGGGGCTGGCCCTGTCCATGGGCGCCAGCATCGCCATCGCCGTTAACCTCACCGAGTCGTCGTCGGTGGTGTTCATAGTGCTGATGCTGATGGCCCAGAGCGCAGGCATGGCCCTGTTCAACTCGCCCAACCAGAGCTCCCTGCTCAGCGCGGTGGAGCGCAACCAGTACGGAGTGGTATCGGCGCTGACGCAGCTAATCCGCAACTCGGCCAACGTCACCAGTATCGCCGTGGCCACGACCGTGGTGGTGGTTACGATGGGAACTTACGGCGTGGAGCCAAGCCTTGACGCGGTCTCGCCCGCCGTGGCCGATGCCTTCGTCGCCGGGCTGAGGTGGGCCTTCATCCTGATGGCTGCGATGCTGCTGACCGGGGTGGCGCTGGCTGTGATACGCGGGGAGCGCCAACGCACGGAACCAACCGGGCGGCCGCGCCGCGAACCGGCGCAGAGTCCCGCCGATTAGCAGGACACGCCGGTTGAACTGATACCGGGGCGGTTGCTACACTAGGGGCCGAAGACCCGGCGGATAATTATATGACCAAGCCGGGAACAGGCGGAGGAGAAACCGTGGCAGACGTCAAGATCGAAATCCGGGAAAACGGGCCCAATCGCGTTTCTGGTCCCATCGAAATCGTGGATATGAGCGGCGCCAACTACACCATCCCCGAAGGGCGCTGGGTCAGCCTGTGCCGCTGCGGACTCTCATCGGAGAAGCCCTTCTGCGACGGCGCGCACCGCGACGGCGGTTTCCAGGCGGAATCACAGGCCCGCTAACCGGCTTACGGCCACAGCGTCAGGCAAAGGGGGCGCCGGAAGGAGCGCCCCTATTCTATTCTGCATGAGGAAGCCGAGATTGGCACAGACAACTTTGGAATTCAAGCCGCTGACGCCGGAGCTTATGGACGACTTTGGGATGGTGCTGAGGGGCAATTTCGGGGCCGGATGCTGGTGTATGTTCCCGCGCTTGACCGACGCCCAGATGCGGGAATTGCCTGGCGAGGGATCAGTGAGTCCGCGCCGCAGGGTGGCGATGACCCACTTGGCGGACCGGGAACCTGCCCCGGGTCTCCTGGCCTATCAGGGCGGCCAGCCCGTCGGTTGGGTTGCGGTAGCTCCCCGAAGCGAGTTTACGCGGGTGGTCCGCTCCCGGGCCACACCGCCCGTTGACGATGAGCCGGTGTGGGTGATTCCCTGCGTCACTGTGCGCAGGACACATCGCGGGCGGGGCATCGCCGTGGCCCTGATACGGGCCGCGGTGGAATACGCGGGCAAATACGGCGCACCGGCGGTGGAGGTTTACCCCAGGGCGGATGGAGAACGCACCGGCGACGACAACGCCTATTTCGGCACCGAGCCGATGTTTCGCCGGGCCGGGTTCGAGATCGTCCGCAAGCCTTTGCCGAACCGCCCGCGCAACTGGCTACCGCGGGTGACGATGCGTATGGTTACAACGACAGATACGAGATAGCCAACTGTCTTGCCGGGGAGGAGCAAACTGTCCGGGGTCTATTCAGCGGAACCATTGCCGCTGCCGTCCAGGACGGTCAACGGGGCCAGCAATGCTACCAGTTCCTCTATGCTTTCGAGGTCCTTGCCGATGATTTCGGCGTTCAGGAACCTCTTGCGCTCGTAATAGTTGCCGTGTAGGTCGTTGGCTCTCCCTCGCAAGTCGCTCAGTCGGTCGTTGCCAGTTAGAAGGATGGCCTGATTCATTACCCGGCTGAAATCCGCGTGCCTGTCATACTGCCAGCCTTGGGCTACCGCTACGGCCTTTACCATGTGCGCCGCCGCTCCCCAGCCCTTTTCCGACGCCTGATGCAGGTCGCCAACAGCCAAGTATTCTCGGCCCCTTATCAGGAACTCGCGGGCTTGGGTTTCGTAATCGGTCACTGCGTCCGGGTCCGGGACGTGTTCCGGGGTAGTCATAAATACCTCCGCCCTATGCCTGGATTGTAGCATGGACGCAGCGGCGGGAGCTTACCTGCAGCGGCTGTGGACGGGCCTGACGGCCCGGACGGAGGCCAACCGTTCCTCCGCCAAGATGTCTGCGGCGGCAGCCGTGGAAATTTCCTGGGCCTGGGAGGTCCTGATGACGCTGGCCATGATTTCGTGGATGCGCTCGGTCTTTTCGCGGGCGCGTTCCGGGCTGTACCCGGCGTCGCCCAACTCGGCCTCGACGTTGATAATGCCGCCGGAGTTTACGATGTAGTCCGGGGCGTAGAGGATGCCCCGCCGGTGCAGTTCCTCGCCGTCGGCCTCGCTCAGTAGCTGGTTGTTGGCCCCGCCGGCCACCACGCGGCAGCGGAGCTGGGGGATGGTCTGCGGGTTGAGCACGCCGCCGAGGGCGCAGGGCGCGAAGATGTCGCAGTCTACGTCCATGATGGAATCGGGCGACGCGACCTCCAGGCCCATATCGCGGGCGCGGTCGAGAGCGGCGTCGTAAACGTCGGTGACCACCAGGCGGACGTCATCTTCCAGCAGATGCTCGCACAGGTGGCTGGCGACCTTGCCGAAGCCTTGCACCGCCACAGTCCTGCCGCGCAGTCCGCCGTTGCCCCACACCTCCTCGGCGCAGGCTTTCATCCCCATGTACAAGCCCAGACCGGTCATTATGGAGGTGTCGCCGCTGCCGCCCAGGGACAGGGGCAGGCCGGTGACGTGCCTGGTTTCCTGCCGCACGTACTCAAGGTCGCGGCCGGTGGTGCCAACGTCGGTGGTGGTCAGGTAGCGTCCGCCCAGGGTGTCCACGAACCGTCCGTAAGCGCGCATCAGGGCCTCGGACTTGTCGCTGTGGGGGTCGCCGATGATGACGCCCTTGCCGCCGCCCAGGTGCAGGCCGGCCGCGGCCGACTTGTAGGTCATGGCCTGGGACAGGCGCAGGGCGTCGGTCAGGGCCTCATCCTCGCTCTCGTAGGGCCACATCCTGGTGCCGCCGCAGGCCGGGCCGAGGGTGGTGTCGTGGATGGCGATGATGGCCTTGAGGCCGGAGCCGGGGTCGGAGAACATCGTCACCTGCTCGTGGCCTTCGGCACTCATTCTCTGCATGATGTCCATTTTCGTCACTTCCTCTACGTTTCCTGCACTTACATTATACGGTATACGATGCAAATTAGATATAGAGAATCACGTTAACGAATATAAAAATAGACGCCGGGCATACGGCTCGAATCAGGTGTTACAATTGGCGGGTTATCTTGTGGAGGTTTCAGATGCCACCTAAACAATACGCCAGCCCGCCGCCGGACACCATTGACAGGGACAAGACATACACCGCCACCGTAGACACCAGCGCCGGGGCAATGACCCTGGAACTGTTCGCTTCGGAAGCGCCGTTGACGGTGAACAACTTCGTTCACCTGGCGCGGGACGGTTTCTACGAAGACTGCCAGTTCCACCGGGTCATCAGCGGTTTCATGATTCAGGGCGGCTGTCCCAAGGGCGACGGCACCGGCGGCCCGGGGTATCGCTTCCAGGACGAGCCAGTGACCCGCAAATACGTGCGCGGCACCCTCGCCATGGCCAACGCCGGGCCCAACACCAACGGCAGCCAGTTCTTCATCGTCCACGGCGCGGACGTGGGCCTGCCGCCCAACTACACCATCTTCGGGATGCTGACGGACGGCGGCGATGTGCTGGACACGCTGGCCAACTCGCCGGTAAGCCGCAGCCGTGGCGGCGAGAATTCCTCGCCGGCGGAGCGGCTGGTGATCAACAACATCACGATTGAAGAGTCGTAGTCCGAGGGCAACTCCAGCACGAACAGAGAGAGCGGAGGGCGTTGGTGTCGCCCTCCGTTTTTTGTTGGCTTTGCACAGATATGGGGGCGGGAGGCAACTTGGGGTAGATTCGGTTTTGTTATGTCCATTTTGCCGTCCTCATATACATCTTGACTGCCCTTCTCTTTGCGCGGGCCGTTGCGACTCGATTGACACCCTACTGGCATATCTGGATAATGTGCTACCCAAGTCATAGCTAATGCAAATAGCGTTCCAGTGTTTTTGGAGGTGAATGGATGCGTCTGCATCTAGGCAGCCGACTTTTGATGACGATTTTCGTCATAGCTTCCCTGGCTTTGATTATGGCCTGCGGAGGGGCCGCAGAGGAGGAAACCGACTCGGCCCCCACGGCTGCGCCCCAGGCAACTACAGCGCCCCAGGCAACTACTGCGCCGCAGTCGGCCGCTACGGCGGTGCCGGCGGCAACCGCTGCCCCCACAGCAGTTCCGGCAACCACTGCCCCCGCAATGATGGAAGGGCCGGAGGGTGTGCTCAACATCGGGTTCAAGGAGCTGGGCCCCTACAGCGCGAGCAACAAGCTGACCGAGAGCACGGTCTGGCTCTATGTCACCACCGCGTCCCATGAGCAGCTGAACTTCGTCGACAAGGACGGCGTATTCAATCCCAAAGTGGCCGAGTCCTGGTCGGTTGACGATTCGGGCACCGTCTGGACCTTCAAACTGAAGCAGGGCGTCGAGTTCAGCAAGGGCTGGGGTGAGGCCACAGTCGACGACTTTATCTTCGGCGCCCAGGGCCAGGTGGCCGACGATAGCGTTTCCTCGATATCCGGTCCCGTCAGGAGGATTTTCTTCCATCCGGACGGTGGGTTGACCAAGATAGACGACTACACTTTCGAACTGGACACGGTTGAACCGCAGTTCGACACATTGCTCCAGACCTCCCTTACCACCTCGAACCTCTTCACAAGCAAAAAGCATTTCGAGGAAAAGGGCGAAAATGTGGCGATGTTCGAGGGTGTCGGCACAGGGCCCTGGGAATATCAAAGCTCCACCACTGGTGAGGTGTGGCGATTCACAGCCAGGGAGAACCACCACCGCAAGACTCCGGAATTCGCCGAACTGATGTTGTGGGAGATAGCGGAGGAATCCACCAGGGTGGCCAACTTCCAGGCGGGCCGACTGGACAGCTTCCAGATGGCCCTCGACTCCAAGGGAGCGATGGACCAGGTGGAGGACATCCGTTACATCCCGGTGCCAAACGGCGCCACCGAGCACCTGGGATTCTACGGCAACTGGTACGTGGGTCATGGGGAGTCTGACCATGCGGAGCGCCGGCCGGGCTACGACCCGGATCTGCCCTGGGTGTCGGCCAGCCCTGACATAAATTCCCCTGAATGGGAGCAGGCCCGAAAGGTTCGCGAGGCCCTGTCCATCGCCATCGACAGGGACCTGATAGTGGAAACCCTGCTGGGCGGGGAGGGATCGGCACAGCCGTTGTGGATGTGGGAAAACAAGCTAGACTTCCTGGATGAAGACCTGCGGACGATACCCTACGACCCGGAGCGGGCGATGCAGCTCCTGGACGAGGCGGGCTATCCGGACGGGTTTGAAATCACTCTCATTCCCAGCATCCGCGGGGTCGCCGCCGAGGTGGAGGCCTGCGAGGCCATTTCCGAGATGTGGGAAGAGATCGGGATTGACACCACTATTCAGCGAGTCCCCTACCTGACTCAAGGTCCGCTGATCTCGGCCCGGTCCTACAACCAGGCCAGTTGCCACGGGACGGCGGGCAGGCAACATCCCCTGGAGATCATGGCCCTCGTGTTCGGCAGTGACTCGGGCTGGTCGGCCGGATTCGATCACCCCATCGTCGATGAACTGCTGGACGAGGCCGGAGTGCAGACCAACGACACGGACCGCTGGCTGGTAATGAACCGGCTGGCCCGGTTCATATACGAGAACGTCCTGGAGACCGGACTGTACAGCGTCAATGTTCTCTGGCCTCTCAGCTCCAAGGTCGATTCCTGGGCGGAGAACCTGGAGTACGGCGACACCCGGTCCTTTGGGGCCTACGAGTATGCCAAGCACCGGAGCAAGTAGAAGGGGATCGCAATTCCCAACGCCGGAGAGCCCGCAATTGCGGGCTTTCCCACTTGGTTCACAGGCGAGAGGACCGGCTCGTAGACACGGTCACCGCCCCGGCGATAGCTCACCAGGCAGCCGCAGGCGTGCGGTCGATTTTTACCGCTGTTGGCCCTCGGTCGACAGCCGGCTAGGACTCATCTGACGATGCAAAGGTTTCTGGTCCGCAGATTTCTCATAACTATCGTTACGCTCTTTGCTGTCTCCATCATCATCTTCGCAATGGCCCGGGTTTCCGGAGACCCACGAACGATGATGCTGGGCGATTTCGTAACCCAGGAGCGATACGACCTGGTGGGACAGAAACTGGGACTCGACAAATCATACTTTGAGCAATATTGGATATTTTTGAAGGACCTCCTGAGGGGCGACTTCGGAAATTCCATCAAGGAGAACCGGCCGGCCGGCGATGTTATCTGGGAACGGTTTGTGGCTACATTCGAGCTGGGAGGGGCCGCTTTCCTCTTTTCAGTAATCGTCGGAATTCCCCTGGGCATACTGTCAGCCGTCCGAAGAGGCGGCATCATGGACACTTTAAGCAAGGCGGTTGCCCTGATTGGCCAGTCAGCGCCAAACTTCTGGCTGGGCTTCATGCTGATTGTTATCTTCGCCATCCGGCTGGAATGGGTCCCTCCGTCGGGCCGGCAGGACTGGAACAGCATCATTCTCCCCGCCGTTACCTTGGGCTGGTTTTTTGTCGCGGCCAACATGCGGCTGGTCCGCTCGGCCATGCTGGACGTCTTGGATTCGGAATTCATCAAGCTCGCCAGGGCCAAGGGAGTATCCGGCCCCTCTTTGATCTGGAAGCACGCCTTTCGCAATGCCATCATTCCGCCGCTGACCTTCGCAGGCGTCACACTGGGCAATCTCGTTGCAGGTTCCATAACCACTGAGCTGGTGTTCGCCTGGCCTGGCCTGGGCCTGCTGGCTATCAACGCGACTCTCGGTTCCGACTACCCGGTGCTGCAGGGAGTGGTCATCATCTTCACCCTGTTGTACGTTGGAGCCGCCTTGCTGGTGGACGTCCTTTACGCCTACATCGACCCGCGAATCAGGTACGCCTAGGAGCCGTGTACTGAAGTGGCAGCCGACCTCACTCTGAGAGCAACAACGACCAATCCCCTTGGGAGGGTGATTTCGGCCTACCGCGCCGCGCGTCGGCTCCCCATTATTCCGATCATCCTGCTGGGGGCCGTGGTTGTCTGCGGCATATTCGCCAACTTCCTTGCTCCCCATGACCCAGTAGACGGAGACCTCAGATCACGTACTCTGCCCCCGGTCTGGGGAGCGGCCCGAACTGCCGAGAAGTTGGTGGTGGAGGTGCCGCAAAGTGGTCAGCTTCTTTACCAGATCTCCCTGGAGGACGCACAGGAGCAGGACCCTAACGTGCAACTCGGCGATACCATTCTCATGGAAAGCGGATCCGGAACGCGGGCAGGAGGAAGCTTCAAGTACGTGTTGGGCACTGACCAACTGGGCCGGGATATCCTGAGCCGCATCATATTCGGCGCACGAATCTCCCTTATCGTCGCCGCTGTCACTCTGGGAGTGGGTGGAGGCATTGGAATCATCGTTGGTCTGCTGTCCGGCTACTACGGAGGCTGGGTAGACGAGCTGTTGATGCGGCTGGTAGACATCATTCTGGCCTTGCCACTCATCTTGGTGGCCCTCGTACTGGTGGTTGCCTTCGGCCAGTCTTTCGAGATAATAATCGCCGTGCTTGCGTTATGGATATGGCCCCGGTTCGCCCGAATGGTCCGTGGCGAGGTGCTACAGCTCAAGAATCTCGACTACGTGTCCCTGGCCCGGGTGGCTGGGGCCTCCACTCCGAGAATCCTGTTCATTCACCTATTCCCCGGCACCATCAACACAGTGATCGTGGTCGCTACCCTGCAGGTTGGCATCGTGATCCTCGTGGAGGCGACCCTGAGCTTCCTGGGTGCCGGCGTACCACCGCCGGACCCGGCATGGGGATCGATGGTAGCCGACGGACGCAATCATCTGGTGGATGCATGGTGGGTGGCGACTATGCCCGGTGTTGCCATCCTGCTGACGGTGATGTCTCTGAACCTGTTCGGCGACTGGCTGCGCGACAAGCTCGATCCCCGTCTCCGGCAGATTGAGTAGCTGGCACAAACGCTTGAGCAATTGGCGTTGTCAGCCAGGGCGTTGATCGAAAGGACACGGAGCCATTCCCTGATAAGAAACTATCTCAAAACGCCAATGCTCCGCCGAAATAGGCCAGAGAGCAAACGAAGCCACTGGATTCCCGCTTTGGCGGGAATGACGGTACGAAACCGGGCACTTGCAACACACCCTCTGAGGGCGATGGCCCCGTTATTCCTGGTTGCGGTTCCCGGAGAGAATTTTAGCACTTGCGGACCGGCAGGGCGGTTGCGGTGGCATGGGTCATTGGGGCGACGGCTTCCGATCGCCTACCTGCAACCAGCTTTCCGGCAATCTTCACCGGCATCCCCGCGCCGGGAGGATTCCAGGAGTCTCAGCTCCAGGAGTGCCAAGCCCGGCGTGGGGCAACCGCTTGCCCCCATTTGGAGTAGGACAAAAGTAATGCCGCCTGACAAATGCGATAGCTCCGTTCCGCATAACGTTGAGTCTGCTAGAGGGAAATTCTCTTTTGAGTAGATATACTGCAGAGTTCTTTAAGGGAACCTCTGAAAAACTGACACCTATAGATGTTTCGATTTGTGCGGCCTCGTG
>VXOI01000186.1 GCA_009840175.1 Chloroflexota bacterium | reverse complement strand
CTCGACCCCCAAGCCATCAGGGTGTTGCTGGACAACGGCGCAGACGTGGCCGCCAGGGACGAGGACGGCGCCACGCCCCTGCACGAAGCCGCCACCCATTCCGGCCCGGAGGTAGTCAGGCTACTGCTGGAGAGGGGAGCCGATGCGTCCGCCCGGGATGACAGGATGGAAACACCGCTGCATAACGCCATGACCGACGAATACGGCGAATACATCGCCGACCTCGAGAAGGTACAACTGCTGCTGGCCTACGGTGCGGACGTCTCGGCAGTCAACGATGATGGTCGCACGGCCTGCGACCTAGCCCGTCAGGATGATGAAGCCATGCGGGCGTTGCTCTGCTGAGGCGTGTGGACATTCAAGCCGCTAGGATCGTCAGCCGGGAGAAGTCCGATGTCCTAGAGACAGTCTCCGCCAGCAGCCGGCAGGCCGACCGGGTGGACGAGAGGCGGGACTACGTCGCGCTGGGCATAGCAGAGCACTGGAAGTTTGACGAGACCGAGGAGCATCACAAGACCAAGCTGGCTGCTGACCGGCTGGTGGATGGTCGGTACAAGCTGGTAGCTCATGGAGGAGCTGACGAACAGCGTCGTGTGTCCAGCAGTAAGTCTTGTCCTATGGCCGCTGGACTCGTCTCAACCACTCGTCTATGTCCGTCCCCGTGTGCCGACAGGCGCGCAGTACAATTTCGCCCGCCGCTCTCGCGTCCTCCGTTGCGTCGTGATGGCGGAACGAGATGCCCAGTTCCCCGGCGATGAGGGCCAGACTCCACCGGCGCCGGTACCTGTGCGGCCAAGCACGGCGGGCAACCAACGAGCTGTCCAGCCAGGTCGCGCGTATCGGTTCCAGCCCATAGCGTTGCATCGCACCGTCGAGAGCCATACGGTCGAAGCCGGTGTGGCTCACCAGAACCCTCCCCTCCAGCAGCCGACGCAACTTGGCTTCCAGCCGAGTCAGGTCCTCACTGTCCTTCACCATATCCTGGTCTATCCCGTGAAGTCTGACATTGAAGTCGTTGAAATGCGTTTCGGGATTGACCAGCAGTGACACTTGCTCCTTGATTAACCCGCCGCAGATGCGGACAATGCCTATCTGGCAGATGCTGGAAGGATTGGCGTTGGCCGTCTCCACGTCTATTGCGTTGAACGTCAGATTGCTCACGTTCTCTTCACACTACAGCTGGAAGGTCACGCCCGGTTCGTGCACCCTGAGTATCAGCGGCAACAGGGCATAACGCAAGCCCGGCTCTCCATGCCAGGAAACGAAGAACGCCGCCTAAAGGAGCGGACATGGCCGTCACCGAAACCGCGCCTCACTACACCCGCCAGTTCTGGGCCAAGTCAGAACCCCGCGAAGGATACCCCAAGCGCATCCACCTGCTGGAGCATCACCTAGCCGACGTGGGAGCCTGCTTCGAGGCGCTGGTGGCCCAGCCCAGCATCCGCCGGCGACTGGCCCGCTCCGGCGGGCTGGACTCGCTGGACGACGTGATGACGGACCGCTTGGCCCTCTTCGCCGCCATGCACGACATCGGGAAGATCAGCGCCGGGTTTCAGACCCAGATCTGGCGGGACGGTGACTTCCCCGGCGGGCGCCGTCTGTCAAGCGTCACCCGGGGTCACTACCGGGAACTGGCCCCGGTGATGACGGGTGAGAACTCCACCACTACGGACCGTTTCTTCGGCAGCCTGGAATGGTGGTGGGACGCCACGGAGTCCTGGGACGACTGCGGCGGCGAGACGGTGTGCGGCCTGTTCATCGCCGCGCTGTCGCATCACGGGCGGCCCCTGCAACTGGAGGGAGAGTTGAATCACAACTCGCGGCTATGGGAAGGGATGGGCGGACTCGACCCGTTCGCCCAGTTGCGGCGCATCGGTGCGCTGGCTCGCCAGTGGTTCCCGGGGGCACTGGAGCCGGGCGGCCAGCGACTGCCGTCGAAGCCGGAGTTCCAGCATCACTTCCTCGGCCTCTGCACCCTGGCAGACTGGATCGGCTCCCGGGATGAGTGGTTTCCCTTCTGCGACGAACCTCGCGACGACTACATGGAACGGGCTAGGCAGCAGGCCCGCAATGCGGTCCGGGCCGTGGGGCTGAATGTTGCGGCGCAACGGGAGCAGTTCACCGGGGCACCGGACTTCTCCGACCTGTTCCCCCACATCCAGGGAGCACCCAACGCTATCCAGCAGGCAGCCGCCGATGCGTCTTTGGACGCGCCACTGGTGATCGTCGAGTCGGAAACCGGCTCCGGCAAGACCGAGGCCGCCCTGTGGCGCTTCGCCCGGATGTACGAGAAGGGAATGGTGGACGGCTTGTACTTCGCGCTGCCCACCCGCGCTGCCGCGGTGCAGCTGCACCGGAGGGTCAGAGACTTCACCGCTAACCTGTTCCAAGAACAACACCGCCCGCCGGTAGTGCTGGCCGTACCAGGCTACAAGCCGGACTCTGACGCCGAAGGAGTGGCGCTGCAAGACTACAACTCCTACGCGGCGGGTCATCACGAAGCCGACGAAAGGACCTGGGCCGCCGAAAGCTCCAAGCGCTACCTGGCAGCGCAGATCGCCGTCGGCACCGTGGATCAGGCGATGATGGCGGCCCTCAAGGTACGCCACTCCCACATGAGGGCCGCCTCCCTGTCGCGCAACCTGCTGGTGGTGGACGAAGTACATGCGTCCGACGCCTACATGAGCCGCATCATCAAGGCCCTGCTGGACGCCCATCTGGATGCCGGCGGCTACGCGCTGCTCATGTCGGCGACCCTCGGCTCCGCAGCCCGGAGGCAGTGGCTGTCCACGGGACGGCGCTTCAACCCAGATGACGCGCCGCCTCTCGATGACGCCATTGGCACCCACTACCCTGCCGTCAGCGTCAGGGCGGCAGACGGCGAGCGCATCGGCGCGGCGGGTGGGAACCGGCAGGAGAAGTCCGTCACCATCACCGCCCGGCCGATGATCCACGACTTCGCGCAGGCGGCGGAACTGGCCCTTGAGGCTGCCCGAGCCGGGGCCAAGGTACTGGTCATCCGCAACACGGTCAGCAACGCCGTCGCCACGCAGGAGGCGCTGGAGCAGTCTGCCGGGAACGAGCTCGGGCTGCTGTTCTCAGTCAACAGTGTGACCACGCTTCACCACAGCCGCTACGCGCCGGAGGACCGACGCCTACTGGACAAAGAGGTGGAGCGGCGATTGGGCCCCGGCAGCGACTCCAGTGGTCTGGTCGTGGTGGGCACCCAGACATTGGAACAGTCGCTGGACATAGATGCCGACCTGCTGATTACCGATCTGTGCCCGGTGGACGTCCTGCTCCAGCGCATCGGGCGCCTGCACCGCCACCAGCACGACAGACGGCCCACCGGATACGAGGATCCCCGCTGCATCGTGCTGACGCCAGACTCCGAAGACCTGTCGCCCCTGCTACAAGGAGGCGTCAACCGCACCGGCCTCGGCCCCCACGGCTACGTCTACAAGGACCTGCGCGTACTGGAGGCCACCCTACGGCTGATCGCCAAGTATCCGCAGTGGGACATCCCCCGCATGAACCGCGAGCTGGTGGAAAACGCCACCCACCCGACCGCGCTGAAAGCTATCGAGGGGCTGGGCGAGGCATGGGAAGAACACGCACGGAACATTCAGGGCGAGATTATATCCGACATACAGAATGCCCACGGTAACGTCGTGCAGAGGAACGCGTCTTTCTTCACGGACAACAACAACGGCAGCGGACTGCTCTTCCCATCGGGAGCCGAGGAGCGAATCCGCACCCGGCTGGGCGACGAGGGCATCGAGGTCGAATTCGACCCGCCGCCCCTCAGCCCCTTCGACACGACGCGGCGCATCGAGACCATGACCATCGCCGGGCACCTGTTGCGCGGCGCGATACCGGATGGCCCCCTCGAGGCGGTAACGGCGGACGGCGTCTTCACCTTCACCGTGGGCGAGCAGAGCTTCCGCTACGACCGCCACGGCCTGCGCCGGGATGAGTGAGGAGGGTACGAGCAGGGCAATTTTGCTGACATTTGGCTGTTGACTGCTGAACTGCCAGTGGTCAAAAATGCCCTCCAACGGCTTCCTTGAGAGGGCTCATGTTCAACCTGCTCACCGAACCGCTGATCCGTTACCGGGAGTCCGGCGGGACGATTCGAGATGCGTCGCTGCCGGAGGTCTATGCAGCGCTGATGGCTGATACCGTGGAAGCATTCCCCGCACTGCGTCCACACCAGCGCCATCCGCTTCACGCCTTCCTGGTGCAGCTCGGTGTGATGACCATTCACCGCGCCGGACAGGACACCGCGCCGACAGAAGCCGAGGAGTGGCACGGCATCATCCAGGGCCTGACACCGGACTGGCCTGACGATGAGCCGTGGCAACTGGTGGTGGATGACATCACCAAGCCCGCCTTCATGCAGCCACCGGCGAGTTCTCCGGAACGGGCGAGCGACTTCAAGAACACGGTCTCCACACCAGACGACTTGGACATGCTGGTGACGTCCAAGAACCACGACCTCAAGTCCGAAGTAGCTCGGCTGGCGGACCCGGACGACTGGCTCTTCGCGCTGGTTACGCTACAGACCACCGAGGGGTTCAGCGGCGCGGGAAACTACGGAATATCCCGGATGAACGGCGGGCTGGGCAACCGTTCCTCCTTCGCTCTGGCACCATCAACCCTGAAACCTGGGGCCCACGTGCAGCGGGACATCGAAGCGCTCCTGGAGTTCTTACCCGGGATACTGGACAGCCATCAGGGATCCCATTCGGGCCACTCCCTACTGTGGACGATGCCGTGGGACGGAAATCCGGCCGAGGCGCTCACCCTGAACAGCCTCAACCCTCTGTTCGTTGAGATCTGCCGGCGGATACGGCTCCAAGCGGACGTGAGGGGCTTGATCCATGGCGTGAGGACCAGCTCCAAGGCCGCCCGCATCGAGGCGAAGTCCCTCAACGGGCTTACCGGCGACCCCTGGGCCTTAGTGGACCGCAGGGACAAGAAAGGCGATAAAGCACTGACTCTGCCCGGGAGTGGATTCACGTACAAGCGAGTCGCCGAGTATCTCACTTCGGCCGACTACGGCGGTCCGGTCCTACTGAGTCCGACCCGAGAGGAGACACATTCCCAAGAAACGATGGAACTGGTCGCTAGGGCCATGGTGCGCGGTCAAGGCAAGACCGAGGGGTACCACGAGCGCAGGATCCCGGTCCGCCACAGGCTCAGGTCCGCCATGCTCCGCCGGAACGCAACCGACCTATCCGACGCAGCCACGATATCCCAAGAGAGAATAGAGGACGTCAGCAAGATCCAGCGCATTCTCAGCCACGCCATCCAGACCTTCGAGAACAGGGGTGATTCCACTAACACCAAGCCAGAGCAGAGAGAGCGCGCCCGTACCTGGATGGACCGCCTGGACGAGATCGTAGACGCCACGTTCTTCGACGACCTCCAAGAGGAACTCGAAGCGGACGTAGCTGACCGCACCGCTACCCGCGCTCGATGGCTGCTGAACGAAAGCGATCCCAAGGGCGTCATTGACCACGCCCGCGGACTTCTTTATGACGCCGAGGACTCGCTGCCCTGCCCGGCCATCCACTACTACAAGGCCCGGACGGCCGCCGAGGGATTGTTCGAGGGCCGGATTCGAGGGGGAAGCGGGTTCCCGGACCTGTTCCCAGACCCCAACGAGGAGGCCCAAGAGTGACCACTGCGGAAGTCGTCCAGCCGCCCGGTCCCGAAGTACTGAGCGGGAACAGCCAGTCGTGGCCAGACAGAGCGGTAAGCATGTGCGGATACATCTCGCAGATGACCGAGCACAGCCGGGGTGATCTGGCCGAGCTGCGACGCATGAACCCCGAAGAGCCGGACGCGGCAGCCTTCTGGCGGTTGATGGCCCACCACGATCTGCTGGACATTGGGGAGGATGTTGAGCGCAAGTGGGCGCTCATCATCCACGGCATCGCACTGATGACACCCACCACTGGGAGCAACACCGCTCACGACCGTTCAAGACGCGTGGGCCAAGCCCTCTACCTAGGCAGCGAATCGCAGCGGGCAGACGCTTTCTACAGCGAAACCCGGCTCAACCGCCTGCTGACCTCGGGAGGACCGATGCTGCGAACCCTGCTCCGCCGGATGTTCCGGATGCTGGCCGCAGCCGACGCGACCTTCGACTGGCAGGAAATGGCCCGGTTCATTCTGAACGAGGGCTACGACGAGGAAGCGGCCGAGCAGGGACGGCGCCGCATCGCCCGGGAATACTACCGGGAGGAACGAAGATCCAGCAGGTCCAACGCAGAGAACAATTAACCTCACGCTCAGGGAAGGAGTCCCCAAATGACCACCCCCAGGTTCATACAGATCCATACTCTCCATTCCTACCCGGCCGCGCTGCTCAACCGCGACGACAGCGGCCTGGCCAAACGCATGACCTTCGGCGGCACAGTCCGCACCCGCATCTCATCTCAGTGCCTCAAGCGCCACTGGCGCACGGCCCAAGACGAATTCGCCATCCACGCCATCGCGGGCAGCACCGCCGCCATCCGGTCGCGGAACATCGTCGACCGCAGAGTAATCGCGCCTCTCAGGGGCGCAGACGGCATCAGCGAGGAAGTGCTGATGGCGGTTGAGGCTGAGTTCGTCAAGGGTATGTACGGCCCCAATGCTCGGCCTGGAGAGGAAGCCGCTGCGGAACGAACCCGCCAGCCCCTGTTGCTGGGAGAGCCAGAAGTTGAACACCTGCGCCAGCGGGCCGCCGCCATCTGCGACGAACACCCCGGTGACGCCAAGGCTGCCGGGGACGCCGCCACCGCCTTGTTCAGCACCCGGCGCGGCGAGGGGAACAACTTCCGCGCCCTGCTGAACGGATGCCGTCTCCCTGCCGGACTGGAAGGAGCACTGTTCGGAAGGATGGTCACGTCCGACCCCAGCGCCAACATCGAGGCTGCCATCCACGTGGCCCACGCCCTCACCGTTCACCGCGAGGAGAGCGAGAGCGACTACTTCTCGGTAGTCGACGACCTCCAGCGCGACGACGAGGACGGAGGAGCCGCCCACATAGGCGATATGGAACTGACAGCCGGGTTGTTCTACGGCTACGTAGTCGTGGACGCGCCCGAATTGGTCTCCAACTTGGAGGGGTGCGAAGCCAGCGATTGGCAGGAGGCCGACCGGGAGCTGGCCGCCCAGGTCGTCGAACACCTGACCCACCTCATCGCCACGGTATCACCGGGTGCCAAGCTGGGGTCCACTGCCCCCTACGCCTGTGCCGACCTGATGCTGGTCGAGACCGGTAGACGTCAGCCCCGCAGCCTGGCCAATGCCTACCGCACCGCCTGCAAGCCGCAGGTGGAAGAAGCTACGACCGCACTGACCAAGTACCTGAGCAAGCTGGACGACGCCTACGGAGTCAAGGAGACCCGCAGGGTGATGTCGGTGGAGGACTGCGAAATCCCTAGCGCGGGACGCCTCAACCTGGACGACCTAGCGTCGCACCTCGCCAGCACCATCCGCAACGGAAGGACGGAGTGATGAACAAGCACCTGGTCCTGAGGCTGGAGGCACCGTTGATGTCCTTCGGGGGCGAGACCATCGACAACCTCGGGGTGATCAGACCCTTCCCCGCGGCCTCGATGCTGACCGGCCTGCTCGCCAACGCCTTAGGCTGGCGGCGCATCGAGCGCCGACGCCACCAGAAACTCCAGGACCGGCTGGTATTTGCCGCCCGCATCGACCGCGAACCCCACGGCGGACTGCGGATGACGGACTTCCAGACGGCAGCCATCAACAACACCGAACAGGGCTGGACCACGCGCGGCCGTCCCGAGGGACGCGGAGGCGGCACATACCAGAACCACCTGCGCTACCGCGACTACCACACCGACATGAGCGTGACCGTCGCCCTCCGCCTAGATCCCGCCGACGGCGACCCAACGCTGGACAGCTTGGCCGAGGCGCTGGAAGAACCAGCACGGCCCCTGTTCATCGGGCGCAAGCCGTGCCTGCCCTCTAGGCAGCTCTTCGACGGGTTCAGCGAGGGCGAGACGTCGCTGGAGGCCCTGCTAGCGGTACCGCTACAGAGCGAATCACCCCCTACCCGGGACTCCGTAAGGCTGCTCTGGCCAGAGGGTGAAGACGCGGAAGCAACGGCAGTGACCGTCAGCCGCCGTTCCATGCTCACCGACGAGCGCAACTGGGTCTCAGGGCTACACGGTGGCGGCCGGCCCGTCTGCGAGGGGACCTACTCACCCAAGACACCGGAACAGGATGGACAGCGATGACCACCACGGCCGATGCCCCAGCGACCGCCACCCTGAAAATGATCCGGGCTGAAATCAGCGTCCGAGACTTCCAGCGCTGGATGGGGACGAAGCGTCTGCAAGACCCGGACCACGCCATGCACTGCCTGATGGCCGAGTGTTTCGGGGACCTCGCCCCCAAGCCCTTCCGCCTAATACTGCCGCGCGGAGCGCCGACGGGCGTCCTCTACGGCTACGGGCAAGCAGACGCCGACGCGTTGCGAGAAGAGGCAGCCATCGCCGCCGACCCGTTGCAGTACCGGATAGTGACCAAAGACCTGGAGAGCAAGCTGATGCCGTCCGAGTGGCGGGCCGGCAGGTCCCTGCACTTCGAGACGCGAATCCGCCCCACCAAGCGGCTGAAGCGCCCGGTCGGCAACGGCGAGCACACCGCGGAACGAGACGCCTTCCTGATGCAGGCCCTCGACCCCAAGCAGGAGACGAAGAGCCGGGAGGAAGTCTACGGCGTCTGGCTAGGCGAGCAGTTGCGGAAGTCCGGCGCCGCAGAACTGAACTCGTCGTCGCTGAGGTCGTTCCTGCGCACCCGGTCCCAGCGAAAGCAGGGAGGACGGCAGATAGAGGGACCAGACGCGGTGATGCAGGGAATTCTGACCATCAAGGACCCCGAGGGATTTTCCTCACTGCTGGCCCGCGGCATCGGCCGCAACCGGGCCTACGGGTACGGGATGATACTCCTGCGCCCCGGCCGCGGCTGATGGGCGATACCGCACCTTACCAACCGAATTTTCATCCCCCGCACACGCGGGGAAAGAGGAGATGATCCCGATGTTAAGAGGCCGGTTGGGACTGGAGACGGCGAGAATCCCTCACGCCGACCGCCACGGCCTGCTGTGGCTATCTCGAGGTTCCCTCGTGGTACGCGACGGCACCCTGCGCTTCGAGCGCCAAGGCGAACCCGACGCCGACAGCTCCCTGGACAGCGGTGAATATGGCATACCTTTCCAGACGCTCTCCATGATCCTGCTGGGCCCGGGTTCCACGGTGAGCCACGACGCGCTGCGCCTGATGGCCCGGCACGGCACGGCGCTGGTTGCCGTCGGCGAGGACGGCGTCCGCTGCTACACCGCGCCGCCGCTGATGCCCGACACCTCCCAAATAGCGCGTAAACAGATGCAGGCTTGGGCGGACGCCGAGGGGCAACGCATCACCATCGCCCGCAAGATGTACGCCCTGCGCTTGGGCGAGGTACTCCCACAACAGGACCTCAACGCGCTCCGCGGAGTGGAGGGAGCTCGCATGAGGCGGACCTATCAGACGCTGGCGCAACGCTACGGCATACCTTGGCGGAGACGCCGCTACGACCGCAACGACCCGTTGTGGGCGGACATACCCAATCAGGCCATCAACCACGCATCGGTGGCCGTCACATCAGCAGCGGTGATAGCGGTCACCGCCCTTGGCGCCATACCGCAGCTGGGCTTCATCCACGAGCACAGCGGCGAGGCGTTCGCACTGGACGTGGCAGACCTGTTCCGGGACAGCATCCTGCTGCCCGCGGCCTTCCAGTCGGCGAGGGCAGTGATGGATAACCCGGCGCTGGACGTCGAGCGCCATACCAGGCGCACCACCGGGGAGCTGTTGCGCACCGAGCGTGTGATTTCCAAGATGCTCGACCGCGTCAAGACGCTTTTCGACGATGTGGTCGTGCCGGACAACGAGCCAGAACTACCCATGCCGGAATGGAACGAGGAGCAGGAGTAGAGCATGACCGTAGTGGTAACGGTCAACGTTGAGGCGCGGTACCGGGGATTCTTGGCGTCGGCGATGCTGGAGATAGCGCCCGGGGTATACACCTCCCCGCAGATGACCAGCGGGATACGAGAAAGGATCTGGGACGTCTTATCGCGGTGGTATTACGAGCTGGGCAGAGGCTCCATCGTGATGACCTGGCGGGACCCCGCCGCCGTGGGCGAGCAGAGAATACGCACTCTGGGCGAATCACCCAAAGAAATCGTGGATGCCGACGGCATATACTTGGTGAAGTACCAATAGTCGCACCCAGCGCCCCTTGATTACGAGCTGCGATATATTATATGGCAGTGCAAGGGGCTTCCCCGCCCACGTGGGGGTAGACAGTGGTCATACTCACTCATTTCCAGAGTGGGTTCCGGAATGAATGGCCCTGAGGACGCTCTGGGCTTTTGGGGGGCGACACGCCTTTTAACATCCGATGTCACGAAAGTCGACGGCGGGTTTTGCGTCCGCCGAAGGGGGAAGCCGATGCTCTCAACAAGGTTCCTGTCTTGCAACAGCTTTTCACGCCTGGCGTCCAATCTTTGCCTTGTGTTTCCTGGTAGGGCCGTGTTGAAGTTCACCACTTCTGCATTTACCCGCTCTGCGTGGACCAGGGTTTGGTCGAGGTCACGTTCAAAGGTGCCTTTGACTCCTGGGGTTTGTTCCTTGGTTAGGTCGTAAGTGAAGACGAGCTCGTTGCTTCTGATGGTGGCTCTCGGTGGACTCAGGCTGAAAGTCGAAGGTTGGCATTTGAATAGCACCGAGTCACCCGTGAACGGGACATAGAACGTGACGCGAGTGCCAGTGATGTAGAAAGGTCTACTCCTGTCGAATATAACGCGGCGGAAGTCGCCGCTAACATCAATCTGGGAATCTCCATAATCTATATGAACGCCGGACTCGTCGACCGCCAGCGGGTTGATTATCCACTTCTCAACAAGGTATTTGACCATGTCCTCTTGTGAAGCGTTCAGAACCTCGTTTTCACTCAACGAGTTGATTTCGTTAGCGAGCCCATGCGCTTGGTTTTCGATGGTTTGTCGCAGGTCGTAGGTGTGAAATAGCAGTTCTACCATGTTCTGACTCCCATTTGCACTCTCAGGTCGTTGTCGTGTGCTTTGCCGTCACTGGGCAACCAAGTGGTGTCGTCGAATTGCCGGTGTGTTAAGGGCATCGCCCTCAATAAGGCGGCGTCATAATTTTCGAGATCTCGCTCGCCTCGGGCTCCAGAAACCGGAAGTCCGGGGACTGATACTGCGGTGGGCTCATTACTGTGCATGAAGCGGACTGCCCAGCGGCAGACTCACGAAAGGGCCCACCGCCGGTGAATTGAGGCGAGGTGAGCTGCTGGTGCTAAGCCCTGGCGAGTACTTTCAACTCAACAAATGCCACTTCCTTACCATTCTTGTGTTTGCAGTCCAGGACGCTCCGAAGGAATTGAACCCGGTACCCTGCCCGTCCCGCCGAGCCGTAGTACTCGATTACGAAGATGCCCCACTGACGGAACTTCTCATCGACCCTCTTGGCCTTGTCGGCAAAGGGGTACAGGGACATCGTGGTTGGGATCCCGTAGTTCCCGCGTACAACGTCGTCGCTGGGTTCCCAGTAGAACACGTCGGTGAGGTCCTCGCCGTTGGCGATGAATTTCGTGTACAAGGGTTGTCCTCTAAATCAAGAAAGATGGTCTGCCCGCGAGAGCACATCTCACGGCGCCGCAGTCGCTGGAATGACCCGGGGTCGGCCCTAGCGAACAACGCGAGGGCCACGTCGATACGGGCGGAAGAGAGGGGCGACGGGCTTGCTAGCGGAAAGCCACTGTCACCCTTCAGTTGCCATGGCAATACTCTGACTGAGGACTCGCCGAAGCAGCAAACCGCTCGACCCGCGGCTTGACCCCACGTCACCCGCGTGACAAAATGTCAGCGGTCTTGACCGGACCGTGGAAGTCTCCGCTCCGGCGGGGAATTCCAAAGAAAAACGGCCTGAACTCGCGAAACCACCGAGTCCAGGCCGTTGACTTTGCCTATCAGAGAGATTACCCTTCCGGTGTCACGCGGGTGGAGCAATCCACTTGATAAGAAGTCCTCGGTGAACAGCCGGGGGCTTCGTAATTTTGTTCTAAGTTACGCTATCACAGCCTGACCACCTATTTCAACCGAAAAACGCGTGAAATCTTCACAAATTCAACATCTGGTAGGCTGCTGCTTCTGACCGCCGCAACAATTGGTGGTTTCGCCTCTCCTCGGTTCCCTGTTCCCTTTCCCTCTTCGATAGCCTATATCCCTTCCAAGGATGTGGACGTGGCGGGTGAGGTCGTCCAGCAGGTCCCCGGTGAGGCGTTCCGAGCCGAAAACCCCGGTCCACTCGTCGAAGGGAAGGTTGGTGGTCACCAAGATGGAGTCCCAGCTCGTCGATGATAAGCAGATGCAGACGCCACGGTTGGCTCTGGAGATTGTCGTAACCCTCCTCTCTGCGCTCGCCAATTGATGACAGAAGCCGGTTGCGCAAGAGCACACGGATGGCGGAACATATATGTGAGCCAGTCAGCGTCTGACATACAGTAAACGGCGACGACGCCGGCGCTGTCGGCTCTTCACATATCAACCCCCTCACCTGGACGCCGCGCCATGCAACACGCCGCAATCTACGTCAAGGAAGCCGCCGGTTATCCCGAAGGCGAGAACACACAAGAGCACCAGACCCGCGAATGCGAAAGCTACTGCAACGTCCACGGCCTCCGGATCACAGCCCGGTACTATGACAGCGCAGGATGCAGGCAGGAGTTCCAGCAGATGATGGAGGACGCCACGAAAGACGCCCCGCCGTTTGACACCATCGTCGTCTGGAAACTCAGGAACTTCTCGTGGTCCCTTGAAGAAACCATCCTGTGCCGGGACAGGCTGAGGGCCAACGGCGTCACCCTCATTTCCACGAAGGAAAGCTCGGCACCACGGTAAACGGACGCGCCCACCAACCAGCATGGGAACAGCCTCAAAGGGACAGCGTACCGATGGTGTACAATGCCGAGCCGGACTTGATAGAAGGAGACGCTCCCCGGCATGGCAAAAGCACTTCTAACCCCGGCCCTTATAATCCTGCTAATTCTGGTCGCCTGTTCAGACCCAGCGCCCACCGCCGTTGTCGAACCCACAGCCGCTCCACAACCGCAGGCGACGACGCCGACAGCAGAACCGACCACGACGCCGACTCCGCGCCCAACGGAGACGCCAACCGCTGTACCATCCCCGCGGCCGGCTGAAACTCCAACAGCCGCGCCGTCCCAAGACCAGCCGTCGGCCGGCGGGCTCACTCCCCTGGTGCTGGACGACCCGGAAGCGGTCGCCGCTGAACTGTCGGACCAAGAGTTGGCGTGTCTGGCGGGAGTCGCAGACGTTGCGAGGTTGCTGACCATCTTTAACGACCCAGGCATGGCCACAGTCGAGGAACAGACCAAGCTCATCCAGTGCCTCCAGGACGAGACCCTGACGAGGATGTTCCTGACAGGTCTCATCCAAGATATGGGTGCTCTCAGCATTGAGACCTCAGCCTGCGTCCGCACTGGCTTCGGCGAGATTGACCTCCGCTCGGTGATGCTCGCGGGCTTGCAGGGAGACCCGCAAACGGCAATGGCAGGCAGCATGGCCGCTCTGTTCCTGACCATGGCCTGTCTAAATCAGGAGGAGTGGAACGCCGCCGCACCCGCCATGGACATGGAACCAGACGACCGGGAAGGGATGCAGTGTCTCCTGGCGGAGATGGGAGGACCGGAAGGGATGACTGCAGCGCTGGGAGCCGAGGATGAAAGCGGTTTCATGGCTCTGCTTGCCGCCGCCGCAGGATGTGGGCTGGACATGGGAGGGCCGCCCAGCCAAGTGCCCGTCGTTCCCACGGCGACGCCACCAGCCAATGATACTGTCCCCTCAGAAGTCGAAGCTGCGGCGCGGAAGTTTCTGGCCAGCGAGTTGGAAGCAGACGAGGGAGACTTGAGGCTTGATAGTTCCGAGGGTGTGCAGTGGTCCGACGCCAGCCTGGGATGCCCGCAGGAGGGCATGATGTATGCCCAGGTCATCACTCCGGGCTACAAGCTGGTCTTCGAGCTGGCGGGTAGTGTCCACTCTGTGCATACCAACTCGGACGGTTCCCACATGGTGGTCTGCGGAGATGGGCAGTAGCGCATTGAGGTAATTCCCCTGTCAGCGGCTCCATCCTCCCGTAGGGGTAATCCTGCTGGAATTCGACGAATAGCGAGGTCATCCGAGAATGAGCGTGTCGGGCAGAACATCCATTATGCGGGCCGCGGCAATCGTTGCTGTTGTGTCTCTTACCTGCATCCTTGCCTGCGGGGGCGGCGAAGCAGAGGAGAAAGCCCAGGCGCTGGAGACGGCGCGTAGTTGGGCCGATGAGAACACTCAAGTGGTGGTTTCCGAGATCGTCGCCTTCATAGCCAGCGGGATACCAGGCGCGTCCCTGCTGGACGACTTGATAGCCGAGCAGGTAGTCAAGTTGCTCACGTGGGAGTTCTCCGACCCCGTAAAGACGGGCGAAGGCAGCTACGCGGTGCTGGCGACGGTCTCAACCTCGGTGGAGCTGGATTTGCCGGTTGTGGGTGAAAAGGGGTACAGGGCCTCGTTGCCCTTCAACCTGCGGGTGGACGCAGACGCCGGGGAGGTCACCGGTTGGTCGCCGGACATTTCCCAAGCTGATGTATCCGAAGTGGAGTGAAGCGGGCATACCACGCACCCCTTCCTTTGTCAAACCAGTCACCAGCCGGTTCATGAGCTCAGACAGGCTCACTCACTGGCGGAAAGGTTCCGATTGTCGCCAGACCACATCCCGGGGGAGGGTGCGGGAGGGGCGGAGAACAGGTGCAGGAAGCGCCAAGCGAGACCAAAACTCCAAAGCGCCGGTACCCCGCCGCTTCCTCTTACGTCGGCCCTGAATGCGGCCATCGAAGCTGCAGCGTAGCCGGTAATAGAATGGCTGCGGAGCGAGAACTATGACCAACAACATGGGGACTCCGGCGCATCCTGAGGGTTTGCCGCACTTCAGTGTAAAGGCACTGATGGCTCACAAGCTGGTGGTGGCCTTGCGGCCCAAGTCGCCACGCCAATACGCCACATTTCTGCCGTCCGAGTTTAGAGAAGTATCCCTCGATGACTCGATGCCTGCCGAACTGAAACAGGCTTTTGAGAGAGTGATGGAACGCCTGGACTCCAGACCGCCCTATTCCTTTTTGATTTTCAACGAGCCGCCGCATGGGGACTGCGAGGGTGGGGTTATGGTCGTGGACATATTGCAAGGCTGCCAAGGTGGGTACGTGAGTCAGGAGCAGCCCTTTGCGGGATACATACCGGACATCGCGGTCTACCCGTCGGCTGATGCCGCACAGCCGTCGTGCATAATCGAGGTCGTAGATACTTCGCCGCCGAGCGACCAGAAGCTGAGGGCAATGGAGCGCCTTGGGGTGGCGGTTTATGAACTGGCCGCCAGACAGAAGAACCCTTTGTCCGTGCTCGAGGAACCCGTCCCGGTCCGGCCCCTGGTACTGCCGCCGTGCGGACAATCCCTGCGCAGGGAGATGGAGCGCTTGGAGCGGTTCTGGGATCAGGCCGGGGCCCCTTTTGTCGGGATCAAGTTCTATCCCAGCGGAACTCAGGCATATCTCTACGGCGAACAAGAGACGGGTTCAACTTCGTGGACGCACGGCGACCCGGAGATTCGGGGCATCGGCAGACTGGAGCACGGTGGTAAGTCAGTGCCCCATGTTACTCCGGTCGGAAGGCCCCGCACCCTCAAGAGAGAAACCTTTATGGCCTTCCTGATGTGGCTGAAGGGCAAGCTCATTACCGTAGCGCACATGAGGGCCAGCGAGAAGGGCCATGAATGGGGCGGGAGCATTTCGCTGAACGGAGTCGAGGCGACCTTCATCTGTCATATTGATGACCTGATGCACATGGTCAGGTATCCTCGCTGAATGGAATCGCCGCCCGCCGATGACCGGGACGCCCCCTTGATGTAGCTGAAGGAAGCCAATGCTGGCGATGCCCAGGTCTTCGGCAATTCCCCGGATGGACCGGCCTGCCCCTTTCATCTTGTAGACCTCTTTCACTTGTCCCACCTTCAACAAAGTGTGAGGGCCGCCACGAAGACTTCGTGAATGATGCCCCTTATTGGGTGGGTCAATTCCATCCCGGCATTTTCGCTCAGTTTTTCACCTGCGGTGACACAGAATAGCGTGGTGCCTGTTCTGGCGTGGTGAATCCTACGGCAAATTCCAAGATAGGCTCCGAGATTCGAGCCATACTCGCAGGAGAATGTGCCCCAAATTCAGCACCGGGAGGTAGCAGGTGGTTAGGGGAGTTTCAAAGGAACTGAAAAGAGAGATTTACAAGGTACTCGAGGAAGCGGTGAATGCGAAGCTGGGCAGCATCGTCATGGTTTCGTTGGACCAAGACCGTTCGGGGTATGCTGCAGCCCACTACCTGGCAGACATTGGGGCATTTGAGAGAGGAAATCCGGGCAGGTTTCGGCTAACCGCACAGGGACGGGAATACTGGGATATGCTGAACGCTCCCCGGTGGTACTGGTTCCGGCGCAATTGGTTCCCCGCATCCGTAGCCGCTGGGACCATCCTGTTCTCCGCTGCCGCCGCTGCCGCCAACATCGTCAACCTTGTGGTCTAGTCCAGCACTGGGAAGGTTCATTATGGGCCTTGTTGAAACTTCACTCTTTCGATGGAGAAAGGGAAAATCTTGCCATCCCAACCCGGCTCACGGCCAGAGCTTCGCAGATTGTGGAGGTTGAATGACCTGGGATCCACCTGACCTTTGGGCAACAATCATCCTCTCTATTCCGGGCGGCATCGTTGCCGGTGTTCTCGTACTGTTAGGCGAGGTGGCGCTGCGGAGGGGACACGAGCGAGTACAGCGAGGGAAGGCTGAAAAAGCCATCGGGCGATTCTTTGCCGAGTGGGAATCAACAATCAATGATACCGAGGAGATTCCCTACCACCCGTCGAACCCAACCGGCGGCCCTATCGACAGGGCAGTCGTGCAGTTCGCCTATCACGGGGACTTCCTGAGAAGAGCCCCGAACCTCATCGCCCGGTGGTCCAGGTATCTCACAGCCGAACAGGTGGAGGAACTGAGTAACCTACTGGAGGGGCATCAAGGGGCGGTCATCGGCATACTTCCACAGGGGCGCGTATTGCCGACGGAACAGTATGCCCGCTTTTTCAGTGAAGCCCGAGAAATAGGGTGGTTGAAATTCTGACACCGCCCAGTCCAGTTCCCTCCAGCAGTCGCGACCGATGACGGCTTTCGGGCCGCGGGCATACGGATTCACGAAGGCTACCAGAGGCCCCACGGAGGCCCTCGGCCGGAAGATGCTCGCCACGCTGGTAACTGACTCGGTGATTGTCAGAAACCTGCGGGTTCCGCTGTTGCCCTGGCCCGGATAGTTGAGTATCAGGGAGCATTGGTGACGGGGACCGCTACCCAGCCGTCTTGTTTTAGGCTCTTCAACATTGCCGCTGTGTACTCCGGGTTGGGGATTTTTTCCACGACCGCAAATAGCTCTGCTCCGGCGGGAGTGAACAGAATCCCCTTGATCCGATGATCTTCATCACTCCGCTTGGAACCATTAGACCAGCGAAGTAGCCAAGTTGACTCCTGTTGCTTGGTCAGGACTACCAGCTCACCCGAACCTTCACCCACGGTAATGTATGAAGTCATGTCATTGACGATGAGCCTGTGGTGAGCCAATCGCATTAGAACGTCGTACGACAGCCCGAACGGTCGCAACGAATTGGCACGTGGGTTCCCACAGCCCACGACAATCGATGGAGTTCCGTCAAGGCTGCAGAGGGCAGCCGAACATAGCACTTGAAATTCCTCGGCACGTTCTTTGTTCAAGTCCCTGGCCACTGACATGGTGTCATTGGACAAGCTGCCAGGCGACTCCAACTCACCCTTCAATAGCTGTGCCCAGAGGTTTTGCAGCGTTTCGTCGGAGACGTTGCTGGCTTCCGACGTCCACCTATGGCGGAACTCAGGGTTGAATCGGGCCAAGTCCACTTTCGACCAATCAACAATGGAGTCTGCTTTCAGCATCGCGTTAAGGACATTGCTAACCTGTCGCTCGACCTCCTCTCTGTGTGCGTCGTTGAAAAATTCTATGTTCATCTCGATTCCACTGAATCGAAAGTTGGTTTGCCCTGCCTTTAACAACCCTTCGACGACCGACCGATCCGCCTCCAAGTTCTTTCTCTGCTGACCAGGTCTCAGCCAATTGCCAAAAGCAGAGAAGAAACTCGGAGCTACGGCGCGAAATACGGGAGAGGCTGCTTCCGCGAAGTCTCTTTCATCCAATCTGCAAACCCCTTTATCCTTCGCCTGTCTGAATGCTTGTGAAGCGCCAGCGTCATTGTGCTGCGTGAGGTAAGTGGGTTTTCAATGCTATGGAGGGCTTTCACCCCAGTAGCGATTACCCGGCGGGACTCACGGCAAAATAGGCCGGGCCGACGCCGTGCTCCGGATGGCCAGGGACGCTCTTGCAGTCCCAAGTGGGTGTGGCACCGTTCTCGGCAGGAAAGCCACCGACCATCGCGAGAAAATAAACAGGTCTTTATACCTCTTGCTTCCGGTGGCGAGACTTCAACCCGCATAACTGCGTTTCTGAAGTCTGGTCCGAGCCCGCCAATAGTGGTTTATCTGAGTTACCGAGTACTTGCCGAGGTCGTTGGCCCAACTGACTGCGTCCTGGTCATCCCGTAGCATCGGCCACAGCCAAAGATAACTCGGTAGGTCTACTTCGGTGAGCAAGAATGTGGCGATGTGCTTCTCCTTTTCCAGCGCAACTCCTATCTCCAACGGAACCCACCATGAGGACCTTGTTGCTGGTGAAACTATCGCCATCAGGGCGCGGCATCGGCCTATGACCTGTCGGAGGTAGCTTTCCAAGTACGGGTCGTTACCGGCAACGCTGGGGTCGAAGATACCTAAGTAGCAGGGGTAGCCCATCCGACCGAGGGTCAAGGCGACCTTTTCCGCGGCGGGCCGGTCGTTGCTCTGATGAGATATGAAAACGTCCCCATACTGTATCGAGGTCTCTCGTGAGAAACCAAAACTGCGTGTGTATCGCCGCCCAGAAGTAGGTAGTCTGCTATCGTTCATGGCGTGTCTGCTTTTCCTGCCTAGTGCAATGTTCGCGGATTGCCGCAGTTAAAACCGACCTGCCCCTACCGATTTCCCGCGAGCAACGCCACCAAGTTGTCCCAGGTCCACCTGTACATCTTGTCTCTCGGCGCAGCAGTTGTCGGCTTCGTGTTGTTTCCCTGGCTCCTGCCCGCCAGCAGAAAGTACGGCTTGCCAAGCCGTTGAGCGATCCTGACCTCCTCCGCAACTCCCCGTGCAGTGTGGGTTCGGTAACCGCACATGACCGCGACCACGCTGGTCCGTTTCATTCTCTCTGCAACTTGGGCCTGCCAGTTGCCGGAAAGGGGTTCCTTGACCGACCAGTCCGCTATCTGGAATGGAGAGTTGGGGTACCTGGCCTGGCCTACCAATGCGTTCTTTAGGTCTGAGTCGTTGTCGTAATCGAAGCTGATGAAGACACGTTGCACTTGAGTTCTCCTGAAAATTAGGTTGTCAGATGAGGCCAGTCGGTGATCCCTACCAGGGGGAGCACCACGGCGACCAGCAGCGGAAGCAGAACGTGCAGACACCCGAACACCCAGTAGATGCGCCGTTCCAGGTCGGAGACCGGCCAGTAGGCTCTGCCCTTGGGCGGCTCCCGCAAGAGTTCCCACTCGTGGCCCAACGCCGCCGCGGGTAGATACTGTTCCAGTTTGAGAATGACGTCGAACTTGGCGGCGTTCAGCTTCTTGTAGCCCCCGATGATGTGCAGGGACAGGAAGGAGACAATAAGCCCTGCCAGGGCCACGGGGACCAGAAGGTAAAGGTTCACCGAGCCGGTGGACTGGAGTCCATAGAGGGCAACGAGGGCTACGTTGAGCGTGATGAGGTATCGGTTGGATGCCTCCCTGCGCCCGCTGGCGGCGTCGGCGGACTGGAGACACAGCTTGTATTGCTCCAGCAGGCTTTGTCTGAAAGGCTCTGGATATTCTGGATAGCTCCCGGCCCTGAAGTTGAACAGTTCTGGCAAGATGAATTTCCTCAAATGTGGTGGTAGCTACTCTTAGTTTATACGCCATGTGGTATCCGGCGCATTAGCCAAGTGTCATCAAATTCCCTAAATTCCCTGAGTACGAAACATTCTCGCGTCTTTGCGCAGGCTAAGGTTGCGGACTTTTCGCTTCTGCTGTGTGAAAGGCTGGAGGGCAGGACGGAACCGGTGCCGCAACAGTAGCGCCACTGATTGATGCCTCTCGATGGAGGGAGGGTAAGTGGGCGACGAGCAAGTTAGTGTAGGAAGGTAGATTCCATAGTTGCCGTGACAGTTGCAAGCCGCCCTTACAGAAAGTAACCTGCTACAAAGAGGCGAGAGTCCTTTACTATCAAACCCCACAAACGGGTATTGCCCAAGAGGATCATCAAGGAAGTTATGGCTACCCTGAGTATTTTTGTTAGCTTTGAGTTTGATAGAGACGCAGACCTCAAGAACAGCTTCTTCGCTCAGGCCCAAGAGAATATGCCCCACCGAGTGCATAACTCCTCGCTCAACGAGGCCTATCCCAACGAAGAATGGAAAATGAGGGCTGAGTCCGCCATTCGCGAGTGTGACCTGGTTATAGTCCTAGTGGGTGAAGATACCCACAGTGCCCCCGGTGTCGAGACGGAAGTAGAAATCGCCTATGGCCTGGAGAAACCGGTCTTTCAGGTGATACCTCAGAAGCGCCCCTATCAAGGTCTACCTTATGTTGACGACCGTATTCGCTGGAAGTGGAACCGCATCAACCGGAAGATAGACGAAGTTTGGTCTCGGAGTCAGCAAGGATAGGGGCGGTAAGTCTGCCCCTGTGGGCGCTTGTTAGTGATCCCCAACCTTAGACTGGCTACACCCTGCGCCCGCGAGCTCACGCCCTCACCCTGTGCTAGACTGGACTCATCCCCAAACTCCACGCCCGCCGGGCTGAGTAATTCAGCCGTAGACTTTGGCGACCCGGTAGCGGAATCACCGCTGGTGCCGTCGGGTCGAAATTTCCCCCATAGAGGAGGCAAGTCTTGACTCTTCCAAACCGGCTCAAGTTCGGCATATTCATGGCTCCCTTCCACCCGGTCGGGGAGAACCCAACGCTGGCCCTCGAGCGGGACATGGAGCTCATCGAATGGCTGGACAGCTTGGGCTTTGATGAAGCGTGGGTGGGCGAACACCACAGCGCCGGCTGGGAGACCATCGCCTCTCCCGAGATATTCCTCGCCGCCGCGGCCCAGCGGACCAGGAACATCAAGCTGGGGACCGGCGTCATCAGCCTCCCGTACCATCACCCCCTGATTGTCGCCAACCGGATGATTCAGCTGGACCACATGACTCGCGGGCGGGTGATGATGGGGGCCGGGCCCGGCGCACTGGTCGGGGATGCCTACATGATGGGCATTGACCCTTCGACCCAGCGCAGGCGCATGGACGAGTCCCTGGGCATGATCCTTCGGCTCTGGACCGAGACAGAACCCATTTCCTACGAGTCGGACTGGTTTACCCTGAGGGAAGCGCGGGTCCATCTTCGCCCCTATTCGCAACCGCACATGCCGGTGGCTGTCGCCGCCTCCCAGTCGCCGGCCGGAATGATCAGCGCCGGGAAGTACGGAATCGCGGTGCTGTCCCTCAACACCGTCAGGCTGCCTGGGGCCATTGCTCCGAACCTGGCCGATTTCTGGAAAATCGCCGAGGAGACCGCCGCCGAGAACAACAAGACCGTCAACCGGGACGACTGGGACCTGGTGATCCACGTTCACCTCGCCGAAAGCCGCAAGGAAGCCGTTGAGCAGGCCCGGCACGGGGCGGGACGATACCAGCGCCAGTACTTTGAAAACACCCTTGGTCTGTTCCAAGGATCCGGTGTCCCCGAAGACAAGGTCATCGATGATATGGTGGAGACCCACAGCTGGTGCGTTGGCACTCCCGACGATTTGGTCGAACATATCCTCCGGCTGGATGAGGAATCGGGCGGGTTCGGCAGAATCCTCGTTCAGGCTACTGAGTGGGCCACCAGGGAACAGGTGCTACATTCCTACGAACTCATCGCCCGCCACGTGATGCCTCGATTCCAGGGATCAGTGGCAAGCCTGGTGGAGTCCAACGCCTGGACTGCTGACCGGAGGTCTGAGCTGGCCGGACTCGCCACCAAGGCGGTGGACCGTGCCAGGGAGGACTACCTGGGGAGCACGACTGGCGAGTAGACTGTCGCTTGGTCTTGCGGTTTTTCCAGGGTGCTAATCGGCAAACGCCTGCTCCACTGTCTTGCCAGCGTAAGGGCCCTGGGTTATCGGAACTTTTGCAACTGAGCCGTCAGTTCGTATTCTGAGCCCGACTATCGGGCCAATCTTGTTGTTGAAACTGTTGGCGATAATGGGATGGCGGGTGTCTCCAACACGGTTCACCCATCTCGGCACCACGTATTCTGCTGCAGCGTCCAAGCCGCGATACTTGATCTCGTAGGGAAATGGAATGAACTCCATCCTGTCTCGGCCAGCGCCAAACTCGGTGGTGAGCTCGATAAGTCCCATCTCGTTCTGAATCGATGCCAGACGCAGGGCTTCCAGCTCAGACTTGGCCGCTTCTTCCAAAATGATTTGCTGAAGGTCTTCAGGAATCGTGGCCCACTTTTCGGCATTGATAACATTGTTGTTGAAGGGAAAGCTTAGCAGGGGACCCATCAGGAAATCGGTCACTTCGTACCATCGCTGGCCATAGCCGGGATCCGCTCCGGTGACGCCACAATCTAGGATGCTGCGTTCTATGGCCGTGTACACCTCGGCAAAGGCCACGAACTGAGCACGAGCTCCCATGCCGTCAATCCAGTCCGACAGGGCCGCGCTATGGCTGCGGGTCTTCTTGCCCTCGAACCCGTCCAGCGTGTCGATCTTCTCTCGGCAGAAGAAGAACTGGTCATTGCCGGCGTACCAGTTGTGGTTCATTACGACGCCGCCGGTCTCGGCCAGCACCAGCTCCTCGATGTCCCCGATGATGGCCTGCGCGGCCGCGAACTCCTGCTCGCTGGAAGAGTAGATACCCCAGAGGTTCTGGATTTCGATGGGAGGTATTTCACCGCCGACGTAGCCACCGTAGACGGTGGCGGAGTCCAAGGTGCCGTCGGCCACCAAGCTGAGGGTGTCAGGCCCAGCCAGACCAAGTTCAGGGAAAGAAGTTGTGATGAATTGAAGCCTTCCGTCAGTGCGCTCCAGCAGGTTGGGGGCGAAGAAGGTCTCCAGCAGCACACACGGCAGAAGGACTCGGTTGATGCAGGCGTGCCGGATGGTAATGGTTTCGCCGTAAGATGTCATGGGTGCGGGGTCGGTGAGGTTGGCCTTGTCGATTAGCTCCCAGTAGAAGGGGCTCTCGTAGATCCAGAGATGCCGCTCCAGCGAATCCAGCGGCACGTTTCCGTCGAAGTCTCCCAACTCCCACGTGGGAGCAGGTCCGGCCAACTGGCTCAGGTCACCAACATAAATCGCCCCAGGCCCTCCGGCATGGCGCGCGGAGTATTCCCAAAGATTTGCTGGTATGGCTTGGTACGTCCCGTAAGCACTCTGTGAATCCCCGAAACAACCCAGGTACCACAAGGCATCGCCGATTCCGGCAGAGTCAAATTCGGACCACAAACCAAAGTCGTCATCGTCATCTTGGTCCCACATTCCCGATACAAGGGACTGAGCTGGTTCCATTCCTTCAGCAGCGTGGGTCAGCGTGGTAATGATTTGGCGCAATTGTGCATTATTGGTGATGTATATGCTTAAACCGTCATCAGTCAGTACCGGACTGGAATAAAAGTGCTCGTGGTCCGCCAGGTACTCACCGGCTGCGTCATCCCAAATTCCGAAAACGAAAGTGTCCACATAATCCAGCATTTCGCCCGAGTAAGGGGAGAGATACCCTACTTGGGTAGGTCCGATGCACCCTAGACTGAATGCCAAATCCTGGTCAGCACTATCCGGGGTAGCGTCCAGAGTGGCGACGCGCACTTCGTAGGCCGTGTCAGGGTCTATCCCCTTCATAATTTCAACCAAAGAGTGTTCCCAGTCCGCGTTTCGATACCAGTTACCGGGTAGCTGCCGTTCGGCGGCGGTCGGGATGGCGGTCGGAGTTAATACTGAAGTCCTTGTCGGTGTTGGGGTAGGCGCAATTGTAGGAGTTGGTATGGCCGTGGAGGTCGGAGTGGGTCGTGGCGTCGGTTCAGGGACAGGCGTCGCGGTGGGCGCGGCCAGAGTCATGGCAACCTGCGCCTCGACTGTTGCGCGGATGGAGGAATCCGCTTCTCGGGTTGATACGATTCCCGCCTCCACGGTAGCGGCTATGTTCGGTGTCTCAGCGGGTGTCGGTTCAGGGACAGGTGTGGACAAGGATTCAGGCTCGCTGTCTGCGCAAGCAAGGACCGTCAAAGCCACTACAACTAAGAGGATGAGTGAGACTATTCGCATTTGTTCCGCCTTGAGGGACCTGCTGAGCCGAGAGGTAGAATCGCTGCCGCTCCGATGGTCTGGTCCACGGGCAACTATAGCATTGATATAATTCGATTTCTCCACAGGACCCTCGCCATTGCCCGAGAGAACATCACGTCCAAGTGGGATGAGATGATGCCGCGTCTCTATATCTTGACCTTGCCTGCAAGCCTATTTCTTGCGGGTATGCTGATTGCTTGCGCGGGCGAAAACGGTCGTCCTGCCGCACCTACTCCGCCCGCTACCGTCGGCATCTCCACACAGGCCGCTGATACGCTCGTGCCCGCTCCCACTGATACGCCCACGCCCGAGCCTACAAATACTCCGGTGCCCACTCGTGCCCCCACAGTAACCCAGGCACCGGCACCGGCTTCCAGCCCCACTGAGAGAATGGCGGCTGCCAAGATTTACGCAATGCTCTCCCAGTCGGTGGCCTATATCGAGACTCCCATCGGCACGGGCAGCGGCTTCCTAGTAGAGGGCGGCTACGTGGTCACCAACCATCACGTGGTGTGGCCCTTCGAGGAAGCGCGGGTCGTCTTCCCCGACGGCGCTGAGCTGACTGCGCCGGTGGCTGCGTGGGATCCGGTCAGCGACACTGCGGTTCTCGGGCCGTTGAACGTGGACGCCCCGCCCCTGGAAATGCGGGACGGCGAGGACCTGGCCGTTGGTAGCGAACTCTTCCTGCTGGGCTACCCAGGGGAGAGCGAACCGTTCCCTGAGCCCACCATTGTCTCCGGCGTCCTCTCCCAGTACCGCCAGTGGGACCAACCAGGAATAACCTACTTCCAGACCGATGCGGTCATCGCCGGGGGACAGAGCGGCGGCGTCCTCGTCAACCGCAGGGGCGAGGTCATAGGCATTTCCGGTTTGTCCATCACCGAGGCCGAGTACGCCCTAGTGGCGTCGGCGGCTGACCTCGAACCCTTAGTCCGGCAGCTCATTCAGGGACAGGACCCCTGGGGAGTGGGCAACCGGAGCTTCTCGGAGAACGAGGCGAGCCTCGAGTTCTCAGCAAATCTGAAGAACCACTGGGACTCCGCGATGTTCATGCTGGACGCAGGCTCCGCCAGGGTGGTCGAGTTTGAGATTGACAGCCTGGTCCCCGCATCCTTCCGCTTGGCCGACCCGTGGGGTAATGTCCTCCTGGATGTGGACAACGGGCTTGGCGGTAACGAACGGGGCAGCATGGAAGTGTCGCCGGAAGGGCACCACTTCCTCACGGTGAAGACGACTCCGCACGGCCCAGTTGATTTCGACATCGGCAGCAGCGTGGAACTGCTCCCTTTCTCCGACCCCGACGACGGAGGGCGATTGGGACTGCGGGGAACCGTCGCCGGAAGCATCGACTATCCCGGCGACCGCGACTGGTACTCGCTCCGTCTCGAAGAGGGAGATACGGTACGGATACGCTCAGACTCATGGCTGGTGGATACCACCCTGCACATTGACTTTCTTGGCTCGTACGCTAACCAGGTCGCCTACGACGACGACAGCGGCGGCGGACTCTTTGGGACGAACTCGGAATTGGTGTACCAGGCCCCGATGACGGGTGAGTATCTGGTGGTTGTCCACGAGCTGGACGGTGATGACGTCGGCGGTTACTTCCTGTCGGCGCACCGGGCCCCGTCCAGCGCGGGTGCGTTTGTCGTGCCGCCGGGCCCGCCGGAAGTCGACAGCCCCTTCGGGAAGATGGTTGTCCTTGAGAGCCCCCTCACCGGCCATTCCGTACAGATGCCGGCGGCCTGGACCCACGCGCGGCCCGGCGACGCGGACTCAGGCTTTATTTTCCAAGCCGTTGCCCCGGAGCGGGGCGGATTCGCGCAAATGATGGAATTCGACCTTTCAGAGTCGAACGAGGAACAGAGCTTGGAGGAATTCGTGGAGGCGATTCGGGAAAGCCTTTCCCAGAGCGGATTCCCCCTGTTGTACGAAGAGTTGTCCGCTATACCTTCGGGGGACCCGCGGGCGGTGTTGGAGTTCCAGAACGACGACGGGCCGGGGACATGGCAGGTGCTACTCACCATGAAAGGCGAGCGCTACCTGCTGCTCGTGCAGTACGGTTTGAGGGATGACGAATCCTACAGGGACCTGGTGGACTACTCTTTCGGAACACTGATGTCATCCGGGTTGCTGAGTTCCCCCAATTTTGGGCAGTACTTCCAGGGCCGGAGGCTACACGTGAGCGTGGTCAGTTTGGAACGCTTGCCGGAGCTTCGCTACTCCACCATCGACCCCGACGGAGCAGTCCGGCAATGGGCACTGTTCCCGTCCAGCCCGGACAGCGAGTTGATTCTGGCGCGCCTCAAGGTTGAGAACCACACGGTGGATAGAATCACTATCAATGTTCTTAGCTCCGTCGCCGAACTGCGCGACGCCGCCGACAGGCCCCACAACCCTGTGGCCATAGCCGAAACGGTCTGGCAGGACTTTCGCGGCGAACCTGAGGCCCTAGTCAGAGTGGATGAGGGCGATTGCTTCGACGGGAACCGTGCCCTCATTGAGCCGGGGACGGCGGTCCGCTGGCAGAGCGAGGCCGACGCCACTCAGTATCTGGCCTTCGAGGACGCCTCGGTCGCAATCGGACCCAATGGCCGGGCCGAACTCCCTCCAGGCAGGTCCTTGTCCCACGTTTTCAACAAAGCCGGGACATACCGCTACGCCTGCGGAGACCAGTCCGGCAGTGAGCGGACGGGGATAGTGCGGGTGATGCCGGCCGGCGACCGGGCCAGTGTCGCCACGCGCTCGGTGGAGTTTTTGGAAGGGCAATTCGAGTTGCTGAAGGGGTATGGACTGGACGGCTATTTGGTATTTGATGTTCCTGCCGGTAGCGAGTTCCAGGCTCTGCGCTGGCTGGCTGGCGATTCCATCAACATTCCCTTCTGAGCCGCCCCCATCCCTCTTTGCGCCAGGGGAGGCATTTCGGGGGCGCGGATAGGCCGATTGCGGATTGAGTCGCCGTGGCCGGACGCGGCGGTGTAGCTGGCCCTAGACTGTATCAGACGGCTTGTTCTGCCATTCCCCTATCGCATTCCCTTCCGCCGACTTCAGCACCCTCGCCAGACTGTAGAACTCCTCCTGAGTCAGCCTCCGGCTCAGTCCCTGCATCATCCACTCCAACGTCGCCTTCATCACCTCGCAGGGACGGCAGCCATCGCACCGGCGGGGGTGGTCTAGGTCGTCCAGGGCGGCGTATATCTCGGCGTAGGCGGCGTTGTATCCGGCTTCGTATTTCATTGGCTCCACTCTCCCCGGAGGCAGTCTCGTTCTGAGCGCCGGTTACCATAGGAGGGGAGGTGCCTGTGTGTCAACCCGCTACCGCCACCTCTGTGTGCTTAGGACGCACGCCAAGGTGCGCCCAGAGACAAGAAGCCCCAACTACGGAGTTGACTACCGGGCAACGGGTTCAGTAGGCTGGGGCCATGACACCCTCTCGCCCCCAGGTGCGGACTGACTCGCTCACCAGAGCGCTCTTTAGCTGCCAGTGAACATCACCGTTGTCATCCCTGCCTTCAACGAGGAAGCCTACCTGGCGGCGACGCTCGACTCGCTGGAGGCCGCCAGGGCAAGACTGCGCTCCCACACTGATGCCCGCATCGAGACGGTGGTCGTCGACAACAACAGCACCGACGCCACTGCTTCCATTGCCCAACGCATGGGCGCGAAGGTCATTCACGAGCCGGCGCAGGGCATTTCCAGGGCACGTAATTCCGGGGCGCGCCACGCGGAAGGGGACGTGCTGGTATTCATAGATGCCGACGTTACGGTCCCGCCCACCATCCTCGAAGAGATTTACGCCGCAATGAGCGACCCCGCCTGTGTAGGAGGGGGAGTGGACGTTCGCTATAAGCCAAAGCGCATTCTCATCAGGCTTCATCTGCGGGCGTGGACGTTGTTCAGCCGCCTCTTCGGAATGGTTCAGGGCGCGGCCCAGTTCTGCCGCAAAGACGCTTTTCAACAGGTGGGAGGATATGATGAGATGGCCTGGATCGGAGAGGATGTTGATTTCTACTGGGCCCTGAGAAAGCTCGCAAGGGAAAGGAACGGCAGCGTCAGGTTGATACGGAATCCGCCGGTAGAGCCGTCCAACAGGCGATTCGACCAGTGGCCGGTCTGGAAGACGCTCATCTGGACCAATCCTCTCTTCATAGCCCTGCTTCGGAGAAGGAAAGGAGTGTGGGGCGGCTGGTATTCCCGGCCTGTTAGGTGAAGCCGACGAAATTCAGGCTCTTCGTCAGTCCACGTTGGGCGACCTTCCCGCTCTCGGTATTCCCATGCCTGGACTATCTTCTATCTCCCTCTAGTTCTGGTTCTGTAAACGTGGCGAAAGCTCGCCGACTGATTGAGACGCGACGGGAGGGACAAGAAAGCCCCCGCTGGTGGGTAGTGATGTGCGACAGGAGGGAACTAGAGAGGAGCGGTGCGAGGACAGCTTTTTGACCTTCCTCGGGCCGGGCGGTTTCGCCACCCCCGACGACGTGGAGGCACTGGAATCGTGCCAGATGGGTTTCGCCGCCCGCGAGGTCGAGTGGTCAGACATCTCCAGGGGGATGCTCAAGCCCGAACCAGGTACGTCGGACGAGCTCCAGATGCGGTGGTTCTGGCGGCGGTGGCGCGCTGATATGCAGGGGGCGCTGGCGCCTTAGCTGCCACTGAGCCCCCGCCGTGGACGGGAACCTGGCCCGCCTCTCCAACACCTCCCTACTCTGCATCCTTCCTCACTCGGGAACCCGGCTTACCTGCGAGCCCACTAACCTTGCAAGTCTCCCGCCCCCGGCGACAATCTGGGTGTGTCAGTTTACCCTCGGCGGTGACACCGTTGCCTCCCAGGCAACTAGGCGGTAACCCGATCTCCCCACTAGAGTGTGGGGATAGACCGTCGGGTGGCTTTAGGCAATCTGGGTGGCTTTGATTGGTTGGCGTTCGCTGGCGCGTGGGGCGGCGGGGAGGATCAGATTCAAACTCGCCAGGGGTGGCACCCCTACCCGATCCTGAGTCGGGTGCGATGGACCCTTGCCAACCTCCCTGTGGTTCCGTATTATAGCCCAGTTGCTCACACTAGACCCGTAGAGAGGACCCCGGCTTTCAGTCCACTCTCGCGACCGCATTCATTAGCTAAATGGGCTGTAAGCCGGGGTGCAGGCTATATTTAGGCCAAGATGTGGGAGCCTACTTCTGTCGCCCAGTGAAGCTTATGCGGGGAGTCGCTGGTGAAATGGTAGAACTTGAGATCAAAGACTTGTTTGGCTACCTGGTGGCAGCTTTCGCCCTCGGGTTTATGGTTGGGCTGTTTCCTTACGACGATTTCAAGTTAGCCATATCAAGAGCAAGAGCGAGAAGACGAGCCAAGAGGTAAGCGAACCAACCTTGGACCACCTGACGAACCATACGCAGGGGCGCAATTCCTGTATATACCGCCAGTACAAGTAAGGGCCCGTGTATATGGCGGCTAGGATCCCGGTTACGATGACCAAAAACAGCACTGCCTAACACCTCGGACGAGTTGGCGACTTCATGACCGCAGAATGGTATCATGAGCAACGATGGACACCCGCTGAGACGTGAACAATAAGAAACCCCAGGCTAGTCCAGCCTGAGGTTTCTGTTTCTTGTCTCTACGTGACCGCTACCCGATATCGTCGCCGCTCACCACATATACCCTGTTCACGGTCCCCATCCGGTCCCGCAGATCCCGCACCTCGGCCTGCCTGGGGGTGGCATTCCTGAGCAGGTGCCAGTCCATCGCCTGCTTGACCGTCCCGAACTCCAGGACCGCCGGCTGGGGCGCGGTCTCGTCGCCGGTGGCTGGCCCCGGCCTCATCACCCTGCCGCCGTAGGCCGCCAGCACTTCGGGGAAGCGAGCACGGTACTCCGCCTGCGCGGCCCTGTCGGTTATGGTCATGCCTATGATCACGTATGCCGCCATCGTCTTTCTCCTCCGTTCGGGTTGCTCCGCCTTCCGGTCATAGCCGGACCGCGGCAGTATCAAGCCTTGTTAAGGGCTGTGGACAATGCGGCCCGTCAATCCCGCTTTGTAAATGTGAGGCCCCGGCTAGTGACCGGGGCCTCACATTCATTGTAGTTGATCGATTTTCCAGCGCCTAGACATCCCTCCACCTTTCGGCGGACGCCGGGGTTACTTGCCCCAGTGTATTATAAACAACAACGAACCCACGAGACTGATA